>JBDTNM010000197.1:0-6226 GCA_039933735.1 bacterium | reverse complement strand
CTTCGCGGATTTCCCGCGCCTCGCCGCAATCCTCGCTCGGGATGGGTATATGCCGCGCGTCTTCCACGCCCGTGGCAACCGGCTCGTCTTCAGCTACGGGATCATCGTCCTGTCCCTCCTCGCCTGCCTGCTCATCGTCGTCTTCAACGCCCAGACCACACGGCTCATCCCGCTCTATGCGCTCGGCGTGTTCATCGGCTTCACCCTCAGCCAGGCCGGAATGGTGAGGCACTGGCGGCACGAACGCGGCCCGGACTGGAAGCGAAAGGCCATTACCAACGGAGTCGGGGCAACGGCAACCTTCATCGTCGCCGTTGTCATCCTGTTGGCGAAGTTCACCGAGGGCGCATGGCTCATCACCATCGTCCTGCCGATAATCGCGTACTGCACGTGGCTCATCGGGCGCTTCTACCAGCGCGTCCGCCGAAACCTCTTCGTCACGCCCGAGGCGGTGCTCGACATGGCCCCCCGAGGGGCCTCGTTCGTCCCCATTGTGGTGCCGGTTGAAGACATCAATCTCGCAACGGTCATGGCCCTGGGAGCGGCCTGCGAACGTTCCCGCGACGTCCGCGCGGTGCATGTCCGGGTCGACCCCGACCAGCCCTCAACAGTGGCTGAACGTTGGGTCCACCAGTTCCCGAACATCCCGCTGATCGTGATCGATTCGCCCTTCCGTACCGTCGCCGACCCGGTCGCGAACTACATCCAGGACCTGGCTCACATCGCCCCTTACGAGGTGCAGGTGCTGTTGCCGGTACTGGAGGTGCGCCACCGTTACGAACGGCCGCTGGTCAATCAGAGCCTCAAGCGGCTCAAGACGCTGCTCTCGGGCCACCGCCATATCACGCTGACGATGTTCCCGTTCTTCGAAGGCAGCAGCGGCCGGCGACGACCTCGCGGGAGTACTCCCTAGCGCCGGCTGGACGAGGCGACGGCAGGCACGAGCGCGCAGAGCTTCATGAGCAGGATGTCGATGCTCACTTCCTCGTCCACTTCACCCATCTTGTTGGTCCGGTCTGCCTCGACCAGGAATCCGTAGGCCTTCTTGAGGACGGGAGGCGAGAGTCGCCGGGCGGCTTCCATGTCCTTTTGCAACGGGTAGTTGTTCGGGCGTTTCAGCGTCTCCGCAACTGCGTCCTTCGCCAGGCCCTGCGCCACCAGTTCGGATACGGGCGCCAGCGAGCGATACCGGGCAGTAATCAGCCCGAGCAGCCCCTGCAGGTTCTCGCCGGATTCTTTCAGCGTGTTCAAGGCGCCAAGGGCGTTGGAGAGGTTCCCCGAAATGATCGCATCCGTGAGGTCCCACGACTTTGCCTCGCGGTCGCCATGGGAGACACGGTTCACTTCGGCGACGGTGATCTCCCCGCCCGTGTCCCGGGCGTAGAGGGCCAACTTGTCCAGCTCGTTCGCAATAGTGAGCGTGTCCCCGTGCAGCAAGTTCGCCAGCAGTTGGACCGGGTCGGTCTCCGCCGGGCGCTCTTCGTGGGCTTCGAATTCGCCGCCACCGCGCTTGAAGCGAATGCCGCGCAGGGCCGCCTCTTCGCTGATGTAGCGAAGAAGGTGCTCCTTCTCCAGCGCCGGGTGTTCTTCGATGCTGACATCCGGCAATTTCGCCAGGGCGGCCACGAACGGGTTGGTCTTCGAGACGCTCCTCGCGCGGCCTTCGGCAAGGAACGGCTGACCGAAGAACACCAGTGTTGTGGTTGGCGGAATACCGTTTGCCAGTTGAGCCACCGCGTCATCCCACGGCCCCAGGGCGCGCCCCGCACGGGCGCCACCACGGGCTTCGAAGCGTTCGAGCAGATGTTCGACAACCACCAGCCGCCGGGGCGCGAGGAACGGCGGCGACATGCACGGCCCAATCACGTCATTCGGCTTCGCATCCCGGCCGTCGACGGTCGTGAGGTTCGTCATGAGCATGCCGCTGCCGCCGTCGGCCTCATCCTTGAGTTCCTGCAGCCGGCGGCGCATGGCCAACTCGTTCGCACCGAAAAGCACCACAATCACGCGTTTAGCCTACCGCCCTCTCGCCTCCGTGGCACATCGCTCGATTAGCCGACTTCGCGGTCAAAAGCTTCCTGGATCGTGCTGTAACACTCGCACGAATGTCCCTCAAGTTTCTTCCGGTCAGTCAAGTAAATACGGCCCCGGCCGCGGCGAATCGCACCGCTGTCCACGAACGTCCTCATCGCCACGGTCACGCTCGCCCGCCGGACGCCGAGTGCCTCCGCGAGCGAATCTTGAGTGACAGGCAGCGTCTCGCGGTCGAGGCGGTCATGCCAGGTGAGGATCGCCCGCGCGAGTCGCTCTTCCACCGTGTGAAGACGGCCGCAAGCGGTCGACTGCGCAGCGCTTAGGAAAAGCAGTTCGGCGTACCGCGCGAGAATGATGGCCAGGCGTCCGCCACTCGACATCTCTTTCCGAAAATGGTTCGCATCGAGTTCTATGCACTCGCCCGCCACTTGCACCAACGTCTGCGTCGAAGCGATCTTCGCCCCAAGGAACACTGGCAGTCCCGCGAATCCTTCCCGGCCGATGCTCGCCACTTCGGCCGACTGTCCGGTACTCAATACCGCCATAAGCGAGAGCACTCCTGAGAGGGGGAAATAGATCTTCTCGATTGGTTCGCCCGTCTCCTGGAGCACGTCGCCTTGTGTGACGGATGACCGTCTTCCCATTTCTTCTAGCTGTGCCCGGTCCCCAGCATGGAGCAGGCGAAGAATCCGATTTGAAGTCGAAGGCAGGAGGCCCGGTGCGGTTGGTTTCGCCATGCCCTCAGGATAACCACGAATGCGAGTTACTCCCATCCGCAAAATGAAGAACGGTGGCCGGTTGCCCGGCCACCGTCTCTCAGGAGACCCAATTCCTGCTGAACTACGCGGCGCGCTCTTCGGCGAGCGTGGCCACGGGGCGAATGTTCTGGTTGCCGGCGAAGATGTTCTCCGGGTCGTAGGCGGCTTTCACCTGCGCGAGGCGAGCGTAGGTATCGGTCGGGTAGGCTTCCGCGATGCGGGCTCGGCCCTCGTCGGCAAGGAAGTTGACGTAGGCGCCGTCGCGTTCGGCCTTCACCGCGCCCCAGAGATCCTCAGTCCAGGCCTGGTGCGTCGCGCGATTGGCAGCGTCGTCCGCTTCGTCGAACCAGAGGCCCATCGCCGAAAAGAAGAAGTCCTTATCGCGGTGCGCGAACGCGGTCTCTTCGGCCGGTACTCGCCCGAAGGCGCCGCCGAGCGGGCGAACCTGGGCCATGCTGAACGGCGAAGTCGCGCGGTGCATGACTTCGAGCATTCGGCCAATGGCATCATCGCTGATGCCGTGCGAGAACATGCTGCGGATGTGGGAGTAGTGCGGGTGCGTCGCCGGCTCCGTGAAGTCATAGATCACGGGATACGGCATCGGGCCTACCAGGTCCGCCACCGGCGTCGCGATGTCGCGCAGCGGCTGCACGGCGCGTTCGCCTTCGGCCATGTCTCCGACGTAGACGATGAGGACCATCATCACGAGTTCGCCGATGCGCGACTCGGGGATGAACGGGGCCGGCGGCGCATGCATGACGTTCGTGATCGTGGTCAGTTCATCCGGGGCGGCCAGCGCGTAGTCGATGTACTTGCGCATGTTCTCGACCGTCGCGGGAAGGATCAGCGCCCCGCCATAGACCTGGCCGACGTCCGCAAGCTGGAACTCGAATTCGGTGACGACGCCGAAGTTGCCGCCGCCGCCGCGCAACGCCCAGAACAGTTCGCTGTGCTCATCCTTCGATGCGCGCACCAACTCGCCCTCGGCCGTGACGACTTCCACGGAAAGCAGGTTGTCGATCGTGAGGCCGTGCTTTCGGGCCATGAAGCCGATGCCGCCACCAATCGTTAGGCCGCCGAGGCCGACCGAACCGGCATCGCCGGTGGTCAGCGCAAGGCCATACGCGTGGGCCGGCGCGGCAAGGTCGGCAGAAGTCGCGGCAGGCTGCACCCGGGCCGTCTTGCGCTGCGGGTCGATGGTGACCTTCTTGAATTCGGTCATATCGATGACGACGGAGCCATCGAGCACACTCAGGCCCGATACGCTGTGGCCGCCGCTCTTGATGGCGAGCGCGAGGTCCTGGGTGCGGGCGAATTTGATCGCCTCGGCGACGTCGCCGCTGGTCTTCGGCTGCACGATGACGGCAGGCTTGCGGTTGTGGTTGAGTACCTTCGTGGCGCGCGCCGCGTCGTACTGGGCGTCTCCCGGGAGGATGACTTCGCCGGTGAGGCGAGCTCGCAGGGCGTCGGTATCGGCGGTCGAAACGGCCTTGAGGAAGTTGCTAATGTTGTTGCTGTTCACGGGTTGCTCCCCTGTTGTTTGCTGCAACTACCATGCCCAGCCGGGACCCCTCCGCGTTCCTAAATGCTCGCTACGCTTTCCTAAGCGATCACTAAACGAATCCGATAAGATTGCTACTGCGTGAACCCGCCCACACTTCGCCGCCGTTTCCCCGCGCTCCAGTAGCCGCACATGTACGAATTCGACGACGACATGCGAGAGTTCTTGTCCGGCGCCATTGCGCTCCAGATTGGCACCGCCAGCAACGCCGGCAAGCCGCAGGTGGCCAACGCCTGGGGCCCCCGAATCAACCCCGATGGCACGCTCTCGGTGTTCCTGGATACGGCTGCGTCGGGCACGGCACTCACGAATCTAACCCTCAACGGCAGGATCGCGCTGATCACTGCTGACCCGATCAGCTACCGTTCGTTCCAGTTCAAAGGGCGCTGGCTTTCGGCCTCGCAGCCAACGCCCGAAGAGCGCGCCTGGGTGCAACGCCACCGCGAACTGTTCACCACAGCCATGGCGCTCGTCGGCGACAACCCGGAATCGATGCGCAACCGCTGGCTCGAAGAAACTACCCGCATCGACTTCACCGTCGAGCACGCATTCGACCAAACACCCGGACCGAACGCCGGAGCGGAACTGTGAGCCAGCCAGCGCTCCAGTACGCGCTCGAATCCATCCCGAGCTGCTTCGAAGGCATCATTCCCTCGTCGATCTGCACCGTCGCCCCGGACGGCACGCCGAACCTCACCTATCTCTCAGTGGTCACGAGGATCGATGAGAGCCACGTCGCGCTCAGCCGCCAGTTCTTTAAAAAGACCGAAGAGAACGCCAACCTCAACCCCCTCGCACAGATCCAGGTCGTCGAACCTGAGACTGGCCGCCAGTTCCAACTGGACCTCGAATACGAACGCACCGAAACCAAAGGCCCCCTCTTCGAACGCATGAAGATGAAGCTCGATGCGGTCGCCGCCTGGGAGGGCATGGACCAGGTTTTCAATCTGCGCGGTACTGACGTCTGCCGGGTCCTCAGCTGCGAACTCGTGCCCTGCCGCACGCCCGATGTTGGCGGCCGCCGCAGCATCGGCCTCGAACGCGTGGAAGCCATCTCCCAGCGCATCTCCCAGGCCGAAGACCTCGACGATGTGTTCACCATCGCGCTGGACGCCTGCCTGAACGAACTCGGCTATGCCCATGCCTTCGTCATGCTCGCCGACGAATCCGGCGACCGGCTCTACACCGTTGGCAGCGCCGGTTTCGCCGCCCCCGGCACTGGCTCCGAAGTCCGCATCGGCGATGGCATCATCGGGCTCGCCGCCTCCCGCCGCACAACCGTGCGCCTGACGAACCTCGGCCGCGACCTGCACTATTCGACTGCGACCCGCGCCGTCGTCGGCCAGCCTGCGAAGTCGCTCGAACGGACCATCCCGCTGCCTTCAATCGCGGCCAGCCAGAGCCAGCTCATCGTCCCCATGCTGGCCCACCGCAAACTCGTCGGGGTGGTTTGCCTCCAGAGCCACGAAGTCGGCGCCTTCCAGGCCGAAGACGAGTGTGTCGTGGGCATACTCGCCACCCAGATCGCGATGGCCATGGCCTTCCTCGGTTCGGCCGAACGCCCACCCACGCCGGGCCCGGAAGCTTCGCCTGCGCCGCCCGCCGCCCCCGGCAACACCGTCCAGGTGAAGTTCTATAACGAAGACAACACCGTCTTCATCGACAATGAGTACCTGATTAAGGGAGTGGCCGGCGGCATCTTCTGGCGGCTCTTAAAGTCCTACCAGGACGAACGCCGGAGCGAGTTCAGCAACAAGGAAATCCGCCTCGACCAGACCCTCGACCTGCCCGACATCAAGGACAACCTCGAAGCGCGCCTCATCCTCCTCCGCAAACGCCTCGACGAACGCAAGGGCGCGATCCGCATCGAAAA
>JBDTNM010000196.1:0-6292 GCA_039933735.1 bacterium | reverse complement strand
ACCAAGGACAAGCTCGAAATCCTCCGCAAAGCCGACCTGATCGTCATGGACGAAATCCAGGAAGCCGGCCTCTATCGCGATATCTGGCAAACGTTCGCCGTGCTCACCGATACCAAGACCGTCGGCGTCCAGGGCGACTATCGAACCTATGGCTACGCAGTCGCCATTCGCGCAGTCGTCGCCGATGACGCCATGACGGCCGACTGGGCTCGGCTGCCGCACGAACTGCTCGCACGTATGTCCAACCGCATTGTGAACGAAGTTCCCGGCATCAATCGCGTCGTTTACGACATCACACCCAAGCCACCGGGGACCATCGAATGGGAGTGAACTCCTAGGTGGGCGCCCGCGTTCTCCTCGTTGGTTCCGGCGGCCGCGAACACGCGACAGCGTGGAAGCTGCTTCAATCGCCTCACGTCGAGGAAGTCTTCGTCGCCCCTGGCAATGGCGGAACTGCCCTGATCGCGACCAACCTCGCGCCGAAATCCACCGATATCGACGGCATCGTCGCCGCCGCGAAGTCGAACCGTATCGACTTCTACCTCGCCTGCAGCGATGACCCCCAGCCGCTTGGCCTCGTCGATCGCCTCCAGGCCGAGGGAATCTTGTGCTACGGGCCGTCAGCGGCCGCCTCCAGGATCGAAGCAAACAAGGCCTGGGCCAAAGAGTTCATGTCGAGAAACGGCATACCCAGTGCCCAGGGTCGATCCTTCGAGAACCTTCGGGATGCCAGCGCCTACATCGAGTCGCTTCCGGAGGGAAAACTCTGGGTCAAAGCCTCCGGGCTTGCGGCCGGCAAAGGCGCCGTCGGTTGCGATTCGCATGAAGAGGCCATCGAGGCAGCCCGTGAGATGCTCATCGACCGTCAGTTCGGCGCCTCCAGCGAGACCATCGTCATCGAACGCGACATGGCCGGCTGGGAAACCAGCGCCCACGCCTTCTGCGATGGCAAGACGGCCGTACTCTGGCCGTTCTCGACCGACTACAAACGCGCGCTGGATAACGGCCAGGGCCTGAATACCGGCGGCATGGGCGCTTACAGCCCCAGCTCTGGCGTCAACACCGCCCTCGCCGCGGACATCACGCGCATCGTCGTCGACCCCCTGATCCGTGGCATGGCCGCCGAAGGCCACCCTTACAACGGCACCCTCTACCCCGGCATCATGGTCACCGCCGAAGGCCCGAAAATCGTCGAATACAACGCCCGCCAGGGAGACCCCGAATCCCAGGTGCTCCTCCCTCGCCTCGAAAGTGACCTCTACGAAGTTACTCGCGCGGCAGCCCTCGGCGAACTCGCATCAATCGAGGTCCGTTGGTCCGATCGCCCCGCGGTGGGCATCTTCGTCGCCAGCAAGGGCTACCCCGAAACGTTCCAGACCGGCTTCCCAATCCATGGGCTGGACGCTCTCGACAAGGACGTTCTCGCCTTCCACGGAGGTACGCGCGCCGTCGATGGCGGATTTGTGACCGCCGGCGGCCGGGTAGTCACCATCGTTGCAACCGGCGCAACCATGCTCGAAGCTCGCGAACGCGCCTACGACAACGCGCGCCGCGTCACCTTCGAAAACGCCTACTACCGAACTGACATCGCCCTGGAGGCAATTTAATGGCTAACCCCCTCGTCGCGATTCTCATGGGCTCAGCGAACGATGAGTCCCACATGGAACCAACCAGGAAAGTGCTCGATGACCTCGGCATCCCCTATGTCTCCAAAGCGATGTCCGCCCATCGCAACCCGGATAAGGTCCGTGAATTCGCCAAGCGGGCCGAGAGCGACGGCATCGAAGTCTTCATCTGCGCCGCCGGTGGCGCTGCTGCCCTCCCCGGCGCAGTAGCGGCCCACTGCACGCTCCCGGTCATCGGCGTACCGCTCGCAACCAGCGAAATTCCCGGCGCGATCGACGCCATCTACGGCGTCCTCCAGATGCCCCCGGGCGTCCCCGTTGCGGCGGTAGCAGTCGGCGCCTGGGGCGCCCGCAACGCCGCCTACCTCGCCGCCTCCATCCTCTCCCTCAAACACAGCGACGTCCGCGAGGCCTACAAAGCCTTCCGCGACAAGCAATCCCAGGGATAGGCCGAACTTTCTCAGCCCAGAATCCACAGCGAACGCGGGGCTACGGCCCCGCTTTCGTCGCCACCCAGATCTGCTCCTTGCCATACGCCGGCGGGGACTTCTTGTAATCCGAATACTCGACGATGTCCGTGAACCCGCAGAGCTCCAGCAGGTAACGCATCTCGTTCCGGTACGTCCACCGCATCCGAAGTATTTCCTTCTGCCTCCGCACCACCCGTTTTGGGCCAACTTCCGTGAACCGCCACGTCTCTTCAAACACCTGGTTTAAGGGGTCGTTGCTCCGCCCGGAGACCTCGACCCGGACAACATTCAGCGTCTTCGGATGGACGACTTCGCCGTACGAAGCCCACTTCCGCGACTTCTTCCCCGGTTCCATCCGGCCCAGCAGCGGGTCGAACAGGTCAATTGCAACCCGCCCGCCCGGCGCCAGGTGCCGATAGATGCTCGTCAGGCACGCTCGCTGCGCCCTCACCGTGTCCAGCATCATGAACGACCGAAACGCGATGTAGACCAACCCGAATTCCCGCCCCAACTCGAATGACGTCATGTCGCCGTGTTCAAGCGTTACCCGGCGACGGACCTCTTTCGCTTCGGCCTTCAACTGCCGCTTCGCCTCGCCGAGCATCGCCTTCGAACGGTCGAGGCCGGTCACTTCAACGCCGCCGCGTGCCAGCGGCGCCAGCAGCCGGCCCGTCCCGCAACCCAATTCGAGCGCGGGCCCGCCGGACGAGCTAGCAAGCTCCGCATAGAACTCCGCGTCGCCCTCCACCACCGCCACTCCAGCCGTCCTCGCGGCATAGATCTCCACGTTCAGTCGCCGTCGTTTGTAAAACCGATCAGTCATTCCCGAAGTCTACCCGCCAGCCTCTTCGCCCCGTTCCCCGTTCCCCGCCCGCCCATTACCATGTCTCAGTGATCCCCCGTTACTCGCGCCCCGAAATGTCCGCCGTCTGGAGCGACCAGAACAAGTTCCAGCGCTGGCTCGATGTGGAAGTGGCCGCCTGCGAAGCCTGGGCCGACCTCGGCCAGATTCCAGCCGAAGCTGCCGCGAAGATCCGCCGCGACGCCGGCTTCGATGTCGAAAAGATCAACGAGTACATCCGCATCACCCACCACGACGTCACCGCCTTCCTGCGCTCCGTCCAGGAAACGCTTGGCGAAGAGGGCCGCTACGTTCATTTCGGCCTCACCTCCTCCGATGTCTGGGATACCGCCACCGGCCTCCAGCTGCGCGACGCCTGCGACCTCCTCCTAAAAGGCGTCGATGGTCTCTCCGCCGTGCTTGAACGGCAGGCGAAAGCACACCGCAACACCCTCTGCACCGGCCGCACCCACGGCGTTCACGCCGAGCCGACGACCTTCGGCCTCAAGCTCGCCGTCTGGGTCGATGAGATGCGCCGCAACCGAAAGCGCCTCGAAGCCGCCCGCGAAGCCATCGCCGTGGGCGCGATCTCCGGCACCGTTGGCACCCACGCCTCCGTCCCGCCAGCGCTCGAAGAGATTGTCTGCAAGAAGCTCGACCTCGGCATCGAGGCTGCCTCCACCCAGATCATCCAGCGCGACCGTCACGCCCAGTTCGTGACCACCCTCGCCCTCATCGGCGGCTCGCTCGAAAAGTTCGCCACCGAGATTCGCGCCCTCCAGAAAACCGAAGTCCGCGAAGCCGAAGAGCCATTCGACGAAGGCCAGACTGGCTCCAGCTCCATGCCCCACAAGCGCAACCCGGAACTTTGCGAACGCGTCACCGGCCTCGCCCGCGTCCTCCGTGGCTACGCCCTCACGTCCATGGAGAACATCGCGCTCTGGCACGAACGCGACATCTCGCACTCCTCCACCGAACGCATCGTCTTCCCGGATGCCACCCTCGTCCTCGATTACGCCCTCTCGATTTTCACCGGCGTGATGGACCGGCTCACGGTCTTCCCGGAGCACATGCGCGAAAACCTGGAGCGCTCCTACGGGCTCGTCTTCTCCCAACGCGTGCTCCTCGCCCTCATCGAAACAGGCATGAGCCGCGGAGACGCCTATACCATCGTCCAGCGCAATGCCATGAAAGCCTGGAACGGCCGCACCGGCTTCTTTGATTTGCTTATGGCCGACCCCGAACTCACCTCTCGAATCAACGAACAAGAACTGCGTGACCTCTTCGACTACACCTTCTACCTGAAGAACATCGGCGCCACCTTCGAGCGCCTCGGTCTGTGAACGAAGAGGCGACCACCCCGCCTGCGTTGAACATCCAGCCGGTGAAAAAGCCCGACGCCACCTGGTTGCGTGCCCTCGGACTCATGCGCCGCAACCCTCGCGCCACGCTCCTTCCCATTGCCGTCACCCAACTTCCCTTCGCCGTCCTCACCGCCGTCGTCTTCTTCTACCTCTTCAACAACCAGTACCCGAATGCGAAGTTCGACTCGTTCGATTGGCTCAGCAACGCGCCAAACGGCATCCGCCTCACGATGGTCCTCGTCGGCGCTGCGCAATCCCTGTTCTCGCTCGTCGGAGCATCGGCGACGATGGTCTCCGTCGCCGGGCTCATCAAGTCCAAGCCCGTCCGCCTCGCGGAGGCGCTGGATCCCGCCTTCACCAGAATGGGCGGCCTGCTTCTCATTGGTGCGCTCTTCTACGGCTTCATCCTGGCCACCGCGATCGGCATCATCGTGATGCTGTACTTCCTCATCCGCTTCGGGCTGGCGTTGCAGGTTTACATGATCGAAGGCACATCGATCACGGGCGCCCTCGGAGGCAGCTGGCGGCTCCTCCGCGGCCGCATGCTTTCGTTCTTCGGCCTTGCCCTCGCAACCGTCCCCTTCGGGCTCGCGCTTATGATCGTGACCAGCATCGTCCTCGCGATCGCCGTCGCGCCGTTCGGCGCAGACCCCGGCCGCACCGTCGATCTCGTCTTTCAGAGCATCGCGATCCTCGTGGTCGGCATCATGCTTGTACCCATCGGCGCCTTCCTGGCGACGTGCACAACCATCTTCTACTTTGCGGCGAAGGATCAGAGCAGTGGCTGACGTTCTCCTCGAATCCACCCTCCCCAACCGCGCCTACCGCGGCAAAGTGCGCGATACCTACGATCTCGGCGACAAGATGCTCATCATCGCCACCGACCGCATATCCGCCGCTGACATGGTCTTGCCCGCGGGCATCCCCCAGAAAGGCCGAATCCTTACCCAGCTTTCGGCCTGGTGGTTCGAACGGATGAAGGAAGTGGTGCCGAACCACTTCATCGCCGTCATCACCGAGGCAAACAAGAACCTGGTCCCGTTTGAACTCGGTCCTGAATACTTCGGCCGCTCCATGCTCGTGCGCAAAGCGAAGCGCCTCGACGCCGAATGCATCGCCCGCGGCTACATCACCGGATCTGGCTGGAAAGACTATCAACGCACGGGCGCGATTTGCGGCATCCCGCTCCCCGAAGGCCTCCGCGAATCCGAACGTCTCGCCGAGCCGATCTTCACCCCTAGCACCAAGCCCGAAGTCGGCCACGATGAGAACATCTCCTACGAAGAGCTCGAAGAACTCGTCGGCGTCGAAGCAGCCAATGCCATGAGAATCCGTACCCTCGCCGTCTACAACTACGCCCACGCCGTCGCCCTCGAACGCGGCATCATCATCGCCGATACCAAGCTCGAATTCGGCTACTGGAACGAAGAAGTCATCCTCATCGATGAAGTCCTGACGCCCGACAGCAGCCGTTTCTGGCCCGCCGAGTCCTATCGCGCCGGCGGCTCGCAGCCCTCTTTCGACAAGCAACCCGTCCGCGACTGGCTTTCGAAGACTGGCTGGAAAGATGGCGACCCGCCACCGACGATGCCCGCCGACGTCATCGCCGCCACAACCGATCGCTACCGCACCGCCTACAAGATGCTGACCGGCCAGGAGCTACCAGAATGAGCAAGAAATCCGACAAGAAAAAAGACCAGAAGAAGCCTTCGAAACAGGCGGGAGCTTCGAAACCCGGCGCCTTCCTCGCGCGCGTCTACGTCTCCCTCAAGCCAACCGTGAACGACCCCGAGGGCATCACCATCGGTGGCGCACTCGGTTCACTCGGCTTCGATTCGGTCACCGGCGTCCGTTCTGGCCGCTACTTCCAGGTCACCCTCACCGCCGCCGACGCCAAAGACGCCGCCGTCCAGGTAGACCAGATGTGCAGCCGCCTCCTGGCCAACCCCGTCATCGAAACCTACTCCTTCGACCTCACAAAGCCCTAGCGCC
>JBDTNM010000195.1:0-6299 GCA_039933735.1 bacterium | reverse complement strand
GCGATGTATTGCGGTGCCTTGAACGAGGCGAGTTGTGACTTGGCGTAGGCGTTGATTTCGTCGGCCGTGATGGTCTGGCCTGCCTTCGGGACGATGACGGCCTTCACCACTTCGCCCCACTCAACATCGGGCACGCCGATGACAGCCGCTTCCTCGACACCGGGGTGCGCTTCGAGGACGTTCTCAATCTCGCCGGGAGAGATGTTCTCGCCGCCGCGAATGATGATGTCTTTCTTGCGCCCGGTGATGAAGAGGTATCCACCCTCATCGAGCTTGCCGACGTCGCCGGTGTGCAGCCAGCCATCAATGATGGCCGTGCTGGTCGCGTCTTCCTGCTTGTAGTAGCCCTTCATGACGCGGTCCGAGCGGACGCAGATTTCGCCTTCCTGGCCGGGCGCCAGGAGCTTGTTGCGCTCGTCCATGATCCCGAGTTCGACGTCTGGCATGGGCTTGCCGACTGAACGCAGCCGCTGTTCTTTCAGTTCGGTGTCGGAACTGAGATCGTGATCTTCGGGGCCAAGGAAGGTGAGCGTCGCCGTCGATTCCGTCTGGCCGTAGGCGTTGATCAGCCCGATGCCCTTGGGCGAGAAGACGTCGCACGCGCGGCGGACCACTTCGTACGGCATTGGCGCCGCGCCGTAGGTGATCTGACGCATTGTCGAAAGGTCGTACTTCTCGAAGTCCGGCACTTCCATGATCCGCTTGAGCATCGTCGGTACGACGAACGCGTGCGTGCCATGTTCCTGCTGAGCCGCCTGCAGCCAAAGTTCGGGCGTGAACTGCGGAAGGATCACGAGCGTCCGGCCACACCAGATCGCCAGCATCATCGCGGTGGCGCCGGCGACGTGGAAGAAGGGCGCCGAAACGAGCAGCTTGTCGTGGATTTCGGGGTCGGCTGGCTGCTGGTTGGTTACGTAGGCGGTCATGTCCAGATACGTCAGCTGGACGCCCTTTGGCAGGGCCGTGGTGCCGGAGGTGAAGATGATGATCGTCGCGTCTTTATCATCGACTTCGGTCCAGATCTCGTCCTCGCCCGCGCTGGCGACAATCTCGTCGTAGGCGAGGAAACCGGCCCGAGCCTGGCCATAGGAGATGCTGTTCTTGACCGTCGTCAGCGAGGGGCGAATGCGTTCGACCAGGTCCAGGTAGCGGTCGGAGACGAAGACAGCCTGGCATTCCGATACGTTGAGCATGTGTGTCAGCTCTTCGTCCTTCGAACGGTAGTTCAGGGGGACGAAGGTCACGCCGAGCATGGCGCAGGCGTAGTAGGTGATCACGAAGTCGGCGCTGTTGACCGCCATGGTCGCGACTTTTTGGCCCTGGCTGATGCCGAGGCCCTGCATCGCGTTGGCCAGCTTCACGACGGCCGGGTACATCTCTTCGAAGGTGACGCGTTTGTTGGTGCCGCCAACCTCGACCAGCGCTTCGCGGTCGGGGACGACAGCCGACGAGATCTGAAGGAACTCGATGGTGTTCATGGAAACTCCGAAAATGGCTAGGACAGTGCCGCCGAATTCTACGGGATGCATAACGGTGCGTCGAAAGCGCGGGAACTGGAACGAGGATCCGAGCGGCCCTAAACCGAGATCGACGCCAGGAATGCGGAGAGTTCACCGCGAAGTTCCTCGGCGTGGGTTAGCCACAGGTGGTGGTCCGCTCCCTGCAGCATCTCGAATTTCGCCCCCGGGATCAGCGCCGCTATTTGCTCCGCGGGCCACGCCGGCCGGATGTCGTCGCTGCCGTACACGAACAGCGCCGGCACTCGCAGCCCGGCCAGGTCGCGCAGCAGTTCCGGCCGATGGATGTACCTCTTCCAGTCGGCGTTGAGTGCGGAGTTCGCCTCCATGTTCGGCGGGTACGCGAAATCGAGTGGCGGTTCGCGGCCCTCATCCCGGCCGGCGCTATAGACGGCGTGCCAGCCACGGTCGTCGACGACGCGGCCCCCACTCAGGCAGATTAGGGCTGTCACGCGCTCGGGGAATGCGATTGCGTACGCCAAGGACAGCTCACAGCCCGCCGAATGTCCGAGCGTCACCCAGCGATCGATGTCGAGTGAGGTGCGGATGGCTTCGAGGTCGGCGAGGCTGTTCTCAAGCGTGAAGTCGCTCGTCGCTGAAGACCTGCCACAACCGCGCGCGTCGTAGCGAATGGTGCGAAAGCCCGGCCGCAACAATTCCGCGACTGGCCCGAGGTAATCGCAGCAGCCCGGGCCGCCACTGGAAAGGACGATGGGAATGCCATCGCCTTCGTCGGCCACCCAGAGTTGCAGTGCCCCCGAATCAATGAACGATTCCACGGGCGAAGGATAGCGACTCACGCCCGCCGACATGTCATGGCTCGCGACGGCACTGCTCGCCGGTGGTCTTGGGCCGAAACGATTCAACCCACGGCCTGACCATTGTTCTAGACTCCAAGGCGTGACTATCGCCGTCCTACGTGTCCGCCTGCGCTTGCCTTCCCGCACCCTCAAAGAGAAACGCACCATCGTGAAATCGGTGGTCGAACGGCTACGCAACCGGTTCAACGCCTCCGTGGCGGAATCCGAAGACCTCGATTCCCCCGGCATAGCCAGCATCGCCGCCGCCGTCATCTCCAACGACTCGCGCCACGCCGACGAACAGGCCCAGGCCATCGCCGCTGCGATCGAGGATTGGCGGCTGGATGCCGAACTCATCGATCTTGAAATCGAACTCATCTCCGCCTGATCCACAATTCTGAATCCACAACCAGGGGTGATTCCATGGACTTCGCCGAATTCGAACAACTTCTCGCCACGCAGCGCGCCATCCGCAAGTTCGATGGCCGCCCGGTCGAAGACGCGACCATCGCCACCATCCTCAAGGCCGCTACGCGCGCTCCCAGCGCACGCAACATCCAGCCCTGGCGCTTCGTCGTCATCCGCGACACCGAGACCAAGAAGAGCCTCGGCACGATTTTCGATGAGCTGGGCCAGCAGTACTACGGCGCCGGCGCCCCGGATCGCCAGCCCTGGGCCGAGGTCCCGGTGCTCATCGCGGTCTGCGCCGAAAACGTCTTCGGCTCAGGCGAAGGCGCCTCTGCGGCCCTCGCCGCCTCGGTGTTCCCGGCGGTCCAGAATCTGTTGCTCGCCGCCCATGCTCTCGGCCTCGGTACGGTGCTCACAACCCGCTGGAGGGCCCGCGAGGCCGAAGTGCGGCCCATCCTGGGGCTTCCCGAGAACGTCTCCGTCCACGCCATCGTGCCACTCGGCTGGCCCGAGGCGCGGCCCGGCCGCAACCGCCGCAAGCCAGTGAAAGAAGTCACCTTCCGCGAACAGTTCGGCCAACCCTGGTAGGCACCCAACGACCAGAGGCGAGTCCGGAAGGGCTCGCTCGCTAGCTCATCCCCACCGCCTCAACGGGTTGAAGGCGCAACCGCCTTCTGCCCATCGGGGGATGTAGATGCGTCCCGCGGGAACGAGTGTTCCCATGGCCTGGGCCGAGCGAGCCCTCCCGGACTCGCCTGCGACGCCTTCAATCAAACCGGACGCGCCTACGAGGGCAGTTCGGCCAACGCTTGTGACGCTGGCCGAACCACAGCTCACTGGGCTTAGCTCCGTCGACGCCTTCGCGACCCGAGGACGGCCATTCCGCCGGCAAGCGCAACGAGCCCGGCGAATACCACGCCAACGTTGAATGAAGATGCTCCGTTGGCCGCTGGTCGCGTCTCACCGGTCCGAGGTGGTAGCGGGGTGATGGCGGCGGCCGCTGTTTTCGCTGCATCGACAGCGTTGGGGTCCGTCACGCCGCTGTTCGATATCGGCGTGGCCGTCGCCGTGGCTGTGGGCGGCGGCGGCGCCGGAGTATTCGATGGAGCCGCCGTGGGCGTTGGGGGCACAGGCTTGGAAGTTGGAGTCGAAGTCGGTTCGACGCATGTCGTACAACTTCCAGGCGGCGAGGTTGGCGGCGGCGAGGGTGACGGCGGCGTTGGCACCTGGCGGTTGGTCACGGTCAGCGTGCATGCGACGCTTGGTGCGGGCACGAGGTTGGCCTCATTGGCCCGTACCTGGACGCCGGTGGCGACAAAGCATTCGTTCGACAGGAGCAAGAATTGGACCGCATTCGGAGCAATCACCAGGTCGGTGCTATCGTTCGAAGTGAGGTCGAATGCCGGTGAAAGGAAGCCACCCGGCACGGTCTCCGTGACCGTGATCAGCCCCGAGGCTTCAACGTCTGCGCAGACAGGGCTCCCACCTTCCTGCACCCCAAGCAACGTGACATCCTGGGTTTGGGACGAGTCGGAGACGTTGAAGGTGAATGACCGCGGCGTATTCAGGACGCCTTCGGCCTCCCACTGTTTGCATAACTGGAAAACATTCCCGTTTTCACAGAGCCCCGGACTCCCGAGGAAGGTGACGAGGTTGTTGTTGTCCGGGCTACCGTTGACTTCGAGGCCAAGGACTGTTGCAAAAGCGTTGTTCGAAGCAGTCGTGGTGCCGCACTGCGGTGCCGGCACCGTGGAATGCAGCGTGAGAATTGCTGTGCTGTGCGCGGGAACATTGAGCGCGCAAGCCGCCTGATCCGTCTGGAAGACGCAGCTGTCGCCCAGGCCCGCCTGGTAGTCGGTCTTCAGGGTCGTGCCGGTGCCCTGCGGCTGATAGGTATCGCTGACCTGCACCACCTGGGAAGTGTCGCTGTTGTTCACAACGGTGATCGTCCACGCGACATCGCCGGAGCCAATAGCCCCGGTTGATTTCGAGAACGTGACATCGCTCGCGGCGGCGCGGGCATGCCCTCCCGAAAGCCCAACGGTCGCGACCGTTAGTGCGAGCCCGAATACGAGCACCCCGAAGAGCGCGAGCAGGAACTCCCGCCAATGCGGTTGTTGCGGTTTTTCCGTCGTTGGGCTCATACAATACCTCCGTCATGCCGGGCAAACGCCGTCACATTTCGGGGCGATACTAAGCCAAATGCGATCGATTGCAATGCCGAAATTCACAGATCAGCGCCGTCGAAATGAACTTGTCAGAAAACTGACTCACAGGGATTCTTCATTGTCGCGGTCGCTGCGGACGAACTCCGAGGCGGCTCGCGTAGCCGCGGGCCTTCACACCTGTCCGCGCCTGGACCTTGAATGAGCGCTGAAGTCTCCATCCGGTTCGTCGGCATGGAAGAGGCGGCCCGGGTGCGCGAACTGATGCTGGCGGCCTTCCGCGAATACGACACGGTACTGAGCGTGCCTTCGAGCGCGATGTGGGAAACAGTCGATGACACAGCGGCGCACATCGCGGACGGCGGTGCGGTGTTGGCGGACGTGGACGGCCTCACGGTCGGTTCGGGCCGCTTCGAGATGCGCGAGGACCACGTTTACATCGGGCGGCTTTCCGTCCTGCCCGAGCATCGCGGGCGGGGGATCGGCGCGTTGATGATGACGGCGATGGAACAACACGCTGCCGGGCAAGGCTCGCCCGAGGCCCGGATCAGCGTCCGCACACTCCTGCCGAAGAACATCGAACTGTATGAACGGCTCGGCTATGTCGCTACCGATCGCTACAAGCATGCTCGCGGCGACGAAATCATCGTCGATATGGCCAAGAAGCTGGCCTAACCGGTCACCGGCGGACGTTGCTTCCAGAGTCCGGTCGCCTGTTCGAACGCGTGTGCGAGTTGCAGCACCCCGAACTCGTCGCGGTAGCGTCCGACAATCTGAACGCCGACCGGCAGGCCGCCGGGCGTGAACCCACACGGCACCGAAATCGACGGATGCCCGGTCATCGTGATGCGGGTACACGACTTCATCCAGTCGATGTACGTATCCATCTCGACGCCGTTGATTTGCGTGGGGTAGGGCGTTTCGACCGGGAACGGCGACACCTGGTTGACCGGCAGGACAAGGAATTCGTGGACGTCCATGAACGCCTTCATGCGCTGGAACACCTGGACGCGAAGCCGTTCGGCGCGGGCGATTTCGGCACCGGTGAGGTTCAGTCCCTTCTCGATGTTCCAGACTGCGGTGTCTTTCAACATCTCCCGGTGCGTTTCCAGCAGCGGGCCGCGGGCAACGGCGAGTCCGCTGGCGCGGAGAGTCTGGAACGCTTCATCGGCAATCGCCAGGTCGGGCACGGCTTCGTCCAGGTCGCAGCCGAGATCTTCGAAGGTCGTCCGCCGGGCGCGAAGCACCTCCGCGACCGCTGGTTCCAGTGGCAGTCCACCGAAGTCCGCGCTGAAGGCGATGCGCGTGCCGCGAAAGTCGCGTTCGAGCGAGCCAGCGAACTTGTCCGGCGCTTCGCTGATGCTGATCGGCGATGACGGGTCTGGGCCTGCCATGACGCTGAGGGCGAA
>JBDTNM010000194.1:0-6303 GCA_039933735.1 bacterium | reverse complement strand
CGGACATGTTGTGCTGGTTGCCAGCGCTGTTCTGCATGCGCACAACCATTTCGGCGTGGGCCTGTTCAGCGCCGGTGGGCGCGCCGTCCTCGCAGTCCATCGTGATATCGAAGACGCCGCCCATGCGGTTCTGCAGTTCGAGCGCCTTGGTGATGCGCTCTTCGGTGCCGGCGAAATGCTCGCACGTAGGGATGATCGGGAAGGGCTTCTCGCCCTCGAACAGGACTTCGTTGGGATGCCTTGGCATGTTGAATTCTCGATCTTGGATTTTGGATTCGAACCCGCTCACAAACGTAGCGGCAAGTATGCCGGAACTCGCCCAATGCGGGAACCACAACCGCCGGGCCGCGCCCCGGCCTTCGCCGGTATAGTCGACCGCCACAGGGGGACTACGTGGAGAACTTCGAAGGCGGTACGGCAGTGGTGACAGGCGGGGCGAGCGGACTCGGCCTGGCGATGGCAACGCGTTTCGCGGAAGCCGGAATGAACATCGTCCTGGGCGATATCGAAGCCGAGCCGTTGGCCATGGCCGAAGCCTCGATCGCGGCCAAAGGCGTGAAGGTGATGCCCGTCCGCACGGACGTCGCGAAGATCGAGGACGTTCAGGCGCTGGCGGACAAGTCGTACGAACGCTTCGGACGGGTCAACGTGCTCTGTAACAACGCTGGTGTGGCCGGCAGCGGGGGAGCCTCCTGGGAACTCTCGCTCGAAGACTGGAAGTGGGTGATCGATGTCGACCTCTGGAGTGTCATCCACGGGGTGCGCAGCTTCGTACCGCGGATGATCGCGAGCGGCGAGGAGGGCCACATCGTGAACACGGCGTCGATCGCGGGCCTCGTTTCGGGCCTGGTCGGGACGCCCTACCACGTCGCCAAGTTCGGAGTCGTCGCGCTCTCCGAACAGTTGCACTTCGAATTCGGCCGCGCGGGGCACAATCTCGGGGTTTCGGTGCTTTGTCCCGGCCTGGTGAACACCAACATCTATGACTCCGGCCGCAACCGGCAGGCCGAGTACGGCGCTCCAGCAGTCGCCCAAACCGCGAACCCGGAACAGGTCCGCGCTTTCATGGACACCCTGCGGCCGACGATGCTGCAGCCGTCCGACATTGCCGAACTGGTTTTCGAAGCGGTCAGCACCCGCAACCTCTACATCGTTCCCACCGGAAGCGAGAGCCTCGAAGCTGGCCTCCGCGCGCGTCTCGAAAACGTGGTCGAGCGCAAGAATCCGAACATCCAGGCGCCCGGGCTCGTGTGATCTTGCGCGGGCGTAGAATCCGCAAGCGAGGAAACGTCCGATGGTCAGCTAACACTCCCAGGTCCCGTTCGCTCAGACTCAACGGAGTGTTGCTTGCATGACTCGTTTCTCTTCTCGCGCCTATCGCGGCGGCGATGATATCCATGTCCTCTTCCAGTTCGCCACGGAGACTGTGGCACTGCGCCCGGCCGGCGAATCCACCTGGAACCCGGGCGACATCGCGTGGCAACTCGGCATGTTCCCGGAAAACGCCGGCTTCGCCGATTTCGTCCGCATCTGGGAGGACGACCGTGGAGCGGTGGCGCTGGCCATCTTCGAACCACCGATCAACTTCGCTTTCGACATCCACCCCCGGCTCGGCTTCGACGAAGCACTGGCGAGCGAAGTTCTCGCATGGGCCGAAGGCCAGCGGCGGGCATTGCTCGGAAACGAGGGCACGGTCCCGATCGCCTATGAAATGCTGGGCGACTCGACGCTCTCCACCGAGGTAGGCGAATCGGATGGCCCCCGCATCGCCTTCCTTCGGTCGTCCGGCTACGAGCGGGTGGAACGGCACAGCGTTCGCTACTCGCGCACGCTCGACGGGCCAATCGAAACGCCTTCGCTTCCTCCGGGGATGCGCTTTCGCTACGCCACCGATGCCGACGTCGAAGCGCGCGCCGAGCTGCACCGCGACGCCTGGTCGGTCTGGGGGCCGTCGAGTTTCTCCGCTTCGCGCTATCGCCGGCTGCGCGCCCAACCGGTCTATGACGAGACGCTCGACGTTGTGGTCGAGGACGCCGAAGGACGGCTGGTGAGCTACTGCATCTGCTGGTTCAACGAGGCCGCGGGGATCGGAAACTTCGAACCGGTGGGGACGCGCCCTTCACACACGGGCATGGGTCTCGGGCGCGCAACGGTGATGGAAGGTCTGAGGCGGCTCCAGGAGCGCGGCGCAAAAACGGCACTGATCGGCACGGCAAGCGTGAACGCGCCCGCGCTGAAGTGTTACGCGGCCTGCGGCTTCACCTTGTTGGAGCGCGCGTACCTGTATTCGCGGGAGATTACAGTGAGTTGACAGGGGGTTGGCACAGACTTTTCGTAGGTAAGTTGCTGTTTCGAAAAAAGTAAGCCCAACGCTAACAATCTCAGCTATACTAGGCATAAGCCGTGTACATCTTCGATCTTCAGCTAACGAACTACCGAAACTACGTGCGGTCGGCAGTAAAGCTCGAGAAGGGGCTGAACCTCTTCGTGGGCGACAACGCCCAGGGCAAGAGCAACCTCCTTGAGGCTGTCTACTTACTCTCGACACTCCGCAGTAGCCGCGCGAGCCACGACAGCGACCTGGTCCGAAGCGACATCGTTTCGAGCGACTTCCCGGTAGCGCGCCTCTCGGCCGAGGTCGAACGTTCGGCCGGCAACCTCCAGATCGAACTCGCAGTGGTCGGCCGGACCACCGACCCGAGCCACCGCGCAGGCAAGCGCGTCCGCGTAAACGGCGTGCCGCGCAAGGCTTCGGATGCAGTCGGCCAACTCTGCGCGGTGCTCTTCACGACGCTCGACATCGAGATCGTGGCGGGGCCGCCGCTGATGCGCCGCCGTTACCTGGACATGATGATTTCGCAGGTGGACCGCGGCTATCTCCGGGCGATGCAGAAGTACCAGAAGGTGCTGCAGCAGCGAAACAGCCTGCTGAAGCGAATCCAGGCGCGCGAAGCGAACTCGCATGAACTCAACTTCTGGGACCAGGAACTCGCCCACGCGGGCGGCCTGATCTTCTGGGCGCGGGCCGATGCCCTCGGGCACATCGTGCCGCAGGCGCAACAGCAGATGGAACGCCTGAGCGACGGCCTCGAAGACCTGCAACTCACCTACCGCCCATCGCTCGGCGGCCTCGACACGGATGATGTTCCGATCGATGACTCGGAGTGGACCGCGCGGATGCTCAAGGCGTTGCAAAACCTGCGAGCGCGCGAAATCAGCGCCGGGGCAACGCTCGTTGGGCCGCACCGCGATGATGTCCTGTTGGAAATCGACAGCATGCCTGCCGATTCGTTTGCATCGCGTGCCCAGCAGCGCACTGCGGCACTTTCGATGCGGCTGGCCGAAGCAAGCTACCTGCGTCGCGCCCTCGGCGATGACCCGGTGGTGCTGCTCGATGACGTGCTCAGCGAACTCGACGCGCGCCGCCGCAAGGGCGTCCTCGAGTACATCGACACGTTCCAGCAGACGCTCGTGACAACCGCTGACCCGGACCGCCTGCGCGAAGTGATGACCAAAGCCGCCGCCCGATTCGTTGTTTCGGCCGGCACCGTCACCCGGTTCGAGGAATAGCCGAATCGGCGGGCGCCGTTCGCTGGTGCTCAGTGGAGCGGTGGTCGTCGGAAGCCTCGCCTTCCTCAATGGGCTGGCCGCCCTCGGACTGCTTTCTGATCTGAGTTTCGGCCCGCGCCGCCGGCTGTTCGAAATCAACGTCGCCCTCGGCACGGCCATCGTCACCATGTCGCTCGGCGGAATGCTCGTCTACCAGGCGGCCTCCTCCCTCGGCAAAGTCGGCTCTTCGGCTATGTCGCTACCACGCTGGAAGTGGGCGGCGCCCTTTATGGCAGGCTCCTTCCCGTTGCTGGTCGCGATCGGCCAGTTCGAAGTGAACCACCCGGAATCGCTGGCCTGGCTGTTCCCGATTACCAATGTGCTCATCGTCTCGCTGCCGTCGTTGGCGATTTCGCTGGTGGTGGCCCAGCGTTACCTGAAGTTCAATGCGTGGGCCTGGCCGCTGAGCTGGCGGGAATGGTCGTCGGGCGTGATTTACGGGGCGGTTGGCGCGACGACTGTCGGCGGAATCATCAACACCCTCTACCTGATCTTCGCCGGGGCATTGCTGATCCACCTCAAGGGCAGCGGCGATGCGTTCGCCATCAGCGACAACCTGCCGACGCTCCCGCGCGCATGGGGCATCGCCTTCGATATCAGCGTGCTCTCGGTAGTCGCTCCACTGAACGAGGAGTTCTGGAAAGGGATGCTCGTCGCCTTCTTCTTCTTTCGAAAAGGCGGCGCGGCTCGCTGCTTCCTCTGGGGTGTGCTCGCGGGGGCGGGGTTCAACATCCTCGAGACGTTTCAGAACAGCCTTTCCATCATTAACCCGGCCGAGATCAGTCAACAGCAGTTGGGTCACGAATGGTGGCTGTTCGCCACCGCCCGCGCCGGCACCGGGGCGATTCACTCCGCCGCGACCGGCTTTTCGGCGCTTGGCATTTACGGAATGCTGCGCGGGAAGCCGCGCTTTTTCGGCGCGTACTTCCTCGGCGCGACCATTCACGGCAGCTGGAACTTCCTGAACTTCACGCTGGCCGGCGACGCCATTTTGAGCCAGGCGGGCCCGGATTCGGGGCTGCTCGATGTACTCAGCGTGCTCGGGATGTTCGCGCTGTTTTGCGGGTGCCTGGCCCTGCTCTGGGAGATGCCCCGGCGCATCCGCGATCGGGCGCCGGCGCCCATCTACGCCATTCTCGGCATGGTCCCGATGAGCGAAACACAGCGCCTGGCCTACGTTCCACCACCGCCGCCGCGACATACTGCGGCGGCGTACAAGGACTGGTGACAGCGGATTCCCGGCTGATATTTCGTGCTACGCTAATCAAATGCCGCCGTCCGTACTCGAAGTTCCTCAGTCCTCATCGGGCGGCGCGTTCGCCTCGCTGAAGCACCAGCAGTTCCGCTGGCTTTATCTCTCCAACATCGCCTTTTTCTTCGCGATGAACGGCCAATTCCTCGTCCGCTCCATCCTCGCCTACGAACTGACCGGCTCGAAGCTCGCGCTGGGCGCCATCAATCTGATGGTCGCCATCCCGATGCTCGTGGTTTCGCCCTTCGGCGGGGTCGTCGCCGACCGCGTCGAAAAGCGGAAGCTGATCATGATCGGGCAGGGACTGCTGCTCTGTAACGAAATGATCGTCCTGGCACTGCTGCTCACGAACCGGCTGGAATTCTGGCACCTGCTCGTGGTCGTGTTTTTCATGGGCTGCCTGTTCCCGTTCATCATGCCGGCCCGGCAGGCCATTGTTGCCAACATCGTCGGCCGCCAGGGATTGAGCAACGCGATGGCTCTGCAGATGGGCGGCATGAACGCCGCCCGCGTAGTCGGGCCGGTGCTCGCCGGCACAATCGTCGCGCTGACGAACGTGAAATGGGTGTACGTGATGGCCGTGGTGCTCTACGGGGCAGCGCTGCTTTCGATGTCGCGCGTCTCGAAATCGCCGCCGGCGGAAGGCGCGGGCTCGAAGCCTGTGCTCAGCGAACTCGTCGGCGGGATGAAGTACGTCGCCGGAGACCCACCCGTGCGCGCCCTGCTGATCCTGTCGATCGTGCCCATCCTCCTGGCCATGCCATTCCAGTCGCTGCTGGTGGTGTTCGCGGTCGACGTCTGGAAAGTCGGCGACGGTGGCCTCGGGTTGCTCCAGGCGTTCGCAGGAGTCGGCGGGATCATGGGTTCGCTGTATGTGGCCTGGGCCGGTGAATCGCCGCGCAAACTGCGCTTGATGATGTCCAGCCTTCTTGCCTTCGGGGCAACGCTCTTCCTGTTCGCGCTCAGCCCGTGGTTCCTTCTGGCCCTGCCGCTGGTGCTCATCGCCGATGTGTTCGCGAACGTGTTCAACACCACCAACGGCACCATGATCCAGATGCTCATCCCCGACGAAGTCCGAGGGCGTGTGATGAGCCTGATGATGATGACCTTCGGGCTGACGCCGCTTGGCACCGTGCCGGTGAGCGCGATAGCGGAAGAGTTTGGCGTGCGCGTGGCGGTCGCCAGTGCTTCGATAGCGACGGCGCTGCTCGCGCTGATAATCTTCTTCGCCAGCCGCTCGTTGCGCCGAATCGATGTCATTCATCGCGAAGTGATGGAGGCGGAATTCGCCCGGGGCGGGACCTTCGGCACGGCAGAACCGTCCCCGGACTCGCCGCACCGCGAGCCGCGAACCGGGCAACGCCGCCCGCTGCGCTCTACGAATGAAGCGACGGCGGAGCAGGTCTCCCGGCCCTAGCCGGCACCGTTCCGCGATGTCACGG
>JBDTNM010000193.1:0-6329 GCA_039933735.1 bacterium | reverse complement strand
TTCTTCGTGGACGACGTGCACAAGACGCCGGCCCTGCACGCGCTTGTCGGAGCGTCAGTCGCCCGAGCGGTTGCTGGTGGCGATACGGTCGACAAACCTCGGCTTCATCGCCCGGCGGCCCAACGTTGAGGCCCCGCTACACCCAGGGCTTGTGTCGCAGGTTTGTCCCATGCGTCTCCTGATCCTCGGAGCTTCCGACAGCGAAGGCACCCTCCTGGCAGATTACTCGGATTCGTGGCGCGAACTGCTCCGCAACGAACTGCCGGCGCTCATCGGGCAGCCGGTCGAAGTGCTCCATCGCCGACTGTACGTTCACACACCAAATGCGATGGACTACCTCGATCGCTGCCTCACCGAAACCACTCCGGACTTCGTCATCTTCGGGACCACCGCGTTCATGATGTCGACACCTAGCGTTGGCAACCGCCTTCGCCGGCGGTTCGGAACGCGTGCCGGGGACTGGTTCGAGCGCCGGTTCGCCTGGTTCGACGAATTCACGGCGGCCAACGAAGGTTCATTCCGCGAGCGCGTCAATCTCCGCGCGCACTCGCTCGCGGGGAAAACCATCGGACGCGACTCAGCCATCGACTACGACAGCCTGCTCGCGCTCTACCAGGCGGCGGTGGACCGCATAGCGAGGGACGAATCCATCGACGCGATTCTGATGGGCACGACGTACAACGGCCCCGTCATCCAGAAGCGTCTGCCTCACATGCGGGCCGAAGTCGATCGCTTCAATGCGGCGATCAAAGCGATGGCGAACGCCCGTCGCTACGGTTGGGTCGATCGGCAGGCAGTCATCAGTTCGCTCCCGGACGTCACCAATCGCCCGGACCAAATGCACAACGGCGCCGAAGTCCATCGCGCCTATGCCGATGCCCTCAAGCCGTTGATTGTGGAACGAGCCCGCCTGGGCCGTTAGCTCGCTCGCAACAGGCGGCGCTGGATCGGCACGGCCGGGCCGGAGACCTGGTGCAGCTGCGCCACGGGCGCTCGCCAGGGAAGGACTTCGACGCTGGGGCCGGCGCCATCGAGGACGACGCGGATGGAGGTCGCCCCTTCGAGGGCCGAGGCATCCAACTTCGCCTGGACAAGGTCCATGGCTTCGCGGGCCGAGTGAATCGGCGCGGCGGGCCGCAGCGCGATCGCGCGCCGGTAGGGGCCATGTTCGAGTTCGATTCGGACCTCGCGGAAGCTCTGCGCGCACTCGCTGGCCATCCCTTCGAGCATCACCAGCATGCGGCGAACTCGTGCTTTCACGACCTCTGAGCCAGCGGGGGCTTCCCAGCGGAACGACGCAGCAAGCGGCTCGTATTGAGGCAGCGCCTCCGGACCTGCCAATTCGTCCGGGGTACAAATCACGGGGAAACGCCGAGCCGTTTTCGCCGCGCAACGAGCTTCGCGCACGGTGGAGGCCACTGCCACGCGGACATCGAACCCGGTGCGGTTTCGCAAAAGACCGGCGAACGCGAGCGCGGCCGCGCCCTCATCGGCGAATTGGGAATCAAGATCTTCCAACGACACAACAATTTCGTTTCGCGACACAATCGCGACATTGGTTGTCGCGCGCCCCCGGAGAATGGTGACCGCCGCCTCCAGTGCCGCAAGGCATTGGCCTGCGTTGTCCGCTTCCATCGCGATCCCGGCGGACCGCTGCCCCGCCTGCAGGCAGGTCATCCCAGGCTCGACGCCGTGGGCGGTCGCCTCAACGGAGACGGCGCTTAGCAGGCCTGAGTCACCCTGGCCGGCGACCAGCGCGAACGGGTGCCCAGCGAGCTCCGGGTGGACCCGGCGAGCGACCTGGATGCCGAGGCGGGGAAACAACAGTGCTACGTAGCGCATTTGGACAGTCCTTGTTGTGGTAGAACAAAAGTAGAACACATGTTCTAAAATGTCAATCGGGAATTCCCTTAACTGATGAAGTGATTACGCGAATGAACGCCTCTTTCGGACGTAACGAAGGGGCGCTCCGTTAACGAAGCGCCCCTTCCTATGCCTGGCGAAAACGAACTGGAGGAGGGGTTAGTTCGTCGGCGCAGGTGCTGGAGCCGTGCCGCCGTTCGGGGGAGTCATCCCGCCGCGGGGGCCGTGGTCGCCCATGGTGTGAATTTCGTTGATTTCGGTGTCGAGGTTGGCGCTGAAGGCGGCGACACGCTCATCGGCCTGGGCCTGCGTCATCTTGCCGTCGGACACGGCCTGGGCGAGCGAGGTCTTCACGGATTCGGTGAGGAAGGTCTTCAGGGCGTCCGCGGACTTGCCATGATCGGTCGCGACGGTGGCAAGCGACTTGGTCTGGAGTTCCGTGCGCAGGGTGGCCGCATCGATGCCGAGGAACGTGGCCAGGTCATCCTGGTTTACTCCCATACCGGGGCCGCCCGGGACGCCGGGGCCACCCGGGCCGCCGGGACCGCGGTCACCGCGTCCGCCATGGCCGCCGATGCCGAAGAAGGTGCCGTCGCTGCCTTCGATGCGGGTACGAAGGGCGTCAGCGTCGGTCGAACTGATGCTGCCGTCGGCAACCTTTTCGTCGAGCACCTGGAGGTTCGTCGACTTGATGGCGTCCTTCAGCTTCTGGGCATCGACGCCCAGGTTGGCGGCAAGCTTTTCGATGTAGGCGTCGCGGTCGGCCTCAGGGGTCGCGGCGACGTTGGTGGCGATGGTGTTGACCTGGGCATCGCTCAACCCGAGGGCTGAGGATGAACCGGCGTTGCTGCTGAGCGCGAAAATCGTGCCGCCAGCGATCGAAGCCACGGCCGCCATTCCGGCGCCGAGCGAGATCAATTTCTGGTTTTTCATGGTGAACTGTCTCCCGTCCGGTCCGTTTTGGGAATTTCGGTCTGTGGAACCGGACAACCTTCACAGTGAGGCCGCCTCGTAAGACCAACATTGGGAGACGCTGGGAAATTGCTGAGCTTTATCTCGGCCGTTTAAAGCGCTGACTCGTCATGGAGAGGCGCGGTTAAGCGCGGCTGTACAAATCGAACTGCGCGGCGAGTTTCTTCGGCTGGCTTAGCGCCACAAGATGCCCTCCATCGAGTTCATCCGGCACCAGCCCCAGACGCTGTAGGGCGACACGCCGTTGGAATTCCGCCGGGAAGAGGCGATCATCGCGCGAAAGCACGACGCGAGTGGGAATGTCCGGCCACGAAGAGAGGGGCCACGGGTCACCGAACGGCCGGCCGGACTGAGGAAGGATGTGTTCACTCGCTTGCTCGAAGACATGCGGGGGAACGTCGTGGCCGAAGAGCGCCTCTCCGTCATCCATTGAAAGGCCGGGAATGCCGATTTCGGCGGCGTGTTTGCGCATCGCCTCGGCCTGGCCCGTGTTCTCCCACCACGCGCCGCCAGATTCGCCCGGCAGAGGGATCATCGCGTTCACCAGCACGATCATTCGCGCCTTCGTACGCTCCACGACCAGGGGTGCCGTCAGGGCGCCCATCGACTGGGCCACGAGAATGACACCCGTCCGGTCGCCGGCTGCGCGTGCCACCGTCTCCGCGTAGACCTCGAGGCCCGCATCGTCGCTATCGGCGGGAAGCTGGACCGCGATTGCTTCATGGCCGAGCGCTTCGAGCTCCGGCACCACCAGATGCCAGTAGAAGGCCGAACCGCCCGCGCCGGGGACGAGGATGAAGGTGCTCATAGGACCCCTCCGGGTGACCGAGTTTACGCGGCCTTGGCTTTGCTGAGGATCCGCCCGGAGCTGGAAACGGTCTCCCGCGGACTTCGCGCAATTTCCAGCTTGAGCAGCCATCTCTATACTCGCCGCCAATGGCTATCCCAACTTATTGCCCACGTTGTTCCATGACACTCACCACCAGGCTCGACGGCGGCCGCGACCGGCCCGCATGCCCGTCCTGCACCTTCGTCCACTACGGAGACTTCTCGATTGGATGCGCCGGCGTCGTCATCCGCGATGGCAAGGCCCTGCTCGTCCAGCGCGGCCAGAACCCGTTCGCGGGCTCGTGGCAAATCCCCGGCGGCTACGCCGAACACGACGAGCCGCTTTCCGAGGCAGTCGAACGCGAAGTCCTCGAAGAGTCCGGGGTTGAAGCTCGCGTGCGCGACGTCATCGCCTTTCGTCACTCCGTCGGCGGCTCGCTCGGCGGCCCGAGCACCAACATCTACGTCGTCTTCCGCCTGGACCTCATCGCCGGCGAACCGAGGCATGACGGCGATGAAATTGCCGCAGCCGGGTTCTTCAGCCTCGATGAAATGTCCGGCATGGAAGCGGTCCAGGGTCTTTCGCGCTGGGCTATCGAAAAAGCCCTCGTCGCCGAAGACCATCACGGACTGGCGCCCGACACGATCGGGCCGGGTGCGGGGCGCCCCGGCTGGCAACTCTTCGGCGTCAAAGCCATCTACTCCTGAACCATTCAACGGAGGCTCCCGGCATGGACTACCAGAACGTCATCGTCGACCAGCGCGGCAGTGTCGCGATCCTCACCCTCAATCGTCCCGAACGCCTCAACGCCTGGAACAACGAGATGATGTTCGAGTTGAAAGATGCTGTAGAGCGTGCGAACGCCGACCCGGCTATCTCTTCGATTGTCTTCACGGGCGCCGGCCGGGCCTACTGCTCGGGCGCCGATGTCGGCGGCTGGGCACGGCAAATCGCGGGTGGCGGCGCAGCCACTGGCTCGGCGACAGCCGGCGAAGACAACTGGCTCGCGTTTCTGCGGCGCATGCCCAAGCCGACCATCGCAGCGGTGAACGGCGTCGCGGTGGGCGTGGGCGTTACCCACATCCTGCCCATGGACATCCGCATCGCCAGCGAGAACGCGAAGTTCGGCTTCGCTTTCGTGAAAATGGCGCTCGTCCCGGAACTCGGCAGTTCCTACTTCCTTCCGCAGCTTGTTGGGCTTGGACGCGCACGGGAGTGGTGCCTCACGGCCCGGCTCGTCGACCCGGCGGAGGCGGAACGCGCCGGCCTTATCTCGGAAGTCGTAGCGCCCGACCGGCTCATCGACCGCGCGGTGGAGCTCGGCGAGATGATCGCGCAGCACGCCCCGGCCGCCGTGGCTCGCGTAAAGCGCGTGCTCGATACCAACGCGACCGACTCCGACGTCCAATCCGTGATGCTCCGTGAAAACGCCCAGAACGCCGCCGCCCGGCTCGAAGGCGACCACAAGGAAGCGGTCGCTGCCTTCCTCGAGAGGCGCAAGCCGAACTTTGCGCGCTGACGGCGGCTCTCGGCCACGGCAGGCTTTACCGCGAACTGTGACACCTGAATCACGCTTCCCGTTCAGCACCAGAGATAGTGAACCAGAGGCTCACTTTTTCAGGCTTGCATTGGATGCCGCGTTCAATACACTCCGCCACACATGAAAAAACTACTTCTTGCCGCCCTCTTCGTACTGCCACTTGCCGCCGCTTGCGGCGGTGGAGGCGACGATAGCGGAGGAGCCGCCAAAACCAATCCCGCGGCCACCGCGGCCATGGCGGCTGGCTTCACCAAAGAACTGACCACGATGAAGCAATGCGTCCAGGACGAAGTTGATGGGAAGGCCCAGTGCAACAGTGGAAACCTGCTCTCCACCGACCCCGTTTCCAACCTCTGCAATGACGTACACACCGGCAAAGCCAATCAATACGTCGGCGCCGATTACAAACCCTTCGAGGCAACCTGCTCGTCTTGGGCCGAAGTCCTCGGCCTACCGGTCAAAGATCGCAACGCCAAGATCGACCTGATGCTGACCGACCTCGCCGCGATTAAGTAGGGCCGCGAGTTCGCCCGAACGAGGCACTTCGGATCTTGAATAACGTCGGCGGCGGGTTACTGAACCGAAAGCAACTCAACCTGGAAGATCAGGTCCGAATTCGCAGGGATAGGCCCGTTCGCGCGTGAGCCGTAGCCCAGCGCCGCCGGGATGTAGAGCACCCGCTTGCCGCCAACTTTCATCGTCGCGACGCCTTCATCCCAACCCTTGATCACTGTGCCGGTGCCAATCACGAACGTGAAGGGCTGCCCCCGGTCTACGGAGCTATCGAACTTTGTGCCATTCGTGAGCGTGCCGGTGTAGTGGACGGTCACGCGCTGGCCCGTCTTCGGGCTGGCGCCGGTGCCGACGACAGTGTCTTCGTACTTCAATCCGCTGGCGGTAACTGTGGGATTGGTCAAGGTTAAAGCTCCTGTAGTTGCTGAGGCCGCGGCCGGTTTGGTCGGCGTCTTTTCTGGCACCGTCGTCCCGGTGGCAGCAGGGGGTTTCGTGGGCGTGGCGGTCGCGTCGTCGTCGTCTCCCCCGCACGAAGCCAGGAAGACGGTCGCAGGAAGCGCAACCACGAGGAACAGGCGGGGAAGCATGCTTCGGGTCATGCTGGCAGGGTAG
>JBDTNM010000192.1:0-6463 GCA_039933735.1 bacterium | reverse complement strand
TGCGATTGCTTGATTCGCACTGTCGTGTTCATGCCGTATATCCCTCGTCGTACCAAACCTTTTGAAGGCACAACCCATGCGCGGGGGCGACGTACGCCATCGAGCCGGGTGTTGCCTGTTCAAGCAGGCGGACGATTTCCTCCACAGTTGCGGCTCCACGTCCACACCGGATGAGCGCGCCGGTTATCCGGCGGACCATCTGGGGCAGGAACGCTTCTGCCTCGATATCGAACAGGAGGGTGCTGCCTTCGCAGCTCCAACCTGCCTTGAACACCGTCCGCACCGGAGTGCGTCCAGGTTCGAGTGTCCCGGAAAAGGCACTGAAGTCCCTCTTCCCGGTCAGCACACTTGCCCCTGCCTGCATTGCCGAGACATCGAGGTCTCCCTCGATGAACCAGGCGCTGCTGCGCATCAGCGGCTCGCGCGCTTCGCCGTTGGCAACGGTGTAGCGGTACCAGCGTCGCCGCGCCCAGCGCCTCGGGTCGAAACCCTCCGGCACTTCGCGCACATCGCGGACCGCCACATCTTCCGGCAGGTTGGCGTTGAGCGCCTTCCTGACGGTTGCCGGTTCGTGCCGGGTCTCGGCAGTGAACGCGGCCACCTGGCCAATGGCATGGACGCCCGAATCCGTGCGTCCCGCCAGTTCAACGCGGGTGGCGCTCCCGAAGAGCACCTCCGCCGCGGTTTCCAGCTCTTGCTGGACAGTCCGTCCGTTCGGTTGGATTTGGGATCCAACGAACGCGGTGCCGTCGTAACTCACCGTGGCCGCGAACCGTCTCGCGGTCACGAAGGCTAGGCCTCCGCTGTGCCTTCCTCATCCGCGGCTGGCGCCTCGGCTTCGGATTCAGCAGTAGCGTCGGTTTCGGATTCCGCCACAACCTCGGGCGATTCTTCGGGGGCATCGTCACCGGCGGATTCCGCCATAGCTTCTGCCTCGTCTTCAGCAATGACCGCCGCTGGGGCGGCCGCACGAACCGGCGCGGTCGGAGCAGCCGTCACGCGCTGCGGGCGCGGCGTCGCCGGCGCATCGACAAAGTCGACCAGTTCGATGACGGCCATCTTGGCGCCATCGCCCTTGCGGGGCTCCAAGCCGGTGATGCGGAGGTATCCGCCCGGCCGCGTCGCCATTCGTGGCCCGATTTCGTCGAAGACCTTCTTGACCACCTTGGGGTCGAACACGAACCGCATCGCGAGGCGGCGAGCGTGCAGGTCGCCACGACGTCCGAGCGTGATGATGCGCTCGGCCATCGGGCGAATCTCTTTCGCTTTGGCTTCCGTGGTCGTGATCCGCTCGTATCGCAGAAGGTCAGTGACCAGGTTGCGATAAAGCGACAGGCGGTGGCTCGTGTCGCGGCCCAGGTGCCGGCCGTGTACGCGGTGTCGCATCGGTTAGTCCTCGTCGTCCGCGCCGATGAGATCCTCGGCGCTTCCATCTTTCAAGAGTGCTTCTTTCAACGCCTTGCCGAGGGCGCTGAGGTTCTCTTCCTCTTCGTCGTCGTCCATCAGCACCGCATTGGAGCGGCCCGCCGGGCGAACGTTCGGCCGGCCCATGGGCGCACCGGGGCGGCCACCGGCAATCGGCTTCGCCGAAGGAGCATCGACGATCGGTACGAGACCTTCCGCAGTGCCGTCGACGTAGCCAAGCTCGATCAGCCGATCGCGCAGCTCGTCGTACGACTTGCGCCCGAAGTTCCGCAGGGCGAGCAGCTCGTCTTCAGTCTTTTCAAGGACCTGTCCAACGGTCATCAGGCCGCTACGCTTCAGGCAGTTGTAGGCACGAACGGAAAGCGCGAGGTCTTCGATCGGTGTGTTGTACCGGTCCGGCGGCATCAACAGGCCACCGACGGAAGGCCCGGAACCGAGCGAGCCCGGGTAGTTGCTGGTGGTGTACTCAGGGCGCCCCATCTGGCTGAACAGCGCGAACTGGTCCATCAGGATATCGGCGCTCTGCCCGACTGCATCGACTGGGCCGACGGTGCCATCGGTCCAGATCTCTAGGATCAGGCGGTCGTAGTTCGTCGACTGGCCAACGCGAGTCTTTTCGACGCGGTAGTTGACCTTCCGAACAGGCGTGAAGATGGCATCGACTGGGATGACGCCGATCGGGAGGCCTTCGACGGAACCTGCCGGGACGTAGCCCTTGCCAAGTTCCGCATGGAACTCGACGTTGAGGCGTGCCTTCGGGGTATCGATAGTCGCCAGGTGAAGCTCCGGGTTCACGACTTCGAAGTCCGCCGGCACCTGGAGGTCGCCCGCAGTAACGACTGCGGGGCCCTCCACGTCGAGTGAGAGCGTGCCCGATCGGTTGCTGAGGGCACGCAGGCGAATTTCCTTGGCATTGAGGAGGAATTCGGTCGTGTCCTCGGCGAGGCCGGTGATCGTCGAAAACTCGTGCTGCACCTGTTCGATGCGGACGGAGGTAATTGCGGCTCCCTCAAGCGAGCTGAGGAGGACGCGGCGCAGGGCGTTGCCGAGCGTGATCCCGTAGCCGGAATCAAGCGGTTCAGCGATGAGACGGGCGTACTTTTCCGTCTCTTCATCGACAGTGAGCTGCGGGACGACGCTTTCCGTCGTCTGGCCGATCAACTCCAGGGAATCCATCATGTTTCTTAGGGTCCTCTACTCTCGCGCAGATACTCGTGCCTGGTTAGCGCGAGTAGTACTCGATGATGACGTTTTCGTTGAACTGGTGAGTCTCCCCATGGGCGACTGCGGGCGGCGCGGTTACCCGGCCCGAAAGGTTCGCCACATCGAGCGAGAGCCACGTGGGCGGGTTCTTGGATTTCATCGTCTCCTGGACGATCTTGTAGTACTCGCTGCGGATGCCACGAGGAGTGAAGGCAACGGCGTCGCCTTCCTTCAGGTGGGCCGAAGGCACATCCAGCTTGCGACCGTTCACGGAGATAAGGCCGTGGCGGACGAGCTGGCGAGCCTGGTTCCGCGAATCTGCGAATCCCAGCCGGTAGACGATGTTGTCGAGCCGCGTTTCAAGCAGGCGAACGAGGTTCTCGCCCGAAACACCGGTGCTTCGAATCGCTTCCTTGTAGTAGCGCACGAACTGCTTTTCGAGCACGCCATAGGCGACGCGTGCGCGCTGCTTCTCGCGCAGCTGCAGGCCGCGGTCCGAGACCTTGCGGCGCCGGGCGGGACGCGGTCCCGGAGGATTTGGACGGCGGTCGAAGCTGCACTTAGGCGTGAAGCATCGATCACCCTTGAGGAAGAGTTTTTCGCCGTGACGGCGACAGAGACGGCAAACGGGGCCGGTGTAACGTGCCATTGACTCAGTTGGCTCCTATACCCGGCGCCGCTTGGGAGCGCGGCAACCGTTGTGGGGGATTGGGGTGACATCGCGGATAGCGGTGACGTTGAGACCGGTTGCCTGGAGCGCCCGAATGGCCGCTTCGCGGCCGCTTCCGGCGCCTCGGACGTACACTTCAACGGATTGAAGGCCGTGTTCCATTGCGCGCTTGGCAGCGTTTTCGCCGGCCAGCTGCGCGGCGAAGGGCGTTCCCTTGCGCGAACCTTTGAAGCCCGAGCCGCCCGAGCTTGCCCAGGCGATGACGTTCCCGTTCGGGTCGGTCATTGTCACGAGCGTGTTGTTGAACGTCGACTTGATGTACGCCCGTCCACGAGGGACCGACTTCCGTTCGCGCCGCTTCAGGCGGCGCGCTTTGTCGGCGGCTCCACGTTTTGCATCTGCCATGTGGGTCCCTCTCCTACTTCTTTCCGGCGCGCTTCTTGCCGGCGACCGTCTTGCGCGCGCCACGCTTCTGGCGCGCATTCGTGCGGGTCCGCTGGCCGTGAACCGGGAGGTTCCGGCGGTGGCGCTGCCCGCGGTAACAGTTGATTTCGACCAGACGGGCGATGTTCTGGCGAACTTCGCGGCGCAGGTCGCCTTCAACGGTGTAGTGCTTGTCGATGAAGTCGCGAATGCGAAGCACATCGTCATCGGTCAGCTCGCGGGCGCGGGTATCGGGGTTGATCCCGGTATCCCCAAGGATCGCCTTCGCGCGTGTTGGCCCGATGCCATAGATGTACGTCAACGCAATTTCAATGCGCTTGTCGTTTGGAATGTCGACGCCGGAGATACGTGCCATCGGACTACCCCTGCCGCTGCTTGTGCTTCGGATTTTCGCAAATCACCATGACGCGACCGTGCCGGCGGATAACCTTGCACTTGTCGCAACGCGGCTTAACTGATGCTCGAACTTTCATCGTTCTCCTGTGATGGCGGCGACAGCGGCCTACTTAAAGCGGTAAGTGATTCGCCCACGACTGAGGTCGTAGGGCGATAGCTCAACCAGGACGCGGTCTCCAGGAAGAAGCTTGACGAAGTGAACGCGGATATCCCGGCCCAGGTGGGCGAGAACTTCGTGACCATCAGCCAACTGCACTTTGAACATATCGTTTGGCAGCGGCTCAGTCACCTTTCCTTCCACTTCAATTGGCTCCTTCTTTGCCATGCACCCTCGTTTTCGCGGAGATAGGTCTACGGGAGCGTGAGGACTTCAGCCTCACCTCCCGTCCGAATGGCGATCGTATGCTCGAAATGACAGCATAAGCTACCGTCTTTCGTGCTTACAGTCCAGCCGTCCGGTCCTTCAACCACGTCTGGCCCCCCAGCGTTGACCATCGGCTCCAACGCGAGCACGAGGCCCGGCAGGAGTTCTGGTCCTTTGAATCGCTGACGGAAGTTCTCGACATGGGGTTCTTCGTGCATTTCACGTCCCACGCCATGGCCGCCGTACCCTTTGACGATTGAAAACCCGCTCGCTTTGATCGTGTCTTCAATCGCCCCACGGACGTCGTTGAGATGTTTCCCTGGCTTCGCAGCCTTGATGCCTTCCCAGAGCGCCGCTTCAGTGACTTCGAGTAGCTTTTCCGCTATCGGATTCACCTTGCCGACGGGGACGGTGATTGCCGAATCCCCGACGTACCCGTTAAACGTAGCACCCAGGTCAAGCGTCACAATGTCGCCTTCCTGGAGAACGCGGTTTTTCGGGATGCCGTGGACGAGTTGTTCATTCACGCTCACGCAAATGTTCGAGGGATACGGTTTCTTGTCGCCGGGCGCGTAGTTCAGAAACGTCTCTTTCGCGCCCAAACGCTTGAACTCTTCCCGAACGAACTTTTCGATGTCCATCAGGTTCAGGCCCGGACGGATCATCTCGCGCAACTGGACGAGCGTGGCCCCCACGACCCTGCCGGCCTCGCGCATGATCGCAAGTTCGTCCTGAGACTTGAGCTTGATAGCCATACCTAGCGGATGGCCTCCAGCAACGCAGCCGTCACCGTATCCAACGACTGCTCGCCGTCGATTTCTTTGAGCGCGCCCGCCGTCCGGTAATGGTCGATCAGGCCGGCCGGTGGTTTCTGCTTCTCGAGCCGCGATTGCACCACTTCGGGGCGGTCATCTTCGCGCTGGTAGAGTTCGCCGCCGCAGGCATCGCACTTCCCCGAAACCTTCGGAGGGTCGTTGCGCTCGTGGTAGAGCTTGCCGCAATTACGGCAAATCCAACGGCCACCGAGTCGGGCGATGAGTTCTTCATCACGGACCGAGATGAGCAACGCAAAGTCGACCTTCGCGCCTTCAGCCTTGAGCGCGGCATCGAGGGCTTCCGCCTGGACGACGTTTCGCGGGAACCCGTCGAACATCGCCCCGGCCTTCGCATCGGCTCGCGAAATGCGTTCGACGAGCATCTTGATCGTCACTTCATCGGGCACGAGGTCGCCCTTCGACATGTACTCGTTGGCGAGTTTGCCGAGCGGCGTCTCGTTCTTCACATTCTCGCGGAACATGTCGCCCGTCGAGATGTGGACGAGCTTCGTAGCGGTCGCGATGCGCTGCGCCTGTGTGCCTTTACCGGCACCCGGTGGTCCAAGCAGAACGATGTACACGTTAGCGAATAAACCCTTCGTAATTACGCATCAGGAGTTGGGCTTCCAGCTGCTTCATCGTGTCGAGCACCACCGCCACAACGATCAGGAAGCCTGTCGTCGAAATGGTCAGCGCACGGACATCGGTCAGCAGGCCGATGAAGAACGGGAGGATGGCGACAAAGCCGAGGAAGAACGCGCCGGCCCACGTGATCCGTGTGACCACACGCATGAGATACGCCTCAGTTGGGGCACCCGGCCGGATGCCCGGAATGAATGCGCCCTGGCGCTGGAGGTTCTTGGCAATCTGCTGCTGTTGGTACTGCACCATCGTGTAGAAGAACGTGAATCCGACCACCATGGCGAACAAAAGCAGCCAATAGATTCCGCTGCCGCCGCCCCCACGTCCGCCCTGGAAATTGCGCACGACGAAGTCGGCCGCCGATTCCACCCAGCCGCCGGAGTTAGCGAAGTACGACGCCAAAATCGGGGGCAGGATCATGATCGAGAACGCAAAGATCAGTGGGATCATGCCTGCCATGTTCACCCGCAACGGGATATGGCTCTGCCCCTGTTGCCGGTACAT
>JBDTNM010000191.1:0-6465 GCA_039933735.1 bacterium | reverse complement strand
CGGCGATTCTTTCGAGCCGGCTGAAGCTGTTGGAGACCAACGGGGTGGTCGTCCGGCGGCAATACCAGGACCATCCGCCACGTTTCCTCTACCAATTGACGTCCAAGGGCCACTCCCTTGGCGTGGTCGTTGGCGCTCTCGCTACCTGGGGCGAACAGTTCGCTGTAACCGACCTCGCGCTCGTCGATGATGAGTGCGGCCACGGCGTCCGGGTGGTGTATCACTGCCCGACGTGTGCGCGAAGGTCGCCTCGGAGCCGGGTGCGCATCATCGACAGCCCCTCCCACACCACCTCCGCGTTTGCCGCCCCTCATGGGCCGGAAGTACACTGACCGTTCCATTCTTCGTTCTTCGCGGAGTTCCTTGTGCATGTCATTGGGCTGACGGGTGGGATCGCCAGCGGCAAATCCACTGTGACCACCTTTTTCAAGGACCGCGACGTACCGGTCATTGATGCGGATATTCTTGGACACCGTACGTACGACCCCGGAACCGACACGTTCGCCGCTGTGGTGAAAGCGTTCGGGGACGATCTTGTCGCGCCCGATGGTTCTATCGATCGGCGCGTTCTCGGCGGCAAAGTCTTCGGCAAGCCTGAAGAACTGAAGCGCCTTACCGATATCGTCTGGCCGGGAATCCGGAAGCTGGCGAGCGAATCGCTCTCCGAATTCGAGGCCGCCGGCAACTCGCTGGTCGTTCTCGAAGCGGCGGTGATGTTCGAGGCCGGCTGGAAAGACCTCGTCAACGAAATCTGGGTGGTTGTAGTCGAACCGGACCAGGCCGTTCAACGCCTGGCGAGCCGGAACGGTCTCGATGAAGCGGCCGCCCGCGCCCGCATCGACTCTCAGCTTTCGAACGCCGAGCGCATTTCGCGCTCCGATGTCGTGATCACGAACAACGGGTCGCTCGAGGAGCTCCAATCGAGCATCGCGAGCGCCTGGGACGAACTTCAACAACGACTGCAAACAGCAGCCGGGAGGTAACAGATTGACTCAACAAGCCACTCGCCACGAGCCGAATATTTACGCTGTCGAGGAATACGCAGTCCACGACGAACCCTATTACCTCCCCATCGCTGACGAAGTCGAGTTGTTCGAAACGGCGTATTCGCAGCGCATCCCGGTGCTCCTCAAAGGCCCGACGGGCGCCGGAAAAACCCGCTTCGTCGAGTACATGGCCTATAAGCTCGGCCGCCCCATGATGAAAGTCTCGACCCGGACCGGGGAAGAAGCTGAGCATCGGATGCCGTTGATCACGGTAGCGTGCCACGAGGACCTCACCGCCAGCGACCTGGTGGGCCGCTACCTTCTCGACACCGACGGAACGAAGTGGGTCGATGGCCCGCTCACCCGCGCCGTCAAAGTTGGCGCGATTTGCTACCTCGACGAAGTCGTTGAGGCCCGCAAGGACACTACCGTCCTGATCCACCCGTTGACGGACTACCGTCGCCTGCTCCCGATCGAAAAGCTCGGCCAGGTGATCGAGGCGGCGGACGGCTTCCTTCTTGTTATCTCCTATAACCCGGGTTACCAGAGCGCGTTGAAGGACCTCAAGCACTCGACTCGCCAGCGCTTTATCGCGATCGAATTCGACTACCCGCCGCGCGAGCAGGAGGCCCAGATCATCGTCCACGAGTCAGGCTGCTCACGCGAAGCCGCCGTCGACCTGGCTCGCCTCGGTGAAAAGGTGCGCAACCTGAAGGAACACGGGCTCGGAGAAGGCGTGAGCACGCGTCTGCTCGTCTACGCGGGCAAGCTCATGTCGCAGAACGTTCCGGCCCGGCGCGCATGCCAGGTGGCAATCACGTGGGCCCTCACCGACGACGCGGAAGTCCAGCGCAGCATCGAGGAAGTCGTCACTTCCATTTTCGAATAGCGCGTGACCAAGCTCGCGATCGTCTCCGACATCCACTGCAACCTCGCCGGGCTCGAGCAGGCGCTCGAACTCATGGCGCCGTACGACCAACTCTGGTGCGCCGGGGATTCGGTATTCCAGTTCCGCTGGTCAAACGAAGTCGTCGGCCGGTTGCGTGAGTTGGGCGCTGTCGTCGTTCTGGGCAACCACGAGGAAACCATCCTCGGCCGAGACGGTGAGCGGGCCTTGTCGTCGCCCAAAATCGATCAGGACCTTGTCGCCTGGATGCGCGAACAGCCGTATCGGCTGGAGCGAGTGATCGAGGGCAAAACGGTCGTCATGACACATGGGTCCCCGTGGGAGCCGTGGAAGGACTACCACTACCCTCACGAATCGGCGTGGGGCCGGGCTACGGAACTGGAATGCGATGCGCTGATCGTCGGTCACACGCACTACAAGATGGCGCAACGCTTTGGCCGGGTGCTTGTCATAAATCCCGGTTCAGCGGGCGACCCGCGCGATCATCGCAACGATTTTCAACTCTCATGCGCGACATGGGACACGACAACGGACGAGGTCATCTTCTACGATTACCGTGATCCGACTCGGACCTTCGTGAAGAGTTCAGGCGCAGTGTGACAAGCGCGGCGCGAAAGCGCGCACAGCGATTTGACCCGTTCCGTTCAGGATCATTTTGGAGGCAGACCAGGGCATGACAATTATCGGAGAACTCCTGGCCCGCCATCACGAGCGGCTTTCTGGCTTTCCCGCCCCACTGGAGCAGCACTACGAGGCCGGGCTGCGCGCGCTTGCACCACGGCTGTCGCCGTCGCAGTTGCAGTCGTGGGCCGAAACCGGCGTCGAGTTGACGGCACTCAGCCTGCGGTCCTGGGAGGCCGCGGTTGAGTACTTCAAGGCTGGTACGGCATTTCCTTCCAACGCCACATGGGAGTCGATTGAGACACTCGGCCGTGAATCGGTGCAGATGGCGGGAGAATCCGCGCCGTTGGCCGTAAGTTTCCTGCGTTCCGCTGCGCCCACGATGGAGGCCGTTGGCCCGGCGCACGTACGCCAGTGGGCCGACCTTGGCCGGCGGCTCTACAAAGGTAACTGGAAGAGTTCCTCCCTCGCCGCTCAGTTCTTCGACCTCGCCCCGACGGTTTTCCATGTCCTCCGCATTGGCCAGGCGGCTCGGCTCGTTCTCTTCATCGATGAGCTTTCACGCCACAGTTATGAGCTTGCTTCCGCCTGCCTGTCTTCGGCGCCAACGGTGCTCCAGCGCCTGGACGAAGGCGATCGGCTGCCGTTCATCGCGTTCGCCGTAGAACTGGCTCAGTCCAGCTGGGCCGATTCGCGCCTTTACTTCGACCGTGGATCAGTCCTCATTCAGAAAGTTCACGGACCAGTGCGCGAACGGTATCTGCTGCTCGCTGCGCAGGTGGCCCGGGGCCACAATCGCTCGGCGTTCCAGTTCTTCGAAGAAGCATCGAACTCCCTCGGCGAACTTGAGCCTGATGACCACTACAAGGTCATTGAGTTGGCGGAACAACTCGCCCCGTACTCCGCTTACGCGGCAATGGATTTCGTCACCAGCGTTCCGCGGGTCCTCGACCGGATCCGCATCGACGAACTCGAGCCGTGGCATGCCGCTGGACTCAAGATTCTGCAGACGAGCCACGACGGTGGCGAAGCCTACTTCCGGCTGCAGTCAACGCGCGGCGAGGACATTCTCGAAAATCTCTCGGCGCGGGTCGAACTCTCCAAAATCGGCGAGATCATGCGGTTGTACTGCAAGGCGCTCACCGGTCGAAACGTCAGCATCCAGACGGCGGAGTCGCTTGCGGAAAAGGGCATTGGCTGGGTCGCCGAACATCGCGCCAGTACCGACGGGAGCACGATATTCCTGCCCGAACTCATGGAGCGTTTCCAGGAGAAGGACGAGAACTTCGCGGCCATGAAGGTTTTCGCTACGCACCAGGCCGCGCACATCGAATTCGGAAGCTTCGAGTTTGATTTCGAACGAGCCGGTGCGGTGTTCCCGCTTCGGAGAACACTGTTCGTCGGTGACCGCGAACGACCGGCGACAACGGACATGGAAGCCTACTTCGACCTCTTCGCCGAACGACAGCTCGCGAGTGACCTGTTCACCATCGCCGAAGACTCGCGCATCGACTCCGACGTGAAACGTGAGTACGGCGGTATCCGCCGTCCGCTCGTCCGGATGCAGCAGGAAGAATTGCTGAAGCGGCCCGATGTGCGACAGCTGCCGTTGCGCAACGGGTTCGTTGAGAACCTTGTGCGAGCGAGCCTCGACGGCGTTGACGCCATTCTCTGGCCCAAGGAGCGCGCAGATGTCATGTCGCGGGCGCTGGGTCTGTTGAAGGCTGTTCAGACCGAAGAAGCCAAAGTCGAGGATGCCGCCGAGGCGACACTCGCGCTCTACGAGATTGCGGTCTCCATCCCGAACATCTACGAAAACATGGAAGAGTCCGACTGGGACACCGTCGAACCCATGGAGGCCGGCCAGGCCATGCCAATGGAAGGCGGCGAGTCAGGTGGTTCGGGCTCGCAGATGCAGATGGGTGGCGTCGATAGCGGCGAAGGCGAAGCCGATTACGAGAGTCCGCAGGAGATCGATTTCCGCGGGGACTTCAAGCCCGAACTGGTCGACCTGCTAATGAAACTTCGCGAAAACGCCCAGATGGGCGAAGGCGGCCAGATGTCGCCCACGGCACTCACGCCGGAGCAACTCGCGGAACTCCTGGCGAAGAGCGTCGAGATCGACCTGGACGCGATGTACGACGGAGATCTCGACGCCTCGACGGGCATGTTCATGAGCAACCTCATGAAAGAAGCGGGCAACCCGAGTTCCGAAAAGGGCGACCAGGGGCAGCCCACCAGCGACAACAGCACCGGCTCCGGCGAGGGCGAAGAACCGCTCATCCCGATCGTCACCGTGTACTACTACGACGAATGGGACTTCCGGGCGCAGGACTACAAACCGCGTTGGTGCGCGGTGAAGGAATCGAAGCTCGAAGAGGGCGAAGACAACTTCTACGAGAACGCCCTGCGTGAGCACGCCGGCCTTGTGACGCAGACGCGGAAACAGTTCGAGTTGATGAAGCCGGAAATGTTCCGCAAGCTCAAACGTTTGCCCGATGGGGAGGATTTCGACCTCGACGCTGCGATCGAATGGATGATTGAGAAGCGCGCGGGCGTCAACCCGAACGAGAAGATCTACTGGCGCCGCAACAAGATCGAGCGCGACGTTGCTGTCGCCTTCCTGATCGACATGTCCGCGAGCACCGACGAAGAGATCAACAAGCGCGAGAAGAAGTACGACGACGACGATTACGACGACGATCCGCGCAAGTACCTGAGCTGGTGGGTCTCCAAGCGCCGCCAGGAACTGACGAGCCCGCCCAAGCGCATCATCGACCTCGAAAAAGAGTCGACGGTGCTGCTCATGACGGCGCTTGAGACCATTGGCGACCAGTACGGAATCTACGGCTTTAGCGGCTACGGCCGAGACAACGTCGAGTTCTTCGTTATCAAGGACTTCAACGAGACGTTGGACCAGAAAATCAAGAACCGGTTGGACAAGGTCACGCCGATCCGGTCGACCCGAATGGGTCCAGCGATTCGCCACGCCACATTCAAGCTGAAGGAAACCGACGCGAAGGTGAAGATCCTCTTCCTGCTTAGCGATGGCCGCCCTCAGGACCATGGCTATGGCCGGGACCGCACGGAAAAGGAATACGCGATCCACGACACCAAGCAGGCGTTGAACGAGGCGAAACGCGAAGGCATTACGCCATTCGCCCTGACCGTCGACCGGGCCGGCCACGACTATCTGAAAACCATGTGTGAAGACATGGGCTACGAAGTGGTGGCTGACATCGAGGCGCTCCCGAGCCGGCTTCCGACGCTGTACCGGCGGCTTACCGAATAACCAGGTGTGGTTCGCGTGCCGGTATCTTGGTCGGGCCGTCGAGCTAACTGCGGAGCGGTATACCCATATCGAGTTAGCTCATCCGACGCTGCTTCCCGAATACGAGAATGAGGTATCCGCTGCACTAGCTGATCCCGATTTCGTTGGCGTCCGCAACGGCCGTCCCGAACTGGCCTTCGTAAGAACCGAGGTCAGGTCCCTGGGCGATCGGGCAGTGGTGGTGGTGGTTCTCGCAGATGCGGCTGAAGACGGTGGTACAATTCGATACTGGGTAGTGACCGCCTACGTCGCCCGATCAACGAGAACCTGGAGTCCTGCTTGGACGCGCATCTGAGACTGAGTTACGACCGCGAAGGGGACATTTTGTACCTCAATGCGGTGGTGCCGTACGCCGATCAAGATTCGGACGAGATCGCTGATGGTGTGATCGCGCGGATGAATCCCGAGACCGGGCAGGTGGAAAACCTGGAGATACTCTTCTTTTCGAGCAGGTTCGAGAACCTTGACGATTCGCTGCCATTGCCTGTCGGGCTGAAGATGACCCCGCCGTTGGCAGGCTGAGCCGGTGCGGCTGATCCTCGTTCGGCATGGCGAATCCGAAGGCAATGCCGCGGGCGTGCTCCAGGGCCGCATCGACTTCGGCCTTACGGCGCTCGGCC
>JBDTNM010000190.1:0-6471 GCA_039933735.1 bacterium | reverse complement strand
GTTGGGTCTCCAACTCCGATGGCAAATTCGCGACCACTTCCTCGGCCCCGGCCCGCCCGACGGCAGTCACTACTGCCGGCTCGTCATCGAACCGCGGTACATCGCCGACTCCCACCGAGTGCCGCGCTCGGAATTCGAACCGGAAGAAATCCTGGAACGCGCCCGCCAGCCGTTCGCGCCATTCCTCCGCGGAGATTCGCGCCAGGTCCACGCCATCAACAAGGATCTTCCCTCCGCCCGGTTCGTACAGCTTGCACAGCAGCTTCACCAGCGTGGATTTCCCCGCGCCGTTCTCTCCGACAATCGCGACCACCGTGCCGGCCGGGATCGTGAGGTTCACGTCCTCCAACACCAGCCGGTCCGTGCCGGGATAGGCGAACGAAAGGTCTTCGATCCGGATCCCGTCGCGCAGTTCGGCCGGGGCTGAGAGGTCCTCCTCGGCGGTGACCGCTGCCGCATAGTCTTCCAGCCACGCCAAACGTCGCGAACCGTCCATCCAAATGCCCCGCAGGAAGCCGATTTCGCCAACCGTCGCGCCGATGTAGGACGACAGTCGCGACCCCGCCGCGAGCACCAGCAGCACATCGCCCGGGGGCGAATCCAATCCCGACGCGACGAATACGACCGATCCGACGAAGGCCCCGCCGAACACCGCCCACGCAATCGTGTGCCAAACGGCCGAACCCCAGCGTGCGCCGGAGATCTCCCCGTACCAGCGATCCCAGGCAGCCCGCCGTTCGGAGACGAGCCGCGGCCCAATGCCCGTCACCCGGACCTCTTTGCCGGGAGGCGCCGTCGTCGCCACCTTGAACAGGTGCGCCGAGAGCCTCTGATCTGGCGCCGACCGCTCCTGCGCGGCCCGTTCGACGCCCGGCCGCCACGTCGAAGTCAGTACCGTCGGCAGGGCGAACACGGCGAGCAACACGAGCGCCGGGTGGATCGACATCAACAGCGCGACCGTTACTACGAGCCGCAAGATCCAGCCCGCTGTGCCGAACAGCGACGCGTACATGTGGTCCAGGACGAACATCTGGTCCCGTAACACCGAAAGCCTGTCGAGATAGTCCGGCCGTTCCTGGTGCGCAATCGTCGAGACAGATGCCTGGAGCCGCGCCACATGCGCTTCGAGCGCGATCGTCACACGGTCGCGGAAGCGCCGCTGGACGCGGGTGCTCACAACCATCAGGAACCACGTTCCCGTGGAAGAGGCCCCTAGCCCCAGCGCGGCAACGATGAGAAGCGTCCGATTGCCATCGATCACGCCCTGGCCCAGCAACTTCAACCAGACCGCGAACATCGCATCGGGCAGCGCGGCCAGCAACGCGAGGATGAACGACGCCAGCAAGAGTCGCGGTTCGTGCCGGAAGCCCAATTTGCACAGCCGCCACATCGAGGAGATCGCCGGCGGCAGGTCGTCGCGGACCATTGGCTTACGTTTTAGGGCAATGTCAGGCGAGGACATCGAACACCACCCCTTCCTCTTCTTCATCCGTCGTGAACCGCTGTGCCTGCAGGTCGAACATCGTCCGGTACCGCCCTCCGAGCGCGATCAGTTCCTCGTGCGTCCCGAACTCGATCACCCGGCCGTGCTCGACCACGCAGATGCGGTCAGCCCGTCGCACTGTCGAAAATCGGTGAGAGATCAGGATCGTCGTGCAGTCCCTGGTCGCGTCCAAAATCCGCTCGAAGATCTCGGCCTCGCCGCGCACATCGAGTTGTGCCGTGGGCTCATCCAGCAGCACCACGCCGGCGCCGAGTTCTACCTTGCAGAGTGCACGCGCCAGCGCCACACGTTGCCACTGTCCCCCGCTCAGGTCGGTGCCTCCCGCGTACCCCTTGGCCAGGATCGTGTCCAGCTCTGCGAGATGGGTCGCGCCCGCCGAAACCAGCGCGGCCCGCACCGTGTCATCATCGGCGCCCCCGGGCGCGACATTGTCTCGAAGCGGCAGTTCGAACCGGATGTAATCCTGGAAGACCGCCGCCAACCGGTTACGCCACGAATCAAGGTCGAGTGCCTTCAAGTCGATGCCGTCGACCTCGATAACACCACTCTGCGGGTCATACAGGCGGCACAACAGCTTCGCCAGGGTCGTCTTGCCGGCGCCGTTCTGTCCGACAATCGCCAGCGAGCTTCCGGCCGGGATCGTGAGGTCGAAACCTTGCAGGACCACGCCGCCGCCGGCCGGGTACTGGAAGGTGACGTCGCGAAACCTGATCTCCGAGGCCGGCATTCCCTCGGCTCGCCGGGCGCCCGAAACGAGCGCACCCGCGGGCCGCATCTTCCGGTCCAGCCGCAATGCCGCCGCCACGGGTGCGGCCGCTCCGTCGAGGGCCCAGTTCAGCCCGCCGAATGCGAGCATGCTCGTGCCCACGGCCACCTGTGCATAAACAATCACCTGCTCCAGCGAAAGCCGGCCGTCAGCCGCATCCCGGCCCATTGCCCAGAACACGATGACATTCGCGCCCGCCACAATCAGCAAACACCAGATCACCGGCTTTTCTCGCAGCCGCGTCGCCTGGTACTGAAGCCTGTGCAGCGTCGTTCGCCGGTCGATGAACCGTTCCAGCGTCCACTCCGCCAGGCCGAACATCCGCAGTTCTTTGGCCGCCGGGGGGTCCACGGCCAGCCGGTAGGCATAGTCTGAATCTCGTTGGGCCGACCGAACCTCTTCCGTGTTGCGGTCCCACCAGACCGAACTCTCGCGCAAAATCCAGTGCGTCGAAGCCCATGCCGGGGCCAGGATCAGTGGCGCCCACCAGCTGTACCCAAACAACACGATCGTCGAAGCCACGCCTGTCACAATTTGCACCAGCGCGACCGCGATGAAGTCCATCGCGATATTGAGTGGTGGGCCGGTCATCCCAAGGTCGAAATCTCGCGCCAGCGTCAGGTCGGCGGTCAGCGACGGGTCCTCGAGATGTCCCATCCCTGGTGGCTCAGTGCAGGCCGCGGTCAGCCGGTCGTACAACAGGGCCGCGGTCTTATCTCCGAGGTTCGCGCTCACAGCCTGGTGGATCGGTGTGAGCACCTGCAGCGCGACGAACACGACGCCGAGCCAGATCAGGGGCCAGGTCAGGCTGGATCCTTCTTGAACCGCGCCGATGAGCACGCCCATCGCGATCGCCAGCAAGGCCGGCAACACGCCGCGCAGCACAATTGCCACCCACCAGGCAGCTGCCAGCCCTCCGTGCGCCTGCGGCAACACCCGAAAGAACTTCCACTCTTGCCGTTCGCTGATTCGGCTTTTCATCGTTTCGTCATCTCGTGCCCACTTCTACACCAGTCCCGGCGGAGCGCGAACTATCGCATGTCGCACTTTCGCTCGTCTTGCAAATAATTACGGCGCTCTCCCGCACGCTAGACGCTCCCCCCCCGGGATGTCTCGGCGCAATGACCCAGCTCGGCGAAGTCACCATCGCTGAAACACTGTCCTGAACCGCCCGAAGGATCTAAAGCGCGTGCCAGAAGGTGACCCAGTTCCCTTCCGGGTCCTCCAGCGTGAACTCCGCCTGGCCCCAGGCACGATCCGCCAGGGGGTCAACAATCTTCACGCCGCCGGCGCTCACCTTCGCATACAAGGCATTCAGGTCGTCCGCCTCGATGTAGTACGTACTCGCTGAAGCCGACCCCAGTCGTTGCCGGATCGCAGCGTTATAGCTTTCGGAATAAAACGCGCCATCGCCCTCGAGCATGATCGAAGCGTCGCCGAAGGTCAGCGAGTTGTTGTCGCTCACTTCCTGGGTGCGATTCAACGTGAACCCCAACTTCTCCGTGTAGAACTGGACCGCCGCCTTCACGTCCTTCACGCGAATTGACGGGAGCACCCCATATCCAGGCATCCGAACACCCCAACGAACTTGAGTTTCGCCGAGTCTAAGTCGTCGAGCCGCCACTGGTATTGGACAAAATTACGGCGCCGGCGCGGCCCGAACTGGATCGTCAGCCGCCGCGTGCCGATGCTCTCACTTCGGAGAACAACGCATGACGGTTGAACCTCAGCAGCGGTTTGTCCAATCTCAAAGGCTTCGCCTCTCCTATTGGGATTGGGGCAACGAATCCGCGCCTCCTGTCGTCCTTGTCCACGGCGGCCGCGACCATGCCAGGTCCTGGGATCACACCGCGGAAGCCCTCCGCGCTGACTACCACGTCGTCGCGCCCGACCTTCGCGGACACGGGGACTCGGATTGGACGCCTGGCGGCAACTACGGCCTGCCCGATAACGCCCTTGATGTCGTCCGCATCATCGAATCGGTCGGTTCTCCCGCACGGGTCGTCGCCCACTCCTACGGCGGCTCCGTCTGTCTCTTCGCCGCCGGCGTCTATCCCGAACACTTCAGCGCCCTCGCAGCCATCGAAGGCACGCACTCGCTCAATCCGCCCGAAGAAGAGCGGGTCTCTCCCGCCTGGGTCCGCCGCTGGGCCGACCGCATCCGTTCGTTCGAAGGCGAATCCCCGCGCATCTACCCAACACTTGAGGCAGCCGAGGAACGAATGCGCGAGGCAAATCCTCGACTCCCCGGGGAGATCCTCCCGGGACTGGCCGAATACGCGTCAAAACCAGTCGATGGCGGTTACATCTGGAAGTACGACCACTGGGTCAACGCTCGGACTTCCATGGAAGTACGCCGCGACGAGCTTCCGGCCTTCTGGGCGGCCATCACGTGCCCCGTGCTCCTCTTCGTCGGCGGCGAATCACATGCCCGGCGGCGCCAGCATCCAAGTCCACAAGAGCACCTGCGGGATTCCCGCACGGTCGAAATTCCAGGAGCCGGCCATTGGATCCACCATGACCAGCCAGAAGCGTTCATGGCCGAACTCCGCCCGTTCCTGGCAAGCATGAGCCGCTAATTCGCAGCCTTCAAAAACCACCGCACGAAAGGGACAAAGAAAGGCCGCGGGCGGAGATGTGGAGCGGACACAGTCTCCGGCGGCGCGGCTTCCGCAGCGTACCAAACCTCCAACCGAATTTCAGCAACGGCACGTAAATTCTTCGCCATAGTTCTTTCGTGTCCCAACCTGCCTCGGCATGATCGCTGCACAGGAGGCACGAGTGACTGAACCACTGCGCGCAACAGACTTCCACAAGGCCGCCGGAGCCGAAGACTGGCGCGTCGTCAGCGACGGGGCGTGTGCCTTTTTCGCCACCGCCTCCCTTTCCCAATCGGCTCGCTTCGTCCAGGCGATCGCCGCCATCCCCGGCATCGAAAATCACGCGCCCGACGTCGATGTTCGCCGCGCCGGGGTCACCGTCCGGCTCCTCACCCTGCACGACGACTACTTTGGCGTCACCACTACCGACCTTGAGTTCGCTCGCAAAATCTCGGCCTCTGCGCTCGCGCTGGGCCTCCGAGCCGATCCTTCGGCGATCCAGAGCATGCTGATTATCCCGGGCGCTGCCGCGATTGCCGACGTTATGCCCTTCTGGGAAGCAGTTCTCGGATACAAACCTCGACCGGACAGCCCGGCCGAAGACCTCGTCGATCCAAACGACCGCGGGCCTGCCTTCTGGTTCGAAAACATGCGCGAACCGAGGCCCGGTGCCGGGGGAGCGATTCACATCGCCGTCTGGATTGCCCCCGAACTGGCCGAGGCTCGTGTCGCCGCTGCCCTCGCCGCGGGCGGCCACATCGTCCGCGACTTCGCTCCTTCCTGGTGGACACTCGCCGACTCGGCCGGAAACGAAGCCGACATCTCCACCTCAGAGGCCAGAGACTAGACCGCTTCACGCGATTCCTGTCGTGGCTCGAAAGGTGATGCCCGCCAGACCTCGCGGGAGATCGTCCCGCCAACGGGCTGATACGCTCTTGCAGCATGAACGCACCCGGCCGAATCGTTTGCTTAAATGGGCCGTCCAGCTCTGGCAAGACGTCCATCGGACGAAGCTTGCAACACCTGATGTTGCCTGAAGCCTGGTTCTTGTGCGGCATCGATACGTTTCTCTCGATGGCTTCAAAACAAGCTCATGGACCGCAAGTCATTTCCGAGTGGCGTCCGGCGCCTGGCGGCGGCGTCCAACCCGTCCTCACTCCAGATGGACTGTCACTTATTGGCAGCATGTACGAGGCAGTTGCAGCTTTGGTGGCCGGCGGAAGCAACATCGTGTTCGACGACGTCAGTCTCTCGGAGCCACTCCTGGGCCGGTGCGCAACCGCGTTCGCGCCCTTCGAATCGCTCTTCGTGGGTGTCCACTGCGATCGGGCCGTGCTTATCGAACGAGAACGCATTCGCGCCGACCGGATCGAAGGCACAGCCATCGGAATGTCCTCGGCTGTTCACCAGTCCGCCCTCTACGACTTAGAGGTCGATACGACGAGCGCTTCGGCCGAAGAGTGCGCACGGCTGATTGCCAGCCGCCTGAGGTCCGGCCCGGCAGGCACGGCGTTCGGACAGCTCCGACGGCGTATCGAGCGGCTTTGAAGTCGGCATCGCGCCGCACGAACCCGCCTCATGGTGCCCATTCGCCGACGCCG
>JBDTNM010000189.1:0-6480 GCA_039933735.1 bacterium | reverse complement strand
CCGCAGGCGGCCGAGGGCCGTCAAGCATCGAGCACTACCGAGAGCTAATCGCCGCATCCAACGGTCACGGCTGCCCGCCGCATTTCCGGGATCGCCCCGAACTTAAATCTCGGCTTCCACCATCGGCTCGGCCGGCGCGTCCGGCAGCGGCGGCAGATCCCGCGGGCTGCGAATGCCGAAGTGCTCGAGAAACCGCATCGTCGTCCGGTAGAGCTTCGGCCGCCCTGGGCCATCACCGGTCCCGGTGTTCTCAATCAGTCCACGCTGCTCAAGAATCGCGACCAGACGGTCGCTGTTCACGCCGCGGATCGCTTCGATCTCGGCCCGAGTGCAGGGCTGCTTGTACGCGATAATCGTCAGCGTTTCGAGCGTCGCCCGGGTCAGACGTTGCCCGGGGCCGGTACCAAGCATGTTCTCGATGTAGCGCGCGTACGCAGGCGCAGCCCCGAGCTGATAGCGCTGGTTGTCTTCGAGCACGCGCAATCCGCGCGCTTCGTAATCGGCCGAAAGCTGGCCCAGCGCTTTCCGCGCGGCGCCATCACTCACGCCCGCGGCACGAGCCAGTGACTGCAGCGGCTGGGGTTCTTCGGCCACAAACAGCAGCGCCTCCAGCACCCACGGCAGTTCACCGGGGGATGGAGGCGCGATGCGGTCAGGTTCGGTCATCGGGCGGAGATTCCTCGCGTGGAGTCTCGGGATTGTTGATCTCCCCGGACGTGGATTCATTGTGAACCGTCTCGTCCTTGGGGGCTTCCGCCGTCCCGGGCACGTACCACGGGTCGTTCTCCGGTGTTGCTTCCGCCGCGGCCGGAGGCTTCATTCGAGTCTCGGGAGACATCGCAGGGGGCGTGTCGTTCGGGAAAATCGGCGGATTGAAGCCTGCGTCATACGGCGCTGGCGGCCGCCGCGCGCCCGCTGGCCGTACACCCATCTCGTCATAGGTGATGCGAATCACCGGCCGACGCACCGAGGTCACCCCAACGTGCTCCTTCAGCGTCTGTTCGACCGTGCTCCCCAACAGCTTCGTCGCCTGGGCGATGCTCGCGCTGGGTTCGATGTTCGCATCGATGTACGTGTCCACGGCGCCACCCGCAAGGCGGACCCTCGGGGCCGCCGAACGCACTTCCGGCAACGCTTCGAGCTCTGACTTGAGCAGCGATTCGATCGCCAGGGCGGTCACTTCGACGGTCCCGCCATCTGCCTGGCGAATGCGCAGCGTGCCCTTGCTCCGGTACTTCGAACGCCGCGGCCAAATCGCAATGAGGAGCGTGATGAAGCCCAGCACCGCGAGGCCCGCAAGGACCGAACTCAGGTTGTACTTGGCGGGGTCGCTCGAACTGATGAACGCCTGCAAATTCAGGCTCTTGATGTTGATATCGAGTTGCTCGTCCTGGAACCATGCGAGCTTCGCAATTCCGCCCAACGCGGCCAGGAAGACAAGGCTATAAAGGGCGAGTAGTACGCGCCGGACGACGTTCACAGGGCCTCCCCTGGGATGCTGCCCCAGACCCCGTCATCGTACACCGCGCCTAATTGCACCGGAGTAATCCGGTGTTGCATTTGTCTCGCATCTGCGTAAACAGCCACATAATTATCCGTGTGGCCAAAGGCCTGTTGTTGGCCATCAGAAAGCTGCCGCGGCCGCTCCCAGAGCACCGGACGCACACTCCCGGCCTGCTGCTCCCGGAACGTTCGCGCGAGCGCTTCGCCTTCGGTCAGCAGCCGCGCCATCCGCTCCTTCATCACATCGGGCGCCACCTGTCCCGAAAGCCGAACCGCGCCGGTGCGGCTGCGCGGCGAGTAAGGGAACGCGTGAATTCGGGCGAAGGCAACTTCGCGGCAGAGGTTGAGCGTGTCCTTAAAGTCGGCCTCAGACTCACCCGGAAAGCCGGCGATCACGTCGGTAGTAATGGCGACCGACGGGACAGCCGCGCGAATCCGTGCCGCTGCCTCGATGAACGCGCTCGCCGTGTATCGCCGACGCATCGCGCGCAACGTGCTTTCGCTGCCCGACTGAAGTGCCAGGTGGAAATGCGGCATCAGCCGCGGATCGCTCCACAATCCCAATAGTTCTGGAGAGATATCCTGAGGTTGCAGCGAGCTGAACCGCAGCCGAGCGACCTCCGTGCGTTCGAGGATGCCCGAAATCAAGTCGTGCGGCTTCAGTGGTACGTCGAAATCCCTGCCCCACGCCCCCAGCTGCGTCCCCGTGATCACCACTTCTCGCGCCCCCGCTTCCACCGCGCGGTCGACTTCGGCAACGACTCGGTCGACCGTTCGCGACTCCTCCCGTCCCCTCGTCCGAGGGACGATGCAGAACGCGCACACGTCGTTGCAGCCTTCCTGGGCCTTGATGAACGCACGCGTATCGCCGGATTGCGCGCCTTCCGTTACCCGACGAGATGCAGGCTCACGTACGGCAGCGAGGAATTCGACCAGGGCCGCTTTGTCTGCATCTCGCGTACCGCTCACGAAGTCCGCGCCCAGTTCTCGCGCGGCATCGAAGCCCGCGGATTGCGGAAAGCAGCCCGTGACCGCGACTGATGCGCCTGGGGCCATGCGCTTGATGGAGCGAATGAGTTTGCGCGACTTCCGGTCGGCAACATGTGTCACCGAGCACGTGTTAATAACGTATGCATCCGCATCGCAGACCGAGTCGACCACATCGAAGCCGGCCTCGCGGAGTCCGCGGGAGATTTCCTCGCTGTCCGCGAGGTTCAACTTGCAGCCGAGGGTCAACACCGAAGCGAGAGGTCGGGACACGAAGCCAGCGTAGCGCCTGCACCCTCGGGAAGCAGCCCGTCCATCCCGAAAAAGCTGATCCGCCGCTTTCCGGTGTGGTAGGGTTATGAGTAATCAATTTCCGTTTTGAGGGTTGTCCTGTTTGGCGAAGAAAGAAGCAATTGAAGTCGAAGGTATCGTGACCCAGCCACTGCCAGATGCGCAGTTCCGGGTTGAGTTGGCGAACGGCCACGTTGTGCTGGCACACATCAGCGGCAAAATCCGCAAGAACTACATCAAGATCCTCACCGGCGACCGCGTCCTCGTCGAACTTTCTCCGTACGACCTTACCAAGGGCCGCATCACCTACCGCTTCAAGTAAGAGACGTCTGGCCACGTTGGCCGGACCCGGGAGTACCCGCCATGACCGATGATTTGAGCCGCGTTCTGCGCGAAGCCCAGGCTGCCGCGAGCGGCCGCGGCGATAACGTCGTCGAGCAATTGGCGAGCAAGGTCGGCATGCACGCCGGCGCCAGCGCCGTCTTCGGCGACCCGATCGAGCGCGAAGGCATCACCGTCGTCCCTGTCGCCAAGATCCGTTGGGGTTTTGGCGGCGGCTCGGGCCGTGGCATCGACGAAGGCAGCGAAACTGGCGAAATCGGCGAAGGCGCCGGTGGCGGCGGCGGCGTCATGGCCTCGCCCCTCGGCTTCATCGAAATCAGCGAGGGCCGCGCCGAGTTCCGCCGCACAACCGACCCGACCTCCGCCGTGCCGATCATCGTCGCCAGCGGCGTGGCCGCCTGGCTCTGCTTGCGCGGGCTACGCAAGCTCTTCCGGAGCTAATTCAGCTCCGGCACAGGTTTTGTCCTTTCCGCCAAATTTCGTTGCACCTTCGGGCTGCGTTTTGGCGTCTGTTCGCCCGCGTCCGCGTTCCGTATTCCTCCGTACATTAGGGACAGAGGGACGAACGAATGAACGGGTTGGTTTTTGTGCGGAAGTCCGAAGGGCTCTGGGAATTCTCAGAGGATGGGAAGTGCTGGCGGCTACTGCCACAGGTCGGCTTCACAATCTCCACTGCCTGCCAGGCGCTCGAAGCAGCAACCGTTTTGTTCCCCCGCAGAATCGTCGCCGTCATGTCCCGACGCCATGTCGCCGCCTGAACAAAGAGCCCGGACACAGCGTGCCCGGGCTCCTCGCGAAGTTCGCATAGGGTCCGAAGGTAAGGGGAACGGGTGTCCCTATGCGAGTTTGAATCGGGCCGTCGCGTTGCTTAGCGCCTCGGCGAGGTCCTTCATCTGATTGGCCGTCGCCGCCAACTCTTGCGACTGCGCCGTCAGTTCTTCGGTGCTCGCGGAGACCTCCTCGGCTGACGCCGAAGTCTCCTCGCTCGTGGCCGAAACCTGGACAATCGCTTCCGTCACGCGGGTCGTCCCCCGGGCCATCTCATTGGCGCCGCCGGCCGACTCTTCAGCCATCGTGGCGATTTGCTCCGCACTCAGGACGATCCGCTGCGCCCCACTGGCCAGGCCCTGGACGTCACGAGCAATCCCCTGCATCTGCACCGCAGATTGCTCCACGGTCGCGATGATCGAGCCCAGGGCTTCGCCAGCCTGGGTAGTGATGCTGCGGCCAGCTTCGACATCTTTCACGCCCGCAGCCATGGCTTCGACTGCTTCCTGGGTGCCGGATTGCACTTTCGCAATGAGTTCCGCGATCTCTTTGGTCGATTGGCTGGAGCGTTCCGCCAGGCTGCGCACGTTCTCGGCGACCACGGCAAAGCCGCGGCCCTGTTCGCCTGCTCGGGCTGCCTCGATCGCAGCGTTGAGGGCGAGGAGGTTGGTCTGCGCGGCGATTTCATCGATGGCCTTCACGATGGCCCCGATCTGCTCGCCGTATTCGCCCAACTGGTCTACCGTCCGGCTGGCCCGCTGCACTGCCGTTGCGATCGATTCCATGGAATTCACGGCCTGGACGACGGCTGTCTGGCCCTCCTGGGCGGCAACCCGCGATTGCTCGGCCGCCGAAGCCACTTCTTGCGAAGCCGAGGCGACCAACGAAATGCGCTCCCCGATTTCGGCCGCATCGACCTTCGACCGGCTCGCCGCGTCCGCAGAAGAGCTGGCCGTCGCGGCGAGTTGTTGCGATCCCGCCGCGACCCGTTCGATCTCCCGGGCCGAGTCCTGGCTGAGCCCGGCCAGGTTGACCGCGCTCCGCGTCACTTCGTCGATGGCATTAGAGATCTGGCTGGTGGCGCTTGCCATGTGGTCGCTCGAACCGCGCAGCGTATCGGCCGAAACGGTCAGGCTCTCCGCCTTCTCCTGAACTTCTCCGATGAGCGTGCCAAGGCTCTCGCGTGACTGGTTGTAGGCGTTCATGGTCTCCGCGATCTGCGCGATGACCAGGTTCACGGTTTGGGCGGCAACCCCCACTTCGTCCCTGGCGACATTTGGGATGGGCTCGGTTACCGGCGAAAGGGCAATACTGAGGTCGCCATTGGACATGGCGGCGATACCCTTCTGCAGGCTCGTCACATCCTCACCCTGGAGTCGCGAAAGGCTGACGGCGACCGCGACAATCGGGCGCTTGATCTGCCGAGCGATCAGGAATCCAATCGCTACGGCAACGAGGGCAGCCGTCACTACCGCTGCCAGGCCCACGTTCGTGGCGGTGGTAGCGGCCGCAGCGGTGTCGGCGGATTCGTTCTGCGCCTTGTCGTTCAGGATCGTGGCCATTTCGGCCAGGGCCGCCGAGGCATCGCGGTCCTTGCCCTTCATTTGCGCGTCGCCGGCCGCCTGATCGAAGCTTCCGCCCGCGTTCACGGCCGCGAGGGCCACCGGAAAGCTCTCTGTGTAGACCTTGTACCCGGCGTCAAAGCGTTGCAGACGTTCATTGGCGTCGCCGGAATTGACTTCCGCGAGGTCTGCCTCGAGGATTCCGCGCTTCTCCGCGACCACCTTGGCGTCCGCTTCGAATGCCGCGTTGTACTTGTCGTAGGAAGCCTGGTCGGCCCCCCGCAGCAACAGGTCCTTCAGATCCTGGTGTTGCGATTGAAATGCAGAGCGCAGTTGCGCCGCGTGCAGCGCAGCCCGGTCGTGCGCCCCCACCTCGGATTCGAAGCGGTTGGTCGTCTGGTTCGCGCGATAGAGCACGAACCCGGTGGCGGCGCCACTGATAGCAATCACCAGGAGGAAGCTCGAAACAAGCTTCGCCTGGATGCCCAGGTTACTGAACACCTTCATGGTTTCTTAAAAGCCCCCGAGTTTTCGAAAAATGAGCGGCGCAACGGCCGACTCCTCACAATTCAATTTTCGGAAACCGATTGTCGCTCGGGCAGTAGGGTCAGCCCCTACCCGCTACCCCAGCCACCCTTCATCCTTGTGGACGACCAGTGAACAGTGCGTGGAGGCTGCATGGACGATGAAATGACGACCTCTCGGCTCGAGGCGCGCTTCGGTGATTGGCTCGTTTCCCACGGCGCCGATCGCGATGCGTTCTGGGCCTGTTACAACCTCGTCTCCGCCGGCGACCTGCTCGTCATGATCTACCAGGAAGCGCTTCGCCCCTCGGGCCTGACTCGCGACGAATGGCGCATCCTCGTCATCCTCGAACTCGTGAAGCAAAGTGAGCCTCGCCGCCTCGCCGAAACGCTCTGGCTCGGCCGTTCAACCGTGGTCAACGCAGTCAATCGTCTCGAAGCCCAGGGTTTCGTCCGCCGCGAACCGGCCACCAACGACCGCCGCCTCGTCATCGTCTCGCTGA
>JBDTNM010000188.1:0-6486 GCA_039933735.1 bacterium | reverse complement strand
CCCCGCTAGACTTGGTTACCGATGAAAATGGCTGCTTGGTTCGAGTGCCGCGGCGCTGCGGGCGATGTCGTTCGCGGATGCGGGCTAGGCCCACGCCCAACCTGCGACAGCCGGCGTGGTGACGAAGCCGCGCTGAAACAGCAGCGCGGCGAAGTTGTCCGTGAGACGTGCGAGGAGATGGGACGCCAGGTGGGCAACAACTACATCGTTCTGTTCGGTGCGACCGGTAAAGAAATAGCGACGGCCGCGGAGGTCGTGGATAACGCAGACGGGGCGCGCGAGCTCTTGCCCGAACAGGCACCCGAGTTAGAGCCCGCTGAAAACGGAGAGCCGTCGTGAAGGTCGAGTACAAGTACATCGTGGCGATCGTGTCGGTCTTTGGGCTGTTCATGGATTTGCTCGACGGCACTATCGTGAACGTCGCCGCGCCAACGCTTGCAAAGGACTTCAACGCCTCGACCACGACGATCGAGTGGGTGATTACGGGCTACTTGCTCAGCCTGGCCGTGTTCATCCCGGTTTCGGGTTGGGCTGGAGACCGATTCGGAACCAAACGGACGTTCATGTTCGCGCTGACGGTGTTCACCAGCGCCTCGCTCCTCTGCGCGTTCGCCTGGAACATCGATTCTCTGATCGCGTTCCGGATTCTCCAGGGTGTCGGTGGCGGCATGCTTACGCCCGTCGGAACGGCCATGGTCTTCCGTGCGTTTCCTCCGTCGGAGCGTTCGAAAGCGTCCGGCCTCATGGTCATTCCCACGACCGTTGCCCCGGCGAGCGGTCCCATTCTTGGCGGCTTTCTTGTCGAATACGTGAGCTGGGAATGGATCTTCCTGGTGAATGTGCCGGTCGGAATCATCGGTCTGATCGTTTCGTGGAAGTTCTTGAAGGAAGACAAGCAACAGAACCCCGGCCGGTTCGATGTCTCCGGGTTCCTGCTCGCGGCCGCCGGGATGGCCTCCGTCCAATACGGACTCGCCGAGGCCGGATCACGCGGGTTCGAAGACCCTCGCGTCATCGGGTTCCTGGTCGGAGGGCTTGCCTTCCTGGCAGCATTCGTCGTCACCGAACTTCGCGTGAAAGAACCGATGATCGACATCCGCCTCTTCGGGAATCGGTTGTTCCGTCAATGTGCCAGCACGCAGTTCATCGCGATGATTGGCTTTTCCGGGGCGCTCTTCCTTTTGCCGTTTCTGCTTCAGCGCGAGCGTGGACTTTCGCCGTTCGAATCAGGGCTAACGACGTTTCCGATGGCGATCGGTGTGATGCTCATGGCGCAGCCGGTGAGCCGCATCTACCGTTCAGTCGGACCACGGCGTCTGATCGCCGGCGGGCTTGTACTGGCGACGGCCAGTTCAGTCATGCTGGCTTTCATCGACCTCGAGACGAACCAGTGGTACATCCGCTCCATCATGCTGGTTCGCGGTTTCGGCTTCGGCATGATGCTCGTCCCCATGCAGGCGGCCACGTTCTCATCGATAAAGCCTTCGGACACGGGCCGGGCCAGCTCGATCTTCAGCGTCTCGCGCATGGTCGGCCAAAGCCTCGGAGTCGCGATTTCGGCGACCGTTCTAAGCAATCGGATCGACGCGCACGGCGGTGTGCCGGCCGCCCATCTTCGCGGACTTCCGCAAAGCGTTCAGGATGGGACGCTGCTGGCCTACCACGATGCATTCCTGGTCGCTGCCGCCCTCACAGTGCTGGGCATCCTGATGGCGCTCATGATCAAGGATCGCGATGCCGCCGCGAGCATGAAGCCCAGGACCGTGAGTGCTGACGCTGATGGAGACATGCCAGTCGCTGCCGTTCATTGAGGTTGGCTGGTAAACCAGCTTGCCGCCGATTGATTGCCGGGTGGTGCGGTGCGGCTAGACTTGGTCGAAATGAAATCTCTGGCTGCGGCGATGCTTTCCCTCGTCGTTGGCATGGCAGTTTTCGGGACCGCCTGGGCCCACGCCGAACCTGCGACAGCGAAGCCCGGTGACGGAGCCGTGCTGAAACAGTCGCCCGGCGAAGTCGTGCTTGAGATGAGCCAGGAGATGGGGCGCCAGGCGGGCAACAATGACATCGATGTGTTCGATGCCAGCGGCAAAGAAATAACGACGGTCGCGGCGGTCGTGGATAACGCAGACCGGAAGCGCCTTTCAGTCCCCCTCCCGAGTGACCTCGCTGCGGGGAAATACAACGTCAACTGGAAAACGACCAGCGCCGAGGACGGAGACCCCGCCAACGGCGCCATCTCGTTCACCATCGACCCGAACGGCACACCAAACCCCGGTAAAGAAACACTCCGCGAGGACCCACTGGGCGGCGAAACGCCCGCTGCCCCCGGAGAGAACGCGGGCGTCGTTCTCCAGGGTTCCGACGACGGCGTCACCTGGGTGCTCGTAATCGCAGTTGGGGTGGCAATGCTTGTGATCGGAGCAGGCGGGACGTTCCTGCTGGTGCAGAAGAAGCCGTGAGCAGGCTGGCGGCCTTCGCTGTGCTGCTTGCCGGGTTGGTGCTGTTGCTCAGCAACCCGGATGCAGCATTCGCTCACGCCGCCTTGCGAAGTTCGGACCCGGTGGCGAACGCGTTCCTGCAACGCGCCCCGGGACAGATCACCCTCAACTTCACCGAGCCGATTGATTCGAAGACGAGCACCATCAAGATCCTCGACGCTGCGGGGAAGCCCATAGCGATCGAGGCGCCGAAAGTCTCGGCAGGCTCGATGACGAGCGCTCTCCCGCAATTGCCGCCCGGCATCTACAACGTCCTCTGGTCGAACACTTCCCGCACCGACGGACACGCGATCAGCGGCTCGTTCCCGTTCACGGTATTGAAGGCAGACGGCTCGCTGCCGGACCAGGTCAACAGCGTCAGCGGCCTCTCTGGCGATTCCGACCCGATGCCCCTCGCCGACGGAATCGCCGTGCGCATGCTTTCGCTCCTCGGCCTGGCTCTGGTTGTGGCGGGAGCGATGATTACGCTGCTCTGGGATAGTTCCGACGCGCGGATCAAAAGCGGTCTGGTCTGGGTGATATACGCGGGCGTCGGAGTACTCGCCATCGCGACGGTCCTCAACCTGGTGACCATCAAGGGCGCCTACTCAGGCGTTGGTCTTCGTGACGTGATCCTGAAGACCCCAAGCGGCGGCTACTGGCTGACACGTTTCGGGCTGGTGCTCCTCATCGGCGTGGCAACCACGTTCATCAGCGAGGCGCCGAAGCGCACGGCCGCTGCAATCCTCGGCTGCGCTGGTGTGTATCTCTGGGCGTACACCGCTACGAGCCACGCAGCCGCGGGGGCGGGAAACGCCTGGGCGAAACCGATCGATATGGCCCACGGGGCGGCGGCGCTCGCTTGGATCGGGGCCGTGGTTGGCGTGGCCCTGGCGGCCCGGCTGGGCACCGCTCGTAGCCCCTGGCAATCGTTGATGCCGCGGTTTTCGCTTCTCGCTTCTTCCATGGTGTTCCTCCTCCTGGCGACGGGGACGGTCTCGGGCTTCATCGAATTGGATCACCCGGAAAAGCTGTGGCAGACACGCTACGGGGTCACCCTGCTGGTCAAGCTCGGATTGATCGTCCCGCTGCTCTTGATCGCCGGCTACAACGCGCGTTGGGGCAGGCGATTGCTTGACCGCGGTGACGATGTGTCGCGCCGAAAGTTCGTGCGGTTCGCGACGGCCGAAGTGCTGCTTGGGCTCGCGGTATTCGCGGCCGCGGCCGTACTCACCCAGACCACGGCTTCGAAGTCCGTCTCCATCCAGCCGGAGGCGAAGGCCTTCGACCAAACCTCGGCCTTCGGCGACCTGAATATCCAACTGAAAATCGACCCGAACCAAACTGGTTTGAACACTTATCGAGTTGCGTTGACAAACGCGACGGCCGCTACGGTCGCAGCAGAACGTGTGCGGCTCACCTTCCGTTACCAGGACGACCCGAACATCGGTGCTTCGTCGCTGATTCTCTCGGCGGCCGACGGCGTCTATATCGGCCAGGGACCGTTTATGACGCTCGAAGGGAAATGGCGCGTGGAGACGGAAGTTCGGCGAGCTGACGTCGACGATGTCGTGGGCTTCTTTGACGTGCGCCCCTCCGGAGCAGTGGTAACGAACATAACGAATGGTGGGGCATGGTCGGATCCTGCTCCGGGGCTGACCTGGAACAAGTTCGGCGGAATCGTCTTCCTGCTTGCTGGACTCGGGTTCGCGCTTTCACGCGGGCCGGCGCGCCGCCTTGGCAGAGAAGCTGGCTGGGCGGCTGGCGGGATGACCATGGCCGGCTTCTCTTTCGGTGTGCTGCTGCTCTTCGGGGTGCACTCTCACGATGTCGTTGGCGACATCCGTTCGAATCCGGTGACCGCTGACGCGAATTCGATTTCACAGGGACGGACCCTGTTCGAACAGAACTGTGCGGCATGCCACGGCCGCACGGGCGTTCCGCCCAAGGGCCTCGACCTCAATCCCTATCCCCTGGACCTGACCGTCCATGCGCCGCAGCATCCCGACGGAGTGCTCTTCAATTTCATCAACCAGGGCGTGCCCGGCTCAGCCATGCGGGCCTGGGGAAGCGGCGATGGGAAATTGAGCGAAGAGCAGATCTGGCACCTGGTGAACTACTTGAGGACGTTGACGCCGGTCGAGCGCTAGTCCGCAACCCGCCTCAGGACTAGCACTTGAAGGACGCCGAGCAAAAGGCATCCGTCTGCGATGAACGCGACGAGCCAGTGACCGCCCGGCTCGAACTGCGACCATTTCAGCCCCGCTGCCACCCAAATTGCCAGGCCCCCGCCGATGTTTGCGAACGCGAGGCCCCGCAGGAAGCGTTCATCGGTAGCTTTGGCGAAGCTCGCGGCGGCAAGACCGATCGCGACAACGGCGAATACGATTGCGCCGCTCAAGGTCACCGATTTTTCGACGTTCAACCACCAGTGCGCCCGCCCGACGAGACCGGAAAGCAAGACCGCTGCCACGGCTTCGAAACCCGCGTCGACCAATAGGAGACGGCGGGCAATAGGTTGAAGGTTGCCAGCTGAAGAAACAGTTGCCATGAAGACAGTCTAGTTCGGCGGCAGGTTGCCGGTCAGCGAGGCACGCTGAGAGATCTCCATCCAGTTTCCATCGGGGTCCCGGACGAATCCGAATCTCGCCACCGCGCCGAGCGTGCGGGGGGCCATGCCGGCGGTGGCTCCGGCTGCCACGACCGCGCTGAACTCCGCATCCGCGTCCCAAACTTGCACAGTAAGGTACCGATAGCCAACGCCACGCATCTCGGCGATGGGCTGCTGGTCAGGGTCGAAGTCGAGGACGAGTCTCGTCGTTCCGCAGGCGTAGACGTCTTCGGATACGCGGTCGAATCCCAGTGCAAGGCCGTAGTGTCGTCGGGCCGCTTCCAGATTCGTCACCCCCAGCCGAATCTCAATTCCGCTCCCGTCCTGAACGAGCGGAACGAGCGTGACGCGATTGCCGTCCGGGTCAGTTAGTGATCTGGACTCCGAAACGCCGGACCTCGGGATCACGAGCTCGCGGTAGCCCGCGGGCGCTGATGCCGGAAGTGCGTCTCGCACCTCATTGATCTTCAAAACGCCGCCATTGAGTCCATGTCGGTGCTGGCGACTTCCTCCGCCGGTCGGTAACAGTTCTTCAAACGGAAGCCCCACACCCTGTTGCCAAAATTCGAGCATGGGTTCGATGTTGTTGGTGAACAGACCAACATCGAGGCATTGCTTGGCGAGTTTCACGGTGAGCCTCCCGGGGCGGAGCAGTGGGGATTGGGCTATTATCTCGGCGCTATGAGGCGGGTCGCGAATGCGAGAGTCCCGCAGGGAGAATCTGACACATGGTCACCATAATCGGAAATGTGAAGCCCGAAGACGACTACACGCATCCGCTTGGGCCGGAAGAGAATTTCAACGAATCGGTCTACTTCAATTTCTTTGACCGTGCCCAACAAATGGGCGGCTTCATCCGCATGGGCAATCGCGCAAACGAAGGCCATGCCGAAATGACGGTCATCGTCTATCAGCCAGATGGTTCGGCGTTGTTCAACTACAAGCGGCCACAAATTTCACATAACGACGGCTGGGATGCTGGGGGACTGAAGATCGACGTTCTCGTCCCGGGCGAAAAGATCCGGACGCGCTTCGAAGGTTCGGTCGTCTACCTCGCGGATCCACGCGAGATGCGCGAGCCTTCGGTCGCCTTCAAAGAGAACCCACACAAGAAAGTCGTCTTGGACCTCGTTCACGAGGGCGTTGGCCCGATCTACGGCCATGTTGCGGAACCTGACGGCGCTGGATCGCAGAACGACTTCGCGCGAGCCCATTACGAGCAGCACATGAAGGTATCTGGCACGCTCCAGGTCGAAGACGGTCCCACGCTCGAAATCCACGGGCACGGCCTGCGCGACCATTCCTGGGGCCCGCGCTATTGGCAGTCCACACCCTCGTACCGGTGGATCACGGGCAACTACGGCGACGACATTGGGATGGTCCTCTCGATCGTTGGCG
>JBDTNM010000187.1:0-6513 GCA_039933735.1 bacterium | reverse complement strand
TCGGGACGAACTTGAGCGAGATTGAGTTCACGCAGTGGCGGGTGTTCTTCGCGGTCAGGCGTTCGCCGGTGAAGACGTGGCCGAGGTGGCCGCCGCAGGCCGCGCATTCGATCTCGACGCGGTGGCCGTCGGGGTCAGGAAGACGCCGCACGGCGCCTTCGATCTCCTGGTCGAACGCGGGCCAGCCGCAGCCGGAATCGAACTTCGCGTCGGATACGTAGAGTGGTGATTCACAGCGCCGGCAGACGTACGTGCCTTCGACGAAGAACTCGTCGTACTCGCCGGTGAAGGGGCGCTCGGTCCCTTTGTGGACGATGACGCGCGTCTCTTCTGGCGTGAGTTGGTTCATGACAGTCTTCATTCTTGCCTCCGGGTTGTGATGTGCAGTCTATCAAGGGGGCCCTGGCGTTACGCGGGAGCCGGTAGGTTGGCTGGCTTTCCGGCCCTGCGGCCGGAAATAGCACCCCCTTAGACCCGTTCGGAGTGCGGACGGATGGGCCAGCATGAACGTTGGATCGAAGGGGGCACGTCCACGTGACTTCACAGTGCCGCGAAGTATTGGACACCGCAAGACCGGCGGGCGCGCGGGCGAGTGGGCGCATGCGGACCGCGTTTTACGGTGCCCGCCTGCTCAACCAGCTTGGGCAGGGGCTCTTCTTCCTCGGGTTGTTCTGGCTTGTGGCGCGAAGCAACACGGCTGTGTTCGGGGCGACGGGCGTACTCGCCGCGATGATGGCCGGCTCGATCATGTTCGGCCTCCTTGGCGGGATGGTCGCGGACCGAATCGGGCTGGGACGGGCAACCGTCTTCGGCGCGATGGCTCGTGGCGGAGTGATCGTCTCGACCCTGCTTGTGGCCGGTATCGGCTCCGGTCCGCTGCGCCTCACCGCGCTGGGGACTGTCGCGTTCGTGTATTCCGCCGCGTCGCAGGTGTACTGCCCCGCCGAAGTTGCTCTTGTGCGCAGGCTCGAGGCCCAGCGCACAGCCACCGGCCATGCCTTGCTCACCCTTCTGCAATACGCAGGCCAGGGCGGTGCGCTGGCCATATCGGCCGCGCTCGCATGGCGCTTCCAAAGCCCGTGGGCGCTGGTTGTCGGAGCATCCCTGGCGTACGTCGGCGTAGTCGTGCTCATGCAGACGGTCGCTACCGGCACGCGCGGACTCGCTCCAGCGACTTCGATGCGCCACCACTTCTTCCTCAGCGAGACAATTGCGTTTTACCGGACCCAGCCGGGCGCAGCATTTGCCGGAGTCCTCCTCGCCTTCGGCGATCTCGTCGCGAAGGCGAGCGCCGTAGCCCTTCCCTACTACTTCGCGAAAGACCTCGGCCTGGGCAGGGAGGCGAGTCTCGCGCTCGTGCTCCCGGGCGTCCTCGGAGTAGGCGTGGGGCTCTACTGGGCCGGGCGCTGGCTCGCGGCGGAACGGGCGCACAACGTCCTTCGGCTGACGCTACTTGGCACTGTCCTGGCGATGTTGGCCCTGGGCGGGCTTCCCGGCGGCCTCGCCGCGGTGAGTTCCTGGCTCCGGCCGGATGTGGCCATAACCGTGAACCCGGGCGTGATCCTTGCCGTTTCGATCACGGCGCCGGTCTCGTTCCTCCTTGGGCTCTGCTTCGCGGTTGGGCCAGTGAGCGCGCGCAGCCTCCTGAGCGCCACGGCGCCGAGAGACCACCAGTCGCGCATCTTTGCCATGCAATCCACCGTCACCGACTCGCTCGCCATCGTGCCCCTTGTCCTCTCCGGCGTTGGCGCTCAACTGGCCGGGGGCCGGGTCACATTCCTGTTCCTCGGTGTACTTGGGGCCGTCGTCCTCATCCTGGTCGAAGTAAGCGGAATGCATGGCGTCCCGGCGAAATCGCCGCACGCGGCCGGGGGTTCGATATGACCATCGCGAAGCGGGCGAATCGGCAACCCGCAGGCATGCGCGTACCCGAGCGAGCCGACATCCCGCCCCAGGCGGCCCCGGCTTCGTCGTCTCGTCACGTGCTCTCGCGGCGCTCGGTCATGTTCGAGATCGGCCTCGCCACTGCCGCCTACCTTTCGTACTTCCTGGTGCGAGGCTTCACCCAATCTGGTTTCCAGCAGGCAGCGGACAACGCTAACCTCGTCATCCGGTTCGAAAAGTGGACCAACCTCTACCACGAGACCGTTGTCCAGGGGGCGATGAAGCACCACGACTCCCTGTTGAACCTCGCCAACTGGGTCTACATTTGGGGTCACTGGCCGGTGATCATCGTGGTCGGAACATGGCTCCTCTGGTCCAGTCCTCGAGAATACCGAACGCTGCGGAATACCTTCCTGATTTCCGGAGGCATCGGCCTGCTCATATTCGCGACATTCCCGGTGGCCCCGCCGCGGCTCCTCGACGTTGGGCTTATCGACACGATTACGGAGCGTTCACACTCCTACCGCGTACTCCAGCCGCCAGCCTTCGTGAACCAGTACGCCGCGATGCCGAGCCTGCACTTCGGTTGGGATCTCATCATCGGTATCGTGCTGGTGCGAAACGCCCGCTCGCCGTACGTCCGTGCTCTCGGCTTCCTTCTGCCCGTGGCGATGGGCTGGGCGGTGATCGCTACGGGCAACCACTTCGTCATCGACACGGTTGCCGGCGCTGCGCTGGCGCTGTTCGGGCTGATGGTCGCCACGCTGGGCGCTGAGAAGCTGGATAAGGGCCAGGAGCGAATCCAATTCCTCGCGGCCCGTGCTCTGCGGCTGCCGCGGCCGACTAACGCATGAGGCGGCCTGTATCGGCTGCGGCGCCGCTCACGGTCGCGCATAGGGCCGGGAACGAGCTTGAGGCCTTGCGAGCGGCTTGCACCGCCGGGGTCGACCTCATCGAAGCCGATGTCCATTACCGTCACGGACGCCTCGAAATCCGGCACTTCAAGACCATGGGCCGCGTCCCGCTGTTGTGGGACAAGTGGGCCTTGAAGCCGATATGGACGCACTCGTTTCAACTCCAGGACCTGCTCGCCGTGGCGCCGGGCGATTGCGAATTGATGTTCGATGTGAAGGGCGGCCTCGAGCATTTTCCGCGCGAGATCGTGCGGGTGGTGCGCGAACTCATGCCGGACCGCGAGTACTCGGTGTGCTCGCAGTTCTGGGAGCTACTTTCCGCGTTCCATGAAGACCCCAACGCCCGGATTGTCCACTCCATCGGCAGCAAACGAATGCTGCGGGATGTCCTCCCTCGGCTCGAAGGGCATCGCTCCGACGCTGTCTCGATTCACATGAAGCTCCTGACTCCGGCAATCGTCGAAGACCTCCTCCGCCGGGTCAGCCTGATCATGACCTGGCCCGTGAACAGGGAAGCCGACCTGAGGCGGCTGCAATCCTGGGGCGTAAACGGCTTCATCAGCGACAACCTCGACCTGCTCCGGGTGCTGGTGCGTGAGAACGCCGAAAGCGGCGGGCCCGAGGTTATCCGCAGATAGCTGCCTATTGACATCAGCAGATATCTGCGTATTCTTTCGCCCGTGAGACGCAAACCCGATTCGTTGTTGCCAATTGAGCTATCCATTCTCCAGGCCGGGGTTGCCATGCGGTCGCGCGGAGCCGACGAATTTCATGGCTACGCCGTGGCGAAAGAGATACGCGAAAGCGTGGAGGCTCGCCGCCTGACGGCGCATGGGACGCTCTATCGCGCCCTCGAACGCCTCGAGCAGAGGGGCCTTCTCGAAAGCCGGCTGGAGGACCCAGACCTGGCCTCCGCCGAACGCCGTCCGCGTCGGCGGCTCTATACGGTCACGGCCCTCGGCATCAGCGCGGAGCAGGCGTCGGAGCGAGCTTCGCCGGCCCCGGTGCCCGGTGTTCAACGACCCGGGGCGGCGACCTCATGACGACCTTCGCCGCGCGACAGGGAACCGTCGCTTCCTCCATTGCCCGTGCCTGGCTGCGGGTTTACTCGTTTGGCCTGCCTTCGGCATTGCGCGAGCGGCGGGCCACCGAACTGGAATCGGACCTCTTCGAACACGAGTCGGACGCCTTCGCCAGCGGTGCTTCGCCCGGCATCGTTGGGATCGAAATCATTGGGCGGCTCGTGCGGGGGATGCCCGCAGACCTCATGTGGCGATTCCAACTGGAGGGACCGCAAATGGAACTCAATATCCCCTTCGAACGAGTAACCGGGCTGCTGCTGTTGGCGCTGGTGTTGCTCATCCCGGTTGCCGTTGGCATCGATGGTTACGACACGACGCAAGTTGGCTGGGCGAGTGAGTTGAGCCGCCTTGGCGGCGTTTCGGCGACACAAACCCGCGTGAACGTGGCGATACAGATATTCAGCGGCCTCGCGCTGGTGTGCGCGGCCGCCGGGTTTTACGCGGCGCTCGCTCCGCGGGCCAAGAACCTCTCGGTGTTCGCGGCGTTCGCAATGGCAGCGGCCGGCGTCGTCACGTTCGCCACTTCAGCCATGTACTTCGCGACCTCAACACTTGCGGATGACTACGTGGCCGGCCGCGGCGGGGACGACATCCTTGTGACCTCGCGCGCACTGGCCCTGGCGATGCAGAACCTGGGCGGCGCGGCCGGCGTCTTGTTGACCCTGAGCGTCTGTAGCCTGGCGGTGGCGGCGCACAAGCACGGCCTCGTGCCTGGTGGTCTGAAATGGGTGCTGGCCTTCAGCTTCACTTGCGTGTTGGTCGGCCTCGCCTGGCAAATCAGCGGACGGGACGCGTGGTTCTTTCTGATGGGTGGTCTTCTGACGCTCCTGCTTTGGCTGTTGGCCGCCGGAAGCTGCCTTCTCGCGGGGGTAGGCGGCCATCCACGGCAGTCAGAGCTGGGGACATCGGCCGCGTGAATCGGTAAATTCATTCACTCTCGGGGGAACTCACATGTTGGCTCGTTCGGTTGCATTCGGAATTGTGGTCGCAGGTGTCGCGTTGTTCGCGATGGTGATGCTCTTCGGGCTGACGGCGTTCGCCGCCGACCCGGCTTACAACGGCAGCGCAGTGAAAACGATCACCGCGAGCCTACAAGACGGGACGGGCGCGGCTATCGGCGCCGTTCAGGTTTCAGAGGATGCGAATGGCGTGGTGCAGCTGACCGTCTCGGGGACCGGATTGTCGGCCGGTGAGCACGGCATTCACGTCCACGCGACGGGCAAGTGTGACGGGCCAGCTTTCGCGACCGCGAACGCGCACTTCAATGTCACCAGCCATCAGCATGGGCTAGACAACCCCGCCGGGCCGCATGAGGGCGACCTGCCCGGGCTGACGGCCGCCGCCAACGGGACGTTCTCCTACACGGCCACGACGAATCGCATTTCTCTCACCGGCGGGGCGACGAACATCTTCGACGCCGATGGGAGCGCACTGATTATTCACGCCGGTAAGGACGACCAGGTGACCGACCCAACCGGGAATTCCGGTGGACGAGTCGCGTGTGCGGTGCTTGCCGCGGCCAGCACGGCGCCGCTCCCACCGAATACGGGCAACGCCGCGCCGAACGAAAACAGCTCCCGGTTCGGACTTCTGGGGTTGGTGCTCTGTGCGAGCGCAATTGGGGCCGGTGGGTTCCAGCTAGCGCGGCGGCGGAAGCTCGGTCGATTCGAATGACACCAGCAAGAGTGACCTCAGTCATAGCGGTCCTTGGCGCTGCGGCGTTCCTGATCTTCGGGCTGTGGCCATTCTTCGGGCCGCAGTCGTTCTACGACCAGCTGGCGGAATTCCCGCCGTACAACGCGCACTTCCTGCACGACATCGGAGCGTTCCAGGTCGGCATCGGCGTGAGTTTGGTGCTGGCGATGTGGCGCAGGCGGGATGCCTTGCTGGCCGCGCTGGGCGGCGCCGGCGCGGCCTCGGCACTGCATGCCGTGGCGCACGTCCGCGACCACGGCCTCGGAGGCAAAGACTCTGACCCGTACGTCTTCGCGTTCCTTGCGGTGCTGTTGCTTGGCGCTGCGCTGATGAAGCTTCGCGCTCCAGAGGCGTAAACCCGCTGAAGGCCTCCGCCGGCAATGTGAATCACATCACAGTCGGACGCCTCACAGCCGTAAGGATCATGTGCCATCGGTGTCTCTCTTTCATGGGGTTGCAGTCCCCGGAGGAGCAGACAATGAACAAGAAACTGAAGGTCGCCGGGCTACTGAGCACGGCGGCAATCGCACTGAGCGTCGCAGGCGGATTTGCCGCAGCGGCCGGAGGCACGGAGATTGTCCGCAACGGCGATTTCAACGCGAATACCAGTCAATGGGCCACCATTGGAGAGGGAACGCTCGCCAAATCGCCGGGCCAGGGCGCTGTGCTTACGAACACGAATGACTCCATCCTGGCCTCAGACTTCTGGCTCTATCAATGCATGAATGTCGATAGTGGTTGGGAGCGCCTCTTGACTGCCCGGCTGAATGTCCCCGAGGGCCAGGAGCGCACGGGTTCGGTCCACTATGAAGTGCGCTTCTACGAAGCGAAGGGCTGCTCGGGCACATCGATGGACAGCGACATCTCGCCCTCCTGGGCATTTACGGATGGCTGGCAAGACACGAGCCTGAAGCTGTGGCGACACAACGGAAAGGATG
>JBDTNM010000186.1:0-6561 GCA_039933735.1 bacterium | reverse complement strand
CAAGGAGCGGTTGTCCCAAGCCCACCACAAATCCCAGCCACCACCACACCACCCTCAACAACCCACACCCCGCAACCCCACACGAATTCCATACAACCCCATCAAATTCGGCCTGCGCGGCCCATACTGCCGCGGGACGACGATTAACCCATGGTCACTCACCTCAGCTACATCGAAGAAACCTACCGAAACGCCGAGCAATGCCTGGCCGGCATCCGCAGCCACATCGAACACGGCTGGGAACTGTCGCAACTCCGCGGCCCCCAACACGGGCCGTATCTCGCCGTCTTTCGCATGCAGGATGCCCTCGCATGAGCCGCATACTTCTCATAGACGACGAATCACCAATTGTCGAAGTCCTTTCGCGTTCCCTTCGCGCCCACGGCCACGACATCCGCGTCGCCACCACAGGCATCGATGGCCTCCTCGCCCTCACCGAAGAAGTGCCCGAAGTCATGCTCCTCGATGTCTCGTTGCCCGATATCACCGGCTGGGAACTACTCCGCCGCATGTCACAACGCGACCGGGATCGTGTCCCCGTCATCGTCTTCTCGGCTTCGCCACTCGCCCCCTCTCGCGTTGAAGAATTCAGGCCCGCGGGCGTGCTGACCAAGCCCTTCCCCATTGAGGCACTCATCCGCCTCGTCAGCGAAGTCGCAGTCAAGGAGCAGTCCAATGCCTGATCTCGGCTTTCTCGTGCTGGCCACCGGCTCATTCGTCCTTTTCGTCCTGACCGCTGAATTCCTCCGAAGGATCTGACCAATGGATGGCGAAAACATCGTCGCTCTCATCCTCAGCGTCCTCATCGGCGCATACGTCCTGTATTGCCTCTTCCGCCCGGAAGACCTGTAACGAGCGAACACAATGACGCTTTCTGACACCGCCTTTCTCATCCTCTACGTTGCCCTCCTCGTCGCCCTGGCGAAGCCCCTTGGCTTGTTCATGGCCGCCGTATATGAGGGCCGCCGCACGTTCCTCCATCCCGTCATTCGCCCCGTCGAACGAGCGATCTACAAGGTCGCGGGCATCGATGAAACGAACGAACAGGGCTGGCGGGCGTATCTGTTCACCTGCCTCGGCTTCAACTTCGCTGGCTTCCTGCTCGTCTACGTAATCCTGCGAACCCAGGGCCACCTCCCCATGAACCCGCAGGACCTGCCCGGGCTCAAGCCCAGCCTCGCCTTCAACACGGCAGTCAGCTTCACCACCAACACGAACTGGCAGTCGTACGGCGGCGAAACGACGATGAGCTACTTCTCCCAGATGTTTGGGCTCACCTTCCAGAACTTCGTCTCCGCCGCCGTCGGCATGGCGGTGCTGGTCGCCCTCATTCGCGGCCTCGCCCGGCATTCCGCCAGTACGCTCGGCAACTTCTGGGTCGACCTCACGCGAGGCACGCTCTACATCCTGCTGCCCATGGCCTTCGTCTTCGCGATATTCCTCGTCTCGCAGGGAGTCATCCAAAACTTTGACTCCTACAAGTCGGTGACGAGCGTCGAAGGCGTCGAGCAGGTCTTCGCGATGGGGCCGGCAGCCTCGCAGATCGCCATCAAGCAGCTCGGCACCAACGGCGGCGGCTTCTTCAATGCCAATTCCTCAGTCCCGTTCGAAAATCCGACCGCCTGGTCCAACCTCCTGGAGATGCTGGCCATCCTCATCATCCCGGCCGGCCTCGTGTACATGTATGGAAAAATGGTCGGTTCCACTCGCCACGGCTGGGTCGTCCTCGGCGTTATGACTACCTGGCTCGTGATCATGGCGGTCACCGCCAATGTCGCCGAGCAGCAGGGCAACCCGATCCTCGCCGACCACGGCGTCACCCAGGATTCAGGCAACGGCCAGCCCGGCGGCAACATGGAAGGCAAGGAAGTCCGCTTCGGCATCGGCCAATCCACCCTCTGGGCCGACACGACAACCCTTGCCTCGAACGGCTCCGTCAACAGCATGCACGACTCCTACACGCCTATCGGAGGCCTCGTCCCGTTCGTCAACATGCTCACCAGCGAAGTCATCTTCGGTGGCGTCGGCTCGGGCATGTACGGGATGGTCATCTACATCATCCTCGCGGTCTTCATCGCCGGGCTCATGGTCGGCCGCACCCCCGAGTACCTGGGCAAGAAGATCGAAGCGCGCGAGATGAAAGCGGTGATGCTTGGCGTCCTTGCCTTCTCGCTGGTGCTCCTGACCTGGGTCGCGGTCGGCGCGGTCAACGCCTTCGGCACGGATACCACGAACAACGCCGGCCCACACGGCTTCTCCGAAATCCTCTACGCGTTCACCTCCGGCTCCGCCAACAACGGTTCAGCGTTCGCCGGGCTCGGCGCCAACGGCACCTTCTACAACATGGGCATCGGCTTCTGCATCCTCGTCGGCCGCTACCTCTTCATCGTCCCGGTCATGGTCATCGCCGGCAGCATGGTCGCCAAGAAGCGAGTCGCCCCCGGCCCGGGCACCTTCCCGGTCGACGGCCTGATCTTCGGCAGCCTGCTCTTCGGCGTCATCGTCATCGTCGGGCTCCTCACCTTCTTCCCGGCTCTCTCACTTGGCCCCATCGTCGAGCACTTCAACATGCGCGACGGCCTCCTCTCCTGAACGAAAGGTAGTCACTCCGATGGCTGTCATCCCTATCGAAAAGCGCAAGAAAGCGAACGTCTGGACGCAGGAGATCGTGTCCCGGGCGATCGGTGATTCCGTCCGCAAACTCGACCCCCGAACGCTCTACAAAAACCCGATCATGCTGATCGTCGAGATCGGCGCGCTCGTCACCTCCGTCCTCTATGTGCGTGACCTCGTAAACGCAGAAGCGTTCGACACCCTCAGGTTCGAACTTCAGATCTCCATCTGGCTCTGGTTCACGGTGCTCTTCGCGAACTTCGCCGAGGCTATCGCCGAAGGCCGCGGCAAGGCCCAGGCCGACACCCTCCGCAAAACCCGCACCCAGACCACTGCCCGCCGCATCCGCCCGGACGGATCGACCGACGACAACGTCGCCTCTTCCGATCTTCGGCGCGGCGATATCGTCCTGGTCCACACCAACGAACTCATCCCCGGCGACGGCGACGTCGTCGAAGGCGTCGCCTACGTCAACGAAGCGGCGATAACGGGCGAATCCGCCCCGGTGCTCAAGGAGCCAGGAACCGATATCCGCAGCTCCGTCACCGGCGGTACGACCGTCGTCAGCGATCACCTTCGCATTCGCATCACCGCGAACCCCGGTGAAACGTTCCTCGACCGCATGATTTCCCTCGTCGAAGGCGCCGCCCGCCAGAAGACCCCCAACGAAATCGCGCTCAACATCCTCCTGGCCGGCCTGACCTTCATCTTCCTCATGGTGACGGTCACCCTGCAGCCGTTCGCGAACTACGCGGGCAACCTGATTTCCATCGTCGTCCTCGTCTCGCTCCTCGTTTGCCTGATCCCGACAACCATCGGCGGGCTGCTGTCAGCCATCGGGATCGCAGGGATGGACCGCCTGGTCCAGCGGAACGTGCTCGCGATGTCCGGCCGCGCCGTTGAGGCCGCCGGAGACGTCGACACCCTCCTCCTCGATAAGACCGGCACCATCACCTTCGGCAACCGCCTCGCCGCTGAATTTATCCCCATCGATGGCCACGAAGCTGGCCCGCTCATCGAAGCCGCCATCCGCTCGTCTCTCCTCGATGAAACTCCCGAGGGCAAATCGGTCATCGAGCTGGCGAAGTCGCAGGGCTTCGGCAACCTTGTCGCCAGTGCCGATGTCACAGGTTGGGAATTCGCCCCGTTCGCCGCCGAAACCCGCATGAGCGGCGTCCGCCGCGGCGCCGAGTTCGCCATGAAGGGCGCAGCGGATGCCGTCATCACGGGCACGGGCAAACCCGCTCCCGCCGGCTACGACGCCGCTGTCCAGCGCATCTCGAGCGAAGGCGGCACCCCGCTCGGCGTCATCAACAACGGCGAGGTCCTCGGCCTCATTTACCTCAAGGACACCGTCAAGCCCGGCATGGCGGCCCGCTTCGAAGAGCTCCGCAAAATGGGCATCCGCACCATCATGGTCACCGGCGACAATCCCCTGACTGCCGCAACCATCGCCAAAGAAGCCGGCGTCGATGACTTCATCGCCCAGGCGAAGCCCGAAGACAAGATCGCCCGTATCCGTGAAGAACAGGCCCAGGGCCGTCTCGTTGCGATGACGGGCGATGGTACGAACGATGCCCCAGCCCTCGCCCAGGCGGATGTCGGCGTCGCCATGAACAGCGGCACCCAGGCCGCCAAAGAGGCCGGCAACATGGTCGACCTCGATAGCGACCCCACGAAGCTCATCGAAATCGTCGGCATCGGCAAACAGCTCCTCATGACTCGCGGAGCGCTCACCACCTTCAGCATCGCCAACGATGTCGCCAAGTACTTCGCCATCCTGCCGGCCGCCTTCGTGGTCTCCTACCCGGTACTCGACAAGCTCAACATCATGAAGCTACAGAGCCCTGAGAGCGCCATCCTCTCAGCAATCATCTTCAACGCCCTCATCATCATCGCCTTGGTCCCGCTCGCCCTCCGCGGCGTCGCCTACAAGCCAATCGGCGCCGGACCGTTGCTCGCCCGAAACGCCCTGATCTACGGTCTCGGCGGCATCATCGCCCCGTTCGCGGGCATCAAACTCATCGACATCATCGTCAACCTGGCCCACCTGGCCTGAGGAAGAACATGGACACCACACTTCAAAACGTTCGCCGCGAACTTCGCCCCCTGTTCGCCATCACCGTCCTTCTGTTGCTCATCACCACGGTGGCGTACCCCCTGGCCGTGACCGGTATCGCCCAGGTCGTGTTCCATCGGCAGGCCAACGGCAGCTTCACCGAGGTCAACGGAAGCCCCGTCGGTTCAAGCCTCGTCGGGCAGAACTTCACCGGCGATCAGTATTTCCAGGGCCGGCCATCCGCCGCCGGCGCCGGCTACGACGCCGCCAACTCCAGCGGCTCCAACCTCGGCCCAACCAGCGCGAAATTCATCGAAGGCATCGCCGATGACCCGGCCACCACAGACGTCGACGAGTCCTTCGCCGGCATCGACCAGCGCGTCGAATCCTTCCGTGCTGCGAACAGCCTCCCCGATGGCGAAGCGCTCCCGTCCGACTCTGTCACCGCTTCCGCCAGCGGGCTCGATCCGCACATCTCGCCAGCCACCGCCCGACTTCAGGTCGCAAGAATCGCCAAAGCGCGCGGAGTCTCGGAGGATCAGATCCGCGCCTTCCTCGACGACCACACAGAATCGGCCTTCCTCGGGTTCATTGGGCAGGACCGCGTGAACGTTTTGAAAGTGAACATCGCCCTGGATAAGAAGTTCCCTGCTGCCAAATGAGTACTTCCGAAGACCTCCGGCCTGACCCCGAAGCGCTCCTGCGCATCGCCCAGCGCGCCGAGCGTGCCTCCACCCGCGGCCGCCTTCGAATCTACCTCGGTGCCGCCCCCGGCGTTGGAAAAACCTACGCCATGCTCCAGGAGGGGCGGCGCCGGGCCGACCGCGGCGCCGATGTTGTCGTCGGCTACGTCGAAACCCACAACCGGCCACTGACTCTCGAGGCGGCCGAAGGGCTCCCCGTCGTTCCGCGAAAGGTCATTGCCTATCAGGGCGTCAACGTCGAGGAGATGGATACCACCGCCGTCATCGCCCGCCATCCACAGATCGCCCTCGTCGATGAACTCGCCCACACCAACGCACCTGGTTCGACTCATGAAAAACGCTGGCAGGATGTCGAAGAGATCCTCGCGGCGGGCATCACCGTCATCACCACCGTCAACATCCAGCACCTCGAAAGCCTGAACGACGTCGTCGCCGGCATCACCGGCGTCAAAGTTCGCGAAACTGTCCCCGATGCCGTAATCGATGACGCCGACGAAGTCGAAATCGTCGACATCTCCCCCGAAGCCCTCCGTTCCCGCATGCGCCACGGCAACATTTACCCGGCCGAGCAAGCGGCCCGTGCCCTCGAAAGCTTCTTTCAGCCCGGGAACCTCGCCGCCCTCCGTGACCTCGCCCTCCGGCGCGTCACCAGCGAAGTCGAAGACCGCCTGACTGAATACATGCACGAACACGGCCTTCGCGGCTGGGAAACTGCCGAACGCGTCCTCGTCGTACTCGACGGCACAGCCGCCGCAGAGCGCGCCATCCGCCGCGCCTGGCGTCTCGCCCACGCATTCGACGGCGAACTCTTCGCCGCCTACCCGGCTGCCCTCCAGAAAGAGGCAGGCACCATCCACATCCTCACCGTCGCCCAGGACCTGAACGCCACCCTCAAAGAACTCCCCGGCAACGACTTCCCCGCGGAGCTCTCCCGCCTCATCCACGACAACAACATCATCCACGTCACCCTCACCCAACCGCCCCGCGGCCGCTTCTCCTTCGGCCCAACCCTCGCCGACCGCCTCCTCCGCGCCCACCCCCACCTCGACATCCACATCCTCGCCCCCTGACCCACCACACCCAACGAGCCGCGACTAACAAGGAGCGGTTGTCCCAGGCCCACCCAAGATCCCAAACACCCACCACACTCCTCAACCCACCACGCCAACGAGCCGCGACTAACAA
>JBDTNM010000185.1:0-6587 GCA_039933735.1 bacterium | reverse complement strand
TGAGATTCCCGCCTCCCTGACGGTCGGATCTAGGATTTGAAGTGTGGAGGAAGCTATGAGCGCGATTTCGCCTGAGTTAATGGGGACCTTCGCGGAGGTTGGGAAGGATCTGTACTCGCTTGGGTTGGTCTCGAGTCATGGTGGGAACCTCTCCGTGCGGGTTGGGCACGAGATGTGGATTACCGGGACGGGGACAATGCTGGGGCGGCTGCGGGAGCGGCACATCTCGTTCGTGAAGCCCGATGGCACGCACGAAGGGCCACCGCCTTCCAGCGACACGTTGCTCCACTCGGCTATCTACGCCCTAGGCGGCGCTGGCGCGGTCGTGCATGCGCATCCACACCATGCGATTGCCATGACGTTCGAGTCTGACCGGTTCTTTCCGCCGGATTTCGAGGGCCAACACTTTCTTGAGGACGTCCCGGTCATCGCCCAGGGCCCGAACCAGATGGCGTTGCTCGCGACAGCGCTCCAGACGCGGCTGGTCGCGATCTTGCAGGGGCATGGCGCGTACGCGCGGGGCCAAACGCTCTGGGAGGCGTTGCACTGGATCACAGCGCTCGAAGAGAGCGCCCACATCGCGTGGCTTCGGCGGTGAGCCTTTGGCCAGCGTCTCGCCCGACCCTGACGGCCGACTCGCCTAAACTCGTGCGGTGAGTACCTCGCGCGTCAATCTGCTCAATGCGTTCCGGTCGGACGGTCACCAGCTGTGGTTGGTCGGCGGCGCGTTGCGTGATCGGGCGCTCGGGCTCGAAAGCAAGGACCTCGACTACGCTACCGATGCCGACCCGGACCAGGTCGAGGCCTTGGTCCGAGGGCTCGGGGCGACCGTAACGACGGTGGGAAAACGCTTCGGCACGATCGGCGTCCTCGTGCTGACTGGCCCCGGCGAGGAGGCCGCGTGGAGCGAAATCACCACCTTCCGGGGCGATTCCTATAGTGCGGGCACACGCTGGCCGGATGTCACCTTCGGAAGGAGCATCGAGGAAGACCTCGCCCGCCGGGATTTCACCATCAATGCGCTGGCGGAGGACGCGTTCACGGGGCAACTCAAGGATCCGTTTGAAGGTCGCGCCGATATCGAGCGGCGCCTGGTCCGCGCCGTCGGCGAGCCAGAGCTTCGCTTTCATGAAGACCCGTTGCGCATCCTTCGCGGGATCCGTTTCGTGAGTCAGCTTGGGTTCGAGATCGAGCCCGTGACATTCGAGGGCATGCAGGCGACTGTTGACTTGCTACCTACGCTCTCGCAGGAACGGATCACGGCCGAACTCGATAAGCTCCTTACTGGCCGTGAACCAGCCCGGGGCATGGAAGCGTTGCGGGAGACCGGCGCGCTCGCATTCGTCCTGCCGGAGCTGCTCCCGATGATCGGCTGCGAGCAGAATCGGTTTCACCGCTTCGACGTCTGGGGGCACACGGTTTCGACGGTGGCCGCGATTGTGAGCGACGACGAGCGACGACGGCTTCGGCGCTGGACCGCCCTTTTGCACGACCTGGGCAAGCCGGCGGTCCGGCACGTGAAAGCGAACGGCGAATGGGGGTTCTACCGCCATGAGACGGCCGGAGCTGAGTTGGCCGGCCAGCTGCTTGATCGACTCAAACTGGGGCGGGCTGAGTCGCTCGCCATCGCCTCGCTTGTTCGCCGCCACATGGATCGGCCTGACCCGGCCGAACCACGCTCGGTGCGCCGCTTCATGGCGAAAGCGCCCGGCTTCTGGAGGGACCTGGTCGCTCTGAAGCGGGCGGACAACGCAAGCCACACATACGACGACACGGCCTACCACGACGCGCTCCAAATCGCCTGTGAGCGCATCGAGCGCGAAGAGTCGGATCGCCTGCGCGCGGAAAGTCCGCTGACTGGGGACGACCTCGTCGCTCTGTTTGACCGCGAACCCGGTCCCTGGATCCGGGTGGTGAAGGATCGCCTGAGCGCGCTTGTGCTCGATGGCGAACTAGAACCCGGCGACCGCGACGCGGCGGAGCGAATCGCTTTGCGGATGATGAACCGTCCGGCTAGGGGGACTTAAGCGCCACGCGCCCGTAGGCCAACTGAATGTGGCTTGCCGCCTTCGGATAGCGCCCGTTCGTAGGCGCCAAGAACCGACAACAAGATGTCCTCGAGTCGTCCGCGGGTCCATTGGCCGTTTCGCCGCTCAGGGCCGGCCGCGACGATCGAACCTCCGGGCCCACCAGCGCCGACAGTGACCGAGATAAACCAGCGGCTGCCGCCCATGCGGCGCCTTTCCGTCAGGCTGAAGGTGACGGTGTAGCTCTCCCCGAGGGTGACCGAGAACGCCTGGCTCGTGCTTTTGCCGTCCGGCGGCGGACTGACGTTCATCGTTAACGTGTTCCCGTAAACCGCTAGGACGTCGGCGGTGGCGTCCTCGGCCCAGGAATGCAACGTACTCAGAAGGCTCAGTTGGGATTCGAAATCGTGGACGCTGGCGAGACCCTTGAGTTGGCGGCGTTCGGCCCACGAGTCCCGAAGCAACTCGACGCGACGCTGGAAGCTCTCGCCAGTCATGGCCACCTCGCTGCCTCATTCCGACGCCGCCGGAGCGCACACACCCCAACGGTGGCCGCCGCCCGGCGGCGGCCTCCATCGCGCATGAGACTAGGTGGCCGGAGTTTCGGACTGTTTGCCGATTCGTTACGACAGTGTTTCCCGCAGTAGGGCGTGCTTCACACCAGTGAACCGCGTGACAGAACCGCGATGCACCTCAATGCAACGCTGGATTCAACCACTGAGCGGAATCATGTACGAGGAGAGACCCAATGTTCTGTCCGAACGGTCACCACCAATTCATCATCGGTCCGGAATATACCGTCGGTCGTACGGCCGCGATCATGACCTGCCTTCAATGCGGCTCGCGGTTCGATGCCTACCAGGTGTACGGAGACTCGCGGGAAAAGGCAGTCCGGAAGGCTGCTTAGTGTTCGAAGTTAGCTTCGTCGCGCATCGGCGGCCTCGGCGATTGCGCCAAGACTTGCGGACAGTGTTTTCGCGGCCTCCTCGCCGAGGTGGCTCGTGAAGTGCTCTCGTACGCCACGGAGATGTATTGGCGCGGCATCTTTCAGGCGATCGTGGCCTGCCCCCGTGAGGCTCACCCAACGACCCCGCCGGTCGGCTTCGTCCGGCCAGCGCTCGACGAGGCCGCCAACGCACATTCGGTCGACGAGCCGGGTGAGGCCGCTTTTGCTGAGTAGGACTTTGCGAGCGAGTTCCGTCATACGCAGGCGGTGAGCCTCGGCTTCTTGCAGATGGACGAGGACGTCGTACCAGGCAAGGGGCAAGTCTTTCTCGGCCTGGAGTTCGGCCTCAAGCAGCTCCGTCACGTGGGCGTGCGCCTCCAGAAAGGCCCGCCATGCTGTCATCCCGAGGTTGCGGTCCACAGACCAATCTTCTGGTTTCGAACGAGAGCGGGCAATCGAGTACCGAAACCGTTCGTGCTTTGCGCTCGACCGGTTTGGCATGCTGCTTGACGCGGATGATATGGTTGCATGTACAACTATATGGAGGCTGGCATTGAAGCCCAGCATTGATATCCGCCGCGCAAGCGAGCGAATGGCCACCGAAATCGACTGGCTGCAGTCGAGACATTCATTTTCGTTTGGAGGGCACTACGACCCTGAGAACACGCACTTTGGGCTCCTGCTGGTCAGCAACGACGACATCGTGAAGCCGGACACCGGATTTAGCACGCACCCCCATCGGGACATGGAAATTGTCACCTGGGTGCTCAAAGGCGAACTCGAACACAAAGACTCGGAAGGCCACACGGGCCTGATCTACCCTGGGCTCGCTCAGCGCATGAGCGCCGGAAGCGGAATCTTCCACTCCGAAATGAACGCAACCCGCGGCGGTGACGTGCACTTCATCCAGATGTGGGTGGTACCGGACGAGACGAAGATCCGGCCGGGGTATCAGCAACTCGACATCAACGCCGAACTCGACAAGGGCGGCCTAGTGCCGGTCGCCTCGGGCAAGGGATACGAATCTGCCATCGCCATCCGACAGGAAGGCGCGACCCTGTGGGCTGGCCGCTTGAAGCCCGGCGAAAAAGTGAAGATGCCCGATTCGCCGTTCGTCCACGTATTCGTTGCGGAAAACGATGCGGAACTCGAAGGCGCGGGTTCCCTGGTGGCCGGCGATGCCGTCCGAGCTACCGCGAACCCGGGGCTCGTGCTCACCGCGGGCGAGCTTGGCGCCGGGATCCTCGTCTGGGAAATGGACAAGGCGGTCCGCCTCGAGTGACACACTCCTGACAGACTGCTGTCACCAACCGTAATTGCGGCAACGGCCGGATATCCCGCAAGGTGGATGTCCGGCCGTCTTGCCGTGTAGGGAGCGCATGGGGGCAATCGTTGCCAACCAACTGGTCAAACACTTCCCTCCTGACATCAAAGCTGTCGATGGAATCGACCTCGACATTCCTGAAGGCCAGGTCTTCGGCTTCCTGGGGCAGAACGGTTCGGGGAAGTCCACCACTGTACGTGTGCTGACAACTCTCCTGAAACCCACGAGTGGCAACGCGTCCGTCGGTGGGGTCGATGTGGTCGCGAACCCCGACAAGGTGAGGCGGTCAGTCGGTGTGGCGATGCAAGAGGTCGGCCTCGACGAGATTCAGACCGGGCGAGAACTGCTCACGCTCCAGGCGCGCCTCTTCGGGATCGACGCGGGCGAGGCGAAAAAGCGTTCCCGTGAACTGCTGGAGGTCGTCGGCCTGAGCGACGCCGCGGACCGGTCGGTGAAGGGGTACTCCGGGGGCATGAAGCGCCGCCTGGACCTCGCCTGCGCTCTTGTCCATCAGCCCCGCATCATCTTTCTCGACGAGCCGACTACGGGCCTCGACCCGATCACCCGCGAGACAATGTGGCGTTACGTCGAAGAGCTAAATAAGGGCGGCGTAACGTTCTTCCTCACAACCCAGTACCTCGAAGAGGCCGACCGCCTCTGCCACGACATCGCGATCATGGACAAGGGCAAAATCGTCGCCAAGGGCACCCCGACCGACCTCAAGTCGTCGATCGGCACTGACGCGATGACGATAGGGTTGGTCAACCCCGATGCTGCGGCGCAGGCTGACCCGATCCTGAAGAAGTTCGAGGGCGTCGACTCCACCCAGGTCAACGGCAAGGAAGTCATCGTCTACATCAAGAACGGCGCCCAAGCTGTTGCCGGAATCGTACTGGCGCTCGATGAAGCCGGACTCAAGGTTGTCGACCTCCGGCTGACCCAGGCCACGCTGGACGATGTCTTCCTTCGGGCCACAGGCCATCACCTGGAAGTCGACCGCAAACTCGAAGAAGAAGCGAAGAAAGGGAAAGCCTGATGCGATTCTTCAGCGCCACGTTCCTCTTGATGATGCGGGCACTGCGCGAAGCCATCCGTCAACCCGCAAACGAAATAGGCAACGCCTTCATCCCGCTGTTCTTCTATGCCGTCACGGTTGGCGCAATTGGCGATGTCGCCACGAAGGCGTTCGGCGTGACCGACTACAAAGGCTTCCAGCTGCCCGTAGCGATCCTGCAGGGCGCAGCCGGGGTGGCGGGCGGAGCGGGGCTGGCGATGACGCTCGATATTCAGTCGGGTTACTTCGAGAAACTCATGCTGACATCGACTCCGCGCTTCGCCCTTGTGTTCGGCCGAATGCTGGCCGATGCCGTGAAAGCGACCCTGCTTTCGGTGGTCATCATTGCGATGGCGCTGGCGTTCGGGGCTGGTTTCAAGACGGGTGCCCTGGGCATGCTCGCCCTGGTGATCGCCGCGGCGGCGTTCGCGCTTGCGTACTCAGGCATTGGCGTTGCTATCGCTCTTAAGACCGGGAGCCCGCAGGCGGCCCAGGCCGGGTTCCTGCTGTTCTTCCCGCTCCTCTTCCTCGCGCCGACGTTCGCGCCGATCAGCGTCTTCGCCACCTGGCTCGAAGTTGTTGCGCGAGCGAATCCGGTCACGTACATCCTCGAAGGCATGCGTGCGCTGGTGACCGGCGGATGGAATGGAGCGAGCCTGCTCAAGGGCAGTGCGGCAATCGTTGGCATCGGCGCACTCACGTTCACCCTCACCGGGCTATCGCTTCGCGGCCGCGCTTCCGGGTGACCGAGCTGGTCCTATTCGGCGGCGTACCGGTCTCCGGCCCCGCGGAAGCGAAACTCGCGGCCGTCTGGCACCCGGAATACGGCAAGCCAGCCGGGGACCAGCGCCTGGGTGCAAACCACGCCCGGTCCTCCGAGGCCCAGGCAGCCATCCGGCCAGGTCATGGTGGTAAGCGACACGAGTACAAGGTCGGACGAACTCAGCTTTAGCCTGGACGCGAGTTCAAACCTCATGCGGTCGACGATTGCCGCCGCGGGCGTAGCCACCGGCGGCTGTGCAGACTGCAAGGTCGGGACCGTGGTCTGTATCACGGTCGCCTCGGGGAACGTGCCTGGTGACGGTGTAGTTGAGATTGGGACCGAAGTCGACTGAGGCGGTTCCTCACTGGCCCCACAAGCGGCGAAGGCCAGCCCGGCTACTGCTACGAAGATCAGGCGATGCATAGCGAGACCACCATAGATCTGAAACCGATGGAACAAACGTCTTCGGCCGA
>JBDTNM010000184.1:0-6594 GCA_039933735.1 bacterium | reverse complement strand
GCAATGCCTATAGTTGATAAAGTCAGTCATCTTTCCCTCGTGACCAGAAGCCCCGGGAGGCCGCATCCCGGCGGAGGAATTTCTTGCCAGACGTCGAAACCATCATTTACAGCAACGAGCCCGCGAAGATCCTCCCGGTTCTCGAAAAGGAGCTGGAGGACTTCACAACTGAGGCCCAGCGCATGCTCAATGGAGAGTGGGAGGAAAGCCAGTTTATTGGTTTTCGCCTGAAACAGGGCGTGTATGGCCAACGCCAGCCCAATGTCCAGATGATTCGCGTGAAGCTGCCATTCGGCGGGGTGACCCCCGAACAGATGGATGCTTTCGCGGAGGTAACCGAGCGGTTCGCCCCCCTTCGTAAGGGCCACATCACCACTCGTCAGAACATCCAGATTCATCATATGCCCCTGGCAAAGGCCGCCGAAGCACTGTTCGTTCTTGGCCGGGCTGGCCTTTCGACTCGCGAAGCCTGCGGAAACACCGTCCGCAACGTCACCGGTGACCCGTGGGCGGGCATCCTTGAAGGCGAACTCTTCGATCCCACCCCCTATGCCGGGGCCTTCGCTCGCTACTGGCTGCGAAACCCGATTTCGCAACTGCTCCCGCGCAAGTTCAAGGTCGCCTTCACCGCCACCGATGACGACAACGCGATCACTGGCATCCACGACCTCGGCTTCATCCCGCGCATCAAAGACGGCGAAAAGGGCTTCGAAATTGTCACCGGCGGCGGGCTCAGCATCATGCCCCGCAACGCCTACGTGCTCTATCCCTTCGTCTCCGTAAACGAGTACTTGAAAATCTCCGAGGCAGTTGTCCGCCAGTTCGAAAAGGCCGATGAGCTCCGCAAGAATCGCTCCAAGGCACGCCTCAAGTTCCTCGTCGACCGAGTCGGCATCGATGAATTCCGGCGGATGGTCGAAGAAGAGCTCAAGGGCGATTGGATCAACAAGGACTTCCGGCCCGACCGCCTCCTCTACACCCACGATGAAGAAGCAAACGCTCCGGCGAAGAAGCCCAATTATGACCAGCCGAACGGCGACCAGCGCGAGTTCACGATCTTCGCCACTGCCAACGTAAAAGCACAGCGTCAACAGGGCTTCAGCTCTGTCGAGGTCAAAGTCAACCGCGGCGACCTCAAGCCGGAGCAGTTCCGGGGCCTTGCGAACCTCATGCGTGAATACTGCGGCGGCTACGCCCGCACCACCGTCGGCCAGAACATCGTCCTCCGCTGGGTTCGCGACGAAAGCCTCTACGAGGTCTTCAAGAAGCTCAAGGACCTTGGACTCGCCGATGTCGGCGCCCAGTCCATCACCGACGTGGTCAGCTGCCCCGGCACCGACAGTTGCAAGATGGGCATTACGTCTTCCATGGGCTTGAGCCAGGCCATCCAGGAGCGCGTCGAGCTCATGGAGATTTCGGACCCGCTGACGAAGAAGATCCACATCAAGATGAGTGGCTGCCCGAACAGTTGCGGCCAGCACCACATCGCGAATATTGGCTTCCATGGGGCAGCCATGAAGGTCGGGCCTCAGCAACTTCCGGCCTACCACATGTTCGTTGGCGGTTCTTACGACAACGGCAATATGCGCATCGCCACCCAGCTCAAGGTTCGGCTCCCGGCAAAGCGCGGGCCCGAAGCTGTCGAACGAATCGTGAAGCTCTACGAGAGCCAGCGAAACCCCGGCGAGGTCTTCAACGACTTCTTCGACCGTGTTGGGAATGTTCCGTTTGAGAAGGCGATCGAGGATCTCACCCTCCCCGGCGACTTCGTCGACGACAACCGGGGCATGTTCATCGACTGGAACCGCCTGGACCTTTACCAGCTCCAGCGCGGCGAAGGTGAGTGCGCGGTCTAGGCTTCTAACTCGCCCGAAGCGTCGCCCATGAAACTGCGAAAGGCAGCCCGCCGTTAGCGGCTGCCTCTTCGAGGGCGAAACGCTGTTTGCTCTCTTCGAGCTGGCTGAGATACAGCGCCGGGTTCACGCTCAGTTCCCGCGCGAGCGACTCGTGGCGCACCACCATGCCGCAAAATGATTCGAAGATCGCCGCGTTTTCAAGATAGTTCTCGAATACGAACAGTGAGATGTCGTCGCGCGCATCGTCTTCCTTCGCAGCCACAATTCGGTCGTAGACATCTCCGAGCCAGTCGCCGATCTGTTCCCACTCGGTCGGCGCTTCGGCGCACCCGCGCGAATCGAGCGCCTCAAGAGACGAGAAGAGCATCACCAGGAAGGTGGGCAATCGTCTCGCTTCGTAGCCCAGCCGGGCCACATGAACCCAGCGAACATCCTCCGCACAACCCGATGGTTGCCGCTGCACGGGGATCGCGCCGGCGAGCTCATTCGCCTCGGCGTCAGGCAAGGTCCGAATCCAATCCTCGATCGTCGAATGGGCGACCTCCGCGAGGTCAATGACAGAAAGCGCCGCGAGGCGTCGCTCCGGCGAACCGTCCTGGATTTCCGAAACAAGCTCAGGCGTGGTCATCCGCCGGAAGGCAGTCTCGAAGTCCTGCCAACCTGCGTACTCAGCCGGGAGCCGTCGTTCCATCGCGACACGAATGGTAGCGCACACGCGGTCTCGGGCATTCGGTGCAAACTCTGATGCTAGACTTGAAAGCCATGGAACTCCCGGCTTTTCGACGGCATCGGCGCCTCCGTGGGACCGCCGCTATGCGCGGCCTTATCCGCGAAACCGAACTCACGCCAGCGCACCTGATCTACCCCGTGTTCATCGAAGCCGGGCTGAGCGGGCGTCAGCCAATTAGCTCGATGCCCGGACAAGACCGCCTCGGGCTCGACAGCCTCGGCGCTGAAGCGCGAACGCTCGGCGACCTCAAGATCCCGGCAACGCTGCTGTTCGGCTTACCGATCACCAAGGATGAAGTTGGCAGCGGCGCCTACGAACGCGATGGCATCGTTCAGCAGTCCATCCGGCGCCTGAAAGATGCCAATCCCGACCTGCTCGTGGTCGGCGACGTGTGCCTCTGTGAATACACCTCGCACGGGCATTGCGGACCCCTGCGTCCGAACGGGACGGTCGACAACGATGCGGCTCTGCCGCTTCTCGCTGAAACCGCCGTCTCCCTGGCCGATGCCGGCTGCGACATCATCGCACCAAGCGACATGATGGACGGCCGCGTAGCGGCCATTCGACTGGCCCTCGATTCGGCGGGCCATGCCGAAGTGCCGATACTCTCGTACGCGGCGAAGTTTTCGAGCGCGTTCTATGGGCCGTTCCGCGAAGCGGCGGACAGCGCCCCACAATTCGGCGACCGCAAGGGCTATCAGATGGACCCCGCCAACGCCCGAATGGCGCTCGATGAAGTCGCCACGGACATCGTCGAAGGCGCCGACATGGTGATGGTGAAACCCGCGCTTCCCTACCTCGACGTCATCCGGCAGGTGCGCGACCGCGTTGATGTGCCGGTCGCGGCCTACAACGTCAGCGGCGAGTACAGCATGCTCATGGCCGCTATCCAGAACGGCTGGCTTGATGAAAACCGTGCGATTGACGAAACGCTCACGTCAATCCGCCGTGCAGGCGCCGACATCATCATCAGTTACCACGCGAAACAGTGGGCAGGGCGGCAGTAGGGAGTTCGGGCTAAGCCCGGCGAAGTGCCGCCACCGGCTGCGCAGCGAGCGCGGCCGTGTTCAGCACGGTCTTGCGGCATGGCTGGCTCGGCTCAGCGCAAGCGGCAACGAGCGCCCGATCGACGGTCTCGGCGATACCTTGGACGCGCGCTTCGCTGCGGACGTGAGCGACCGTGGTCGAAATCGTGGCGTCGGCATTGGTCCATGGCTCACTGCGAAGCACACGAAGGTGCCGCGTTGTGCCATTCCATTCCACCACGAGGCGGGCATGCGACCCTGGCCCAGCGGAGAAGCGGGTGTACCCGCCGAGGTACTCCTGCGTCAGATGCAAGCCTTTTGCCGTGGGATCCACGCCGGCTCGACCCAGCCCGTCCCAGAGTTCTCCCAATGAAAGTAACAGCCTGAATGCAACGTCAGAAGTATCAGCACGCACGTGTACCCAAGCCCGGCGGATGAAGTCGGTTTCGCTCTCGGCCCCCGCAAGCCGCTTGGCCTGATTCTACGCCAAAACACGCCGATCTATGCAAGCGTTCAATCGACCATATAGAACCAGCAAACTATTTCCGGGGAAGGTAGGTTGCGAGCCCCTCAGCGATCGGCGTCAAACGCAGCCCGAACGCTTCCGTGAGCGGACCCGTGTCCGCGATGCCGTCCATGGTGATGAAGTCGATCGCATCTGGCGTCAATGGACGTCCCGGGGCGAATTGAATAACGCTCGCGACCATCTTCATCAGCCAGACCGGCTGATGGAGCAAGAATCGTTTCTTGCCCGCGGCGCTCAAGGCCGCCCGAATCACCTGGTCCATGGTCAAGATGGCCGGGCCTCCAAGTTCGAAGACCCGTCCTCGCAAGTCGTCGCGGCTCACTGCTGCGGCCACGTGCGCCCCGAGATCGCCGATGAACAGCGCGTTGATCCGGGTCTTGCCATTTCCGATCACCGGGATGAACGGCAGAAACTTCGCGAATCCCAGGAATCGGTTCAGCGACACGTCCCGCGGGCCGTAGATCCAGCTGCCGCGAAGGATCGTGTACGGCACTCCGCTTGCCGCGATGTACTGCTCTTCCTCCGCCTTGTACCGCAGCCAGTGAAACCGGGCAGTCTCATCGGCGCCGACTCCGCTGATGCCGATGAACCGCGGCACACCAACGGCCCTCGCGGCATCTACGAGGTTCTTCGTTCCGCCCAGGTCGATGTGCTCGAACGTGAAGCCCTTTTTCGGGTTCTCGATCGGCGAGTTCGGGAACTGCACCGCATCGACCACCGCGTCCGCGCCCTCGAGCGCGGGAGCCAACGTCGATGGATTTGTGACGTCGGCCGACACCCAATGCGCCCGAGGGTCGATTGGATCCGTTGTGGGATTCGAACGCGACGCGACCGTCACATCGTGGCCCGCCTCCAGAAGCGCTGCGGTGATGGTTCGCCCAAGGAGGCCCGTGCCTCCGGCAACTACGACTTTCATGACTTCCCTCCACCACGGGCTGTACGCCCGAGTTGACTAATCAGGAGCACCGCTGAACTCAAATCCGGGCCGCCATACGAGGCGCCCGAGACCGCTCGAAGTTCCAGGTCTGCGTCAAACGCCCCACCGCCGAAAACGATCCGAGTTCGGGGTGACACAGCATTCATTTCAGCCACGAGGTGCGGCAACCGAAGCGCGCCGCTGGTTGTGACCGCATTCACCGCAACCACCTGTGGCTGCATTCGTTGAACTGTCCGGACCAGTTCTTCGTCCGGAACGTCCTGGCCGAGGTAGATCGTGCGCATCCCGTGGAAGCGAAGCAGGGCCGACAGCATGAGGAGGCCGATTTCGTGATGTTCGCCCTGGAGACATGCCAGAACAGCGCTCGGCGCTGCCTCGGCCGGCGTAACCTGGCGGCAGAGCAAGTCCACCCGAGCACGAACGAAGTTCGACGCGAAGTGCTCCTCGGCCACGCCGATTGCTCCCTCGTGCCACGCGGTCCCGACCTCTCGCAGGAGTGGCGCCACTACCCGTGTTAACGCAGATTCGACGTCGAAACGTTCGAACGCCTCGTGCCACGCTCCCACCGCCCGCGCCTCGTCCCAGCTCACGAGAGCACTGAATATTCTGGCCACCAGCGATTCGCTGAACGTCTGGTCGGATGGTGCCACCGGCTCTATCCGCGCTAATTCGGCGGCCCGCAATAGTGGCACTCCCTGCTCGGAGAGCTCCTGCATCCTCTTGATGACTTCGACATCCGCGGCCGAGTACATGCGCTGGCCACCCTCGGACCTTTCCGGGTCAGGCACACCGTACCGCCGCTCCCACGCGCGAAGCGTGTGCGCACCCACACCCGTGAGCTCTTCCACCTGGGCAATCTTGTAAACGCGGCCGGCGGAACTCCCCATGGCCTCAAACTTAGACAATTCTTCTGACTCTTGTCAAGGTATTGTCGAACTCGTAAGGTCAGATGAATGAATCAGTCCGTGGATCTACTGGTCGTGGGTTCCGGCTTCGGAGGCCTCACGGCCGCGTCCCTTGCCGCCCGTAGCGGGCTCACCGTTCGCTTGGTCGAACGTCACACCCGTCCTGGTGGTTGCGCGGGCGACTTCGCCCTTGGTGGCTTCTGGTTTCCGGCGGGCGCAACGGTTGTCACGGGCCTCGAAGAAGGAGGAATCCTTCGACAGGTCTTCGACAGCCTCGACATCGAAGTGCCGCACACGCCACTCAACCCTTCCATCGTCTTTCACGTTGGCGGACATCAACTCGAGTACAGCGCGAGCACCGAGCGCTGGAAGGCGGACCTTCGCAGGGCATTCCCTGCATCCGCTGCGGCCTACGAACGATTTTGGGATTGGACACACTCAGCCGGTGGAAAGGTCTACCGCATCGGCGCATCGTTACCATCGCTCCCAATTGAGTCGTTCGCAGACATCCGGCGCTCCTTGCCGGCGCTCCGTCCCGAAGTGGTTTCAACCTTGCCGCTCTTGTTTCGAACGGTCGCGAGCGAAATGCGGCGCCTGGGCGCCGAAGGCGAGCTT
>JBDTNM010000183.1:0-6601 GCA_039933735.1 bacterium | reverse complement strand
TTGAGGACGGGGCTGGCCCAGGCCGGGTCATGATCGTTCTTCAAGAACAGTTCGAGCGAGCGCAAGCGGAAGTCACGCATCCACTGCGGCTCGTCCTTCATGTCCGAAATCATGTTGACGATGTCGGCGTTGATGCCCTTCTTCGCCTTGAAGAGGGCCTCTTCTTCATCGAAGAAGCCGAATTTGTAGTCAGAAACAATGGATTCTGGTGCGGTAGTCATGGATTACCTCCCCGCCGCGGCAAGAGCTTCGTATTCGTCGTAGCCCGTGGATTCGAGCTGTTCGGCCAGTTCCGGGCCTCCGGATTTCACGATGCGGCCTTCCACGAGAACGTGGACGAACTGCGGTTTGATGTAGTTCAGGAGCCGCTGGTAGTGGGTGATGAGCAGCAGGCCCATCTCCGGGTTCATGAGCGCGTTGACGCCTTCGGCGACGGTTCGGAGGGCATCGATGTCGAGCCCCGAGTCCGTCTCATCGAGGACGGCCATGGATGGTTCGAGCATTGCCATCTGGAGCATCTCGGCGCGCTTCTTTTCGCCGCCGCTGAAGCCATCATTGACGTACCGGCGAGCGAAGTCCTGGTCCACTTTGAGCAGGTCCATCTTCTTGAAGAGGGATTCTCGGAATTCGCGGATTGGCACTTCGATGCCACGCTTCGCGTTCACGGCCTGACGCATGAAGTTCACGAGGGTGACCCCAGGAATCGCGACTGGGTACTGGAAGGCGAGGAAGAGCCCGAGGCGGGCGCGTTCGTCCGGCCGCATCGCCAGCAGGGATTGGCCCTTGAAGAGCACGTCGCCACTCAGCACTTTGTAGCTGGGGTTGCCCATCAGGACGTTGGCGAGGGTGCTCTTGCCGGAACCGTTGGGGCCCATGATGGCGTGCACTTCGCCCTTGTCCACGGTGAGTGAAAGGCCTTTGAGGATTTCTTTTTCGCCGATGGCGGCGTGGAGATCCTGAATCTCCAGGAGCTTGGTCATGGTTGGTCCCTCTTAGTGAACTTCAATGATTTGTGGCTGATTCGAGTTCCGAACCAGGTATTCGCAGCAAGCGGCACCATCAACGATGCGATTGAGCTGTTCGACGTCGTGGCCGAGCAAGAGTTCGATCGTTTTACGGTCGGCTTCGCACGGCAATTTGGAGATTTCGGCAGCCTTGTGGTACGGGCAGTGGCCGTTGACGAGGTGGATGCCGTCGGTTTGGGAGCTCCAGGTTTCGAGGATGCCCTCGGCTCGCAGACTAAGAGTCACCTGGGCCGCGAGTTCTTCGGCCGAAAGGCCGGCGACTTCATGCATGTGCTTCGAAGCCAGTGACTCGGCGACACTCATCATCACTGTCGAGTTCACGTCGTCGCGCTCACCGAGGCCGCGAAGCATCCGTTCGAGCAGATCGGCGTAGGCCGGAGGGACGGTTTGGGTCGCCTTCTCGGTAGCCGAATAGGCGTGGAACGGGCGACCGGTGGCCTGCTTTACCGCCCTGGCATCGATGAGGCCATCGGCGCGCAGGTTATCGAGGTGGCGGCGGACTGCGGCCGGCGTGATAGCGAGTTCGCCCGAGAGGTCCTCGACCCGCGTGTCGCGATGCTCGATGACGTATTCCAGAATTCGGTCACGGGTTCCTTGCACGCCTCTTAGCTTACGCCTCTTTGCGGGCTTTTTCTACTTTCATGTTGTAAAAGTCTCTATTGCAGGAATCGACGCTGCCGGTTCAGTCTCGACCAGCGAACTAGATATTGACCGACATAGGTTAGGTGTAACATAGTGCTCGCATGACTATCGACTTCGCCATCCTCGCGATGCTGACCGGCGGACCTCGGAGCGGCTACGACTTGAAGAAATTGTTCACCGAGTCGGAGAGCCTTCACTGGTCGGGGAACAACAACCAGGTGTACGGGGCGCTGGTTGGCCTTCATTCGGCGGGCCTTGCCGATCGAGAGGTGCTGCAGCCATTCGAAGGTCCGGGCAAGAAGCTCTACACAATCACGGACAAAGGTCGAACCGCCCTCCGTGATTGGCTGGCTGGAGAGGCGGAATTGCCGCATATGAAGTTCCCGATCCTGGCCATGCTCGCTGCTGGCGACCTCCTTTCGGCCGAAGAACTGGATGACCTGTTCGCCCGCTACGCCCATGGCCTCCGGCTGAAAGTTCTGGGGCTCGAAGAACTCGAGCGCCGTGGCAGCGGGCCGTCGTTCGGGAGTCCGCGGCAGCGCATTCTCTGGCAGGCCATCAACGCTCGGGCACTGGCCCTGCACCGCTCCGAAGAGGAGTGGGTACGCAACGTGCGTTGGGCGGCCGCCCGGGCGGCAACGGAGGAGACCCCGGCGTGAAGCCGTCACAGAACTACGTTTCCGACGACGCGTTCGCATTGGCGATGTCCGCGTATGACGGCCAACTGGCAGCGTGGCCGGTGCCGTTCACACGCCGGAATGTCGCGACGGAGATCGGCGAGACTTTTACGCTTGAGTTCGGTTCGCCGGGTGCTCCCCCGCTCGTGCTTCTGCACGGTTCTGCCTCGAACTCCGCAAGCTGGGGCTACGACGTTGCCGAGTTTGCGGCGAGCTTCCATTGCTTTGCCGTTGACCTTCCCGGCGAGACCGGGAGGAGCACCGGCGTGCGGCCGCCTTATACCGGCAGCGCCTATCCCGACTGGTTGAGCGACGTTTTCGATGGCCTTGGGCTGGTACGAGCTTCGATCTGTGGGCTCTCGTTGGGCGGTTGGGTTGGGCTGAAGTTCGCCGCTGGGCACCCCGAGCGGGTGGAGAAGCTGGCGCTGTTGGCACCGGGTGGGGTGGCGCCCGCGCGGCAATCGTTCGTCGACCAGGCCGATGCTTCACTGCCGTTGGGCGAGCCGGGAATTCGTGAGCTGGCGGCTGCCATATTCGCGCCGCAAGCGCCGCCGCCCGGCGTGATTGAAGGCTTCATCTTCATGCAATCCATTTACCAGACGCGGCGAGACGACCTGCCCCTCTTGACCGACTCGGAGTTAGAAGCGATCAAGGCCCCGGTCTTCCTCATAGGCGGTGCACGGGACGCAATGCTCGACATGCAGGGGACTGATGAGCGGCTCGGCCGGCTGTTGCAGAATTTCGAGTCCGAACTTGACCCGAATGCCGGGCATGCGCTTATCGGGCGGGGCACCGCGGTGACGAGATTCTTTGAGGGCGAGGGCTGACGTCGCTGCACGCCCCCGGATTCGAAGGTGGCCTATCGACCTGTTCGCCATCCGTATGACCAGAAGGCATGCCGTCAGCCGTGCTTCGGTTCGACCGCACGAAGGGCGACGTATTCGGGAGACACGGGCATGTCGTCGGGGATGGTGTCGTGCCCTTCACGGCGGATCGCGCGGCCGAATTCGGCGCCGAGCAGGAGGATGGTGGCGTTCACGAACATCCAAACGAGGAATGCGAGAGCGGTGCCGAAACCGGCGTAGATAGCCGTATCGCGGGAAAAGCTGGCGTAGCCAACGACTGTGGCAATCAGGTTTTTGGCGGTTTCGAACAGGAGCGTTGCGAAGGCTGCGCCGGCGAGTGCCTCACGCCAGGGTGGCCGAACGGTCGGCACATACTTGTACAACAAGGAGAACATCGAGAACGACACGATTGCGGGCAGGATGTAGCCCGCGATTCGCAAGGTTTCGTTGGTGTTGATGTTGATTGGCCCGATTTCGTCGATGCGTTCGAGGAACAGCCTGGCCATTGCCGTCATGCCGACGGAGAGCACGATGAGGATGCCGAGGGCGGGAATGAGCGCGAAATCGATGAGCTTGCCGTGCCAGTAGGGGCGGCCCTTGCGGAGGTGCGTCGCGGCATTCAGGCCTTTACGGACCGCCCCGAAGATTCCGCTCGACGACCAGAGCAAGAACACGACGCCGAATCCGATGCTGGCCGGACTGATGTCCCGGGCTCGCTGGATGATTTCGTTGACGTTCTCTTTGACGCCCGTCGTTTCCTTCAGCGGGATCTGATCGAAGACCCACTGGGCGATGCGGTCCTGGTCGATGATGAGGCCGAATACGGAGAGCGTGATGAGGCTCAGCGGGACGATGGAGAAGAGTGCGTAGTAGGCGATCGCGGCGGCGTAGGTGGAGCAGCCGTCTTCGATGTAGAGGCTGATCGTGGTGGTGATGATGCTAAACGGACGCCGGATGAAAGACGGAAGCGCATTCCACTGTGCGGCTACCGCCTTGAGCATCAGTCACTCTCCGTTGGCCGTAACCCCCCGAGGGTACGGAACATGCGTACATAGTCGTGCAGGTACCGGGTCAGAAGGAAGTGCTCGCGCACAAGTTCCCGGCCAGCCGCGCCGAGACGGTCGGATTCTTCGGGGTCCGCAAGAAGTTGCCGAAGACGCAGTCCACACTCGGTCGCGTTGTCGACGAGGTAGCCCGTCTTGCCGTCGATGACCTGGAGGGGGATTCCGCCGCAGTTACCGCCGATGACGGGCCGACCCTTCCAGAGCCCTTCCGAGACAACGAGGCCGAAACCCTCGCGGGTGGACTTCTGGATCACGACTTTTGAGGCGGACTGGAAGGCGTTGACTTCGTGGTTTCCGACGCCATCGAGGTTGGTGAGGACATGGATGTCACGGTCGTGGTCGCGGTGGTCGAAGACTTTTTGCAGCCATTCCTGGCCTTCCGGGTCGTCGTGGGCCAACGAACCGACCAGCACCAATTGAAGGCCCGGGTTCTCTTCTCGCGCCATTCGGTAGGCGTCTATCACTCCGAGCGGGTCTTTCCATGGGTCGAAGCGGGATACCTGGCTGACCATTGGCCGACTTCGGTCGATGAGGAATCGATCAAGGACGTGATCTACTTCGGCCGGCGTTATGAGTACGTTTTTGGGACTGAGCGGATCGATTGCGGGCGGAGCGATGAACAGATTTCTTTCGGGCATGCCGGCGCGGACGTACTGGCGCATGGTCCAGATGCTGCCGTCGTACTGGCTCGCCCAGGGTTGAAGCAGTTCCCAGGCCTCCGGCTGAGCGTCGGTGAGGTCGATGTGGCAACGCCAGAGCCATTTGCCCTTCGGGGCGCGGCCGGAGTCTCGCAGAATGCCAAGGATCGGCGCCGGCTGCGGGTCGTGGATCACGACGTAGTCGTAGTCCTCCCAGCCTTCAGCGTTCTTGCGGTTGGTTTCAACCCAGAGTTCGCGTTCGGCCTCGGTCCAGGCGTGGGCTTTGCCCTGGAGGGCGTTGTGCATCGCCTTCGTGACGCCGAAGAAGTCGTCCGTCCCGGAAATCACTTTCCAGTCGGCGCTCAAGCCGATGTCGCGCATGAGGGGGACCATCGAGGTGAGGATCTCCGCAACGCCGCCGCCGTAGGCAGTGGCGTTTACATGGAGAATTCGGGCGCCGCGCAGTGCGGAGGCGTCATGCCGAATCGATTCGATGACGCCGGGGAGCACGGCGGCGCGGTACTGTTCGAGCGACTTGGGTTGCACATCTACAGAAGTCAGCATGGAATCCATAGTAGTCGGCGGCTGTCACAAGCCTTCGTCAAACTGCGTCGAAACCAGAAACTGATGCGTAATCGCCATGCGAGAGTCGCGAGATGAAATGATCCCAAAGCGGCCCAACGTTCTCCCATGTAAATCGTTGAGCGGCAGCGACCGTGGCGTCTGAACCTGGGAGGTCCTCCACGAGCAGACGTTCCAGCTTCGCGATCAGGTCGGCTTCAGATTGCCAAAGCAGACTTGAATGCAGCGATTCAGGCACGAGCGCGGGGTAGTTGTAACGTGCGGGCGCAAGCGGGATGCACCCGGCGGACATCGCTTCGACCATGCCGATCCCAAAGAACTCGTGCCGGGTGGTGCTGATCGCAATGTCGCTGGCTGCGAGCAAGCGTGCGTAGTCGGCGCGTGAAGGCGCGAACCCGAAGTGCCGGACGCGCTCGCCGAACTCCTCGGGGAGGCGAAGCATGGCGTCGCTCGGGTTGTCCCCGGGTTCGCCGGCGATGATCAACTCGAACGGGATGCCCTTCTCCGCCATCGCTCGCAAGGCTCGAAGAAAGAGTTCCGGTGCCTTGTCGAACTCCCAGCGGTGGTTCCAGAGAATGGTCCGGGGCCGAGTGTTTTCTCGGTTGCCTTGCGGCGACGGAATCCAAGCGAGGTCCACACCGATGGGCAGGACTCCGGACTTCGTTTCGACCTGGGCGATACCGTCATCGAGGAGCCAGTTGTTGGGTCCGGCCGCGAGGGAACGGAGAGCGGCGACGAAGTCGCGGCGGTGGAATTCGGAGTTGAACATCACCGAATCGGCCGCCAATGCGGAGTGGTAGTTGATTTGGCCGAACCATGAGTTGAACTTCGTGCCCTTGAGGCGCGGGTAGGTCATCTGGTTTTCGTGGAAGTAGACGGCAACCGGCGTGCGTTCGAAGCGGGGCCGGGTGAAGGCCAGGAAGGCAGGCAAATCCAGCATGTCGCTGGCGATGAGGCAGTCGAAATCGCCCGAGAGGTTTCGGGCGGGTTGGAGCAACTCCTGAGCGCCGCGCCGCATTCTCCGGCGCCACTCGCCTTCGGGCAGCGTCAGCGACACGATGTCGTGGGAAGAGTGTTCGGCAAGGCCGTCGAGGAATGCCTTGTGGCTGCCGCCGTAGAAGGGTTCGA
>JBDTNM010000182.1:0-6616 GCA_039933735.1 bacterium | reverse complement strand
CCGGATGCCGTGGCTATGCTTGCGAGACTTTCGATGAGGGTCTGCCAGCCGCCGTCGAGGTAGAGCACGCCGCCCGAGCCAGCAAGCTGGCGCGCCGCATCGCGGACCGAGGTGACCTCCGGAGCGTTGGCATAGGTGGCGAGCCGAATGAATGCTTCGACGTACTCACGCGCGCCTGCCTGCTTAAAGTCTTCGCGCAGGTACGCGGCGACCGTGCGATGGTCCGTAACGTCCTTGCGGAGGGCCATAAGGTGACTGCCCGCTTCGACGCGGGAGCGCATCCCGAAGAGGCGCGATGTCATAAGCGAACGGCCGCCCACGGGAAGCGTGAAGGTCTTTCCGCGGCGGACTGCGACGCCGGAGAGGTCGGGAGAACCGCCCGAGTACTGGACACCGAGTTCGGTGAGGACTTCGAGCCCGGCGCCGCTGCGATAGAGCGCGTGCGGCCCGAGGTTGTGCAAGTAGCCGTGCTGTTCGACGGTTGCGGCGCGCCCGCCTGCGGACTCGCTCCGTTCGAAAAGCGAGACGCGATGACCTGCGCGTGCGAGGTAGGCGGCCGTGGCCAGCCCGGCGAGGCCACCTCCGACGATGGCGACGTGTTGACGTTCGTTGTTGTTCATCTGAAAACCCCTCGCGCGAAATCTGCGTGCAAAGGAGACGAACAACCAGGGGATGCTGTGACAGTGGGCGGAATTATTCTCCGATTGCGGCGTTACGGAGGAATTCTTCGTTGTACCAGACGGCCGCGAGGATGCGTTCCCATGCCCAGCCGCGGCGGAGGAGGTGTTCGGTGAGCATGAGCTGCGTGCTCGTTTCGTTGGCAGCCGTGGCCATCATGTCGGAGAGCAACTCGGCGCCATGATCGCCAAGGACATCGTTCAACTGAACTTCGCGTTTCTGGGCGATTGCGCGGAAGGTGAGTGCGTTGATTGCCAGCCGGCGAGTCGCCGCATCGCGCGGGAGTGTGTACGGGTCGTCGGTGCCGGTCTGCTGAGCTTCGTACATGGCGGATGGATCGTCTCGCGGCGCGGAACGGCTGTCTCTTGGGGGAAACCCGAAAGAAGTGAAAGTTCGTGCGTTTTCGGGCCTTCGCCGCTAGCCTACCCGCAGATGAACTGGGAAAGCCGCCAACACAGGAACAAAGAAGCGATTCGCAGCTCCGAAGCGGCGGAGAACCGGCGGATGCAACAGTTCCGGCAGAAAGCACAGCTGGATAAGGGCAGCTACCGCAGCATTCTGCGCAAATTCTGGCGGCTGGAGTGGCAAATCAAGGCCGCGATGCTGATGGCTAGTGGCGGCGTCGGCTACACGGCCTTTCGCTACCCGCATCGTTTCGATCGGCCGCTCTATTACCTCCAGCACGGTGGCATCTATGCCGCGCTGACGGCGGTGCCAATTACCGCGGGCCTGTATGGCTTCGGGATCTGGCGATGGCTGCAGTACAAGATCGGCTTCGGGCTGTACTACATGTCGATGATCGGCCTGGGCGGAGGCGTGGCGATGGCGCGCGTGCACGGGCTGACCAACGGCCCGGAGTACCTGAAGTGGGCGCTGATTGGGTCCTGGATCTTCGGGGTCACCGGGATGGTGGTGGGCGCGATTCGGTGGGTTCGGCGGCGGGCGGCGAAGCGGCGGGCAACCGTCGCCGAAGCGGCGTCGGCGTAGGTGGTAGTCGCGGTTGGGGCTGGGCGGCGGTGGTGGGGGTGGGGGTGTAGCGCTCCCTGCCAGTCGCGCCTTGTTCGAGGCATTTCAGCGGTTGCGGCGGGCCATGTAGGTCTTCCACCTCTCCGCGGCCTCCCCGAGTTCTGGGCGAGCGGCGAACAGCGGTTCCATCTTTTTCCAGGCCTGTTCGCGCTTGTAGGGGATGAACTGGCGCGGGAATGGCCCGTCGTGGGGTTCGTAATTCTTCAGCACGTTGCGGGCGACGGTGGCGATGTGGACTTCATCGGGGCCGTCGGCGAGGCCCATGGTGGGCGCGCCGGCGTACATCGCCTGCAATGGCGTCAGGTCGGTGGTGCCGAGGGCGCCGTGAATGTGCAGTGCATCGAAGCTGATCTCGCGCAGCACGCGGGCCATGGTGAACTTGATTCCGGCGATGTCCATGCGGGCTTCCTGGGTCGAGGTGTTGTCGATCTTCCAGGCGGTTTCGAGGACGTAGAGCCGCAACATTTTCAGCTTTACGTACGATTCGGCGATCTTCTCCTGGACCATCTGGTGTTCGGCGATGACCTTGCCGTGCGAGTTCCGGGAGAGCGCGCGTTCGCACATCATGTCGAGAGCCATCGTGCACTGTGCGATTGTCCGCATGGCGTGGTGGATGCGACCGCCGCCGAGCCGGCGCTGGGCGAGCACCTTGGCCCCGTCCTCCGGCCCGAGGAGGTGGTCGATGGGGACGCGGACATCGGTGTACTTGATGTGGTTGTGGCTGCGCGGTTCCGGCATGATCTCCACACCGGGCGTCTCCCTCGGGACGATGAAGATGCCATTGGTGCACATCACGAAGAGCAGATCGGCGACGCGTCCAGCCGAAGTGAACCACTTCTCGCCGTTGATGACCCACTCATCGCCATCGCGGACGGCGACGGTCTTGAAGTTGTTGGGATCGGAGCCACCCTGCGGCTCGGTCATCGAATAGGCGGACCACAACTCCTGGTTCAGCATCGGCGTGAGCCAGCGGGCTTTCTGTTCCTTCGTGCCATAGGCAGCGAGGATTTCCATGTTGCCGGTGTCTGGTGCGGCTGTGCCGAAGAGCGCAGGAGCGGACGGGTACTTTCCGAGGATTTCGTTGACGAGAGCGAGCTTGAGTTGGCCGAAACCCGGCCCTCCAAGATCTTCATCGAGGAACAGTGCCCAGAGCCCCTGGTCCTTGATTTCCTGTTGGAGCTCTTTGACATAGGCCTTGACCACCGGCTCGCCAAAGCGGACGGCGTAAGGAAAAACGTGTTCGAGGGGTTCGACCTTTTCGTCGCAAAACTTCTGAACCCAGTCCAGTTTTACTTGGAAGTCGGGGTCAGTCTGAAAGTCCCATCCCATGAAGCATCTCCGCGAAAAGCAATGCGTGACTCTACCGCCCGAAGATCGCATTTGTCTCTTTGCGGCTGCGGTCGGCGGGGCCTGGTTCGTCAGTCACCGCGAAGTGGCAGGCCGCAGGTGGCTCGCCCACAGCCTCGCGGAGGGGCTACTTCAGCTTCGCCCAATGCTCACGCAGGAGCGTGTTAAAGCGATCCGGGGCTTCAAGGTTCGAAAGGTGGCCGACGCCTTCGATGACTTCATAGCGCGCGCCCTTGATGCCATCGGCCATGGGCTTCGTCGCTTCCGGGGGGATGAGGGTGTCCTTCGAGCCCGTGATGACGAGTGTCGGAACCGAGATTTTGGCGAGGTCGGGCGCGGATTCGGGACGTTCGGCCATGCCCAGCGCGGCGGCAGCGATGGATTCGGGAGGCTGCGCCTTGATGATCGACTTCACGTGGTCCAAAAGAGCAGCCGGGGCGCCATCCGAGAGCAGTGGCGGAGGGCTTGCAACGAGGAAATCGCTGCCTTCGGAGTTGAGTCGGGCCGCGAGTTGACGGCGGCGATCGGCGCCGGCTTCGTCATCGGCGCCCGCCTTGGTGTTGGCGAAGATGTACCCGGCGGCGAGCCTCGGGTGGTTGCGCGAGATGGCCAGCGCGACGTAGCCCCCCATCGAAAGGCCGCAAATGAGGGCCGATGAGATGCCGGCATCCTTCGCCGCGTTTGCGACGTGGTCGGCGGCCGCATCCATGGTCATGACCTTCCCGGACGAACCGGCGCCACCAAAACCGGGCAGGTTGACGGCGATCACTTTGGTTGTTTTGCCAAGAGCCTCGACTTGGGGCGCCCACATGGTCGCATCGAGCGGAAACGCGTGAATCAAGAGAATTCCGTCGGCCACTGCCATACCTCCAGGGAACGTGTCCCGGCTCTTACTTTACTTGGAAACGTCGTAAGGCCGCGGGCCAGATTCTCTACACTGTAGCCGTGAGCCAGGCGCCGACACTTCCCGAGACGCTGTTCGATGAAGAAACGATCACGCGTTTGCTGCCGCCGTATCGGGTGGTGTTGCACAACGACGACCACAATTCGATGGACCACGTGGTGCTGTCCATCGTCCGTTCGGTGCCATCGCTCACTGCCGAAGAGGCAGCCGAGATCATGTTGCAGGCGCACTTGCACGGACAGGCGACCGTCATCGAATGCCCGAAGGAAGCGGCCGAGTACTACCGCGAACGCCTGGAATCGTGCGGTCTCACGGCGACGATCGAGCGCGCATAGTGAACACAAAGTGGGTCCCGAGGAAGGCTCTAGCTTCCGCCTTTCCCCCTTTCGCGTACCCTTCGCTCTATGGCGGATGAGCAAGTCCTCACCTGTTACTACTGCGATAACGCAGCCGAAGCCGAATGTCCGACGTGCGGCCGCCTGTACTGCGGCGAGCACGGCGACGACGTCTGCCTGCGCTGCATGTCGCCGGAGGCAGCTTCGCCGAGCGCGGCGGTGTACCGCGGTTCGGTTGTGGCGCTTGTCATCGCCTCGCTGATCACGCTTTTCCTGATTGTTCGCCCGCCGGAGAGCAAGAGTGCGACCAACCTCGTCCGCGACCTACCGACGGCCACGCCGGCGGTGAGCACTACGGCCACGCCAACGAAGCCCGGCGGCGCCGCCAGCACCACCCCGCGCACGGGGACCCAGGTCCCTTCGAGCGTGACACCGGTCAGCCCGACGGCAGAAGCGAGCCAATCGGCTGTCGCCAGCCCGACTGCATCGGGACGGACCTACGTGATGAAGGCAGGCGATACACTCTCGGCAGTCGCGGCGTCGTTCGGAGTGACAGTCGACCAACTGTTGGCGGCGAACCCTGGTGTCAGTGCCAACACGATCGCCATCGGAACTGAGATCAAGATTCCATGAACTGGCAACAGGACCCCGAGCTTGCCCGGCTTGCGCAACACAGCGGTGTGCGCGGACGTCTGCTGCGTTCGACGATCCTGTGGTCGCCGTTCTTCATTCTTTGCTTCGGCGCGCTGGTCTTCTTCACCATCGACCGCGCATTTTTCGATGGGGACCACGGCGGCACCTGGTTCCTGGTTATCGTGCTTTCAATCCTTTCGCTGCTCTTCGGCTTCCAGACCATCCAATCGCTGTTGGACTACATCGGCGAGCCTCGCAAAGAGACAGGCTACGTGGGCCGGCGCTGGGCACGAAACGACTCGATCGTGATGAAGGCGCACTACATTCGCCTCGGAAAGCTGATCCTGCGAGGCGATCAGCTGATCCTCGATGGAATCCGCGAGGGTGACTACGTGGAGGCGACGTTCTATCCGCACAGCGCGGTCCTGGTGTGGGTGGAAAAGCAGGAAGGGCCAACCGAGGACGCGCCACCAGAAAGCAACCAGTCCACTCCCAACCCGACACGTACCTAGGCCCACAAGGGGCTTCCGCGTAAGTATTCTGCCAGTAGTTCCCGGCGATGCCGGAGCGGAGGTTTCGTGTGCGGACTCGACTCTTTATCCCCTTTGTTGGCCTTTTGGTGACTTTCTCGGTCATGGGTTTGCGCCCATGGAGCGCCGCAGCAAGTGACCCTCTCTCGATGCTGACGGCGGATGCCCACGCCGGCCCCGAAGAACAACTCGTCCTCGATGACATTGCGAGGGCGCAGCGCGAGGTGACCGCGGCAACGGTGTTCGGCACCGATGACCGTGTGCAGATCCAGGACACTACCGGACCGCTCTGGCGCACGATCACCTTTCTGCTGATCTACGACCGTTCGAACCAACTGATCGGTTCCTGCAGCGGCGTCTTCCTCAACTACAACGTTGTCCTCACGGCCGCGCACTGCCTGTACAGCGGCGGCAGTTACGAGTGGTCGATTGTTGCAGCGCCGGGCGCGAACGCCCAGGGGCCGGCCCTTGGCCTCGCGACAGCCTCCCAATTGGCTATCCCGAACGGTTGGGCTGATGGCGCGGGGAAGCTGCCTTCGGGCACGCCGCACGAGGCTTCGCAATTCGACTGGGGCCTCGTGACGTTCTCTGGCGATCCGTTCCATGGCGCGCTCGCGCCGTATCCCTTCATGGCCCACGCCGATGACAGCTTCTTCGATGCCGCAACAACTATGATTGGCACCGCGGGGTTCCCGGGCGACAAGCCGTTCGGTTCGATGTGGGCGGCTGATTCGTTCGAGTATTTCGTCGACGACACGTACTTGTTCACGCGAGTAGACATCTACCCGGGACAGAGTGGGTCGCCAATCTTCGCGATCGATGACGACGACTTCTTCATCTTCAGCGTAGTGAGCGCTGGCAACGACTATGCGAACCGTTCGGTCCGGTTCACGCCGCCTGTGTTGAACGCCCTGAAGTCCTACTGCACGCAACTCGGATGCAGCATCAAGACGTATCTCTGGGTGGGCGAGCAGCCGGGTCCATCGCCGTCACCGTCACCATCTCCGGCGCCAACCGCCACGCCGCCTTCCGGGCCGGTGGTGCCCGAAAGCGCGCGCAAGTACCGGGTGGCCGCTCCATTCCTGAGCAGAGACTGAGCGCCACACTTTAGAATCCGGGCATGTCCGAAACCGAGCGCCCTGCCTACCGTACGATTCGCGATT
>JBDTNM010000181.1:0-6628 GCA_039933735.1 bacterium | reverse complement strand
AAGCCGTTGCGGGTCAGCATCTCGTGGTAGAAGTCGCCCATGTTGGTGACGTACCACGAGATTGGCCCTGCGGCCTGGTACTTCGCCTTTTGCTCATCCGGATTGATGACGACGGTCAGCGACGCGACGCATTCGACGGCATCGGCGGGCCGGCCGGCGGCCACGGAGGCTTCGGCGATGGCTTTCTTGCCATCCATGAACTTCGACTTCGGCCAATAGATGGGCATCCAGCCATCGGCAACGCCGCCGAGGGACTGCATGCTCTTCGGCGATATCGATGCGATGAAAATCGGGATGTGCTTGCGCGGCGGCTCGAAGAGCAGGCGAAAGCCGCGCTGGAGCTTGAAGATCTGGCCGTCGTAAAGCACCTTCTCGCCGCTCACCATCATGTTGATGATTTCGACGTATTCCTTGGTGCGCTGGATCGGCTTCGAAAACTTCTCGCCGTGCCAGTGTTCGATCACTCGGTCGCCGGAGGTCCCGAGGCCGAGGATGACGCGGCCGCCCGAAAGCTCATCGAGCGTCGCGGCGGTCATCGCGAGGACTCCCGGGGAACGCCCGAAGACTGGCGCGATGCCGGTGCCGAGCTTGATTTTGCTGGTCTGGAGCGCGATCTGGGTGAGCAGCGAGAACTGATCCCGCCCCCATGTTTCGGCCGTGAAGATGGCCTCAACGCCGACTTCTTCGGCGACCTTGATCCGGTTGATGATTTCCTGGTTCTGTTCCGGGCTTCCACCGAAGCCAACGGAGACCGCAAGCCGCCTGGGCATGGGTCACCCCACTATCAAAATGTGATTCGTCCGTTGCGTGAAAGGACTGCCGCAGACTAGCAAACGGCCGCAGGGGCGGCAAACATCAGGCGAGCGTGGAGGTCATTCCCAACGCACCGTCCCGGCAGCGCCATCGACCGTTACGGTGGAGCCGTCCGGGATTCGCTGAGTCGCATCCACAGTGCCAACCACTGCGGGAATGCCAAACTCACGCGCGATGATGGCCGGGTGCGAGAGCTGGCCGCCAAAGTCAGTGACCAACGCCCCGACGGCGCTGAAAACGAAGTTCCACGATGGCGTGGTCATCTTGCAGACGAGGACATCGCCGGGCTGAATCTTGTCGAACTCCGATTCATCCGAAACAACGCAGGCGACGCCCGTGTAGGCACCACTCGACGCGCCAATGCCGCGAATTTCGGCCGTGTCGTTGGCGCCTTTTCCTGGGCCTGCGTCCATCGCGACGGTCGTCCATGCACGGGCCTGAAGAAACTCGCGGGCCGCGGCGGAGAGAGGCGGAGGCTGAAACGGGATCGGCTCGCCACGCATCGCTGGCGGGCGAGTCTGTGCCTGGCGTTCTCGTGCCTGACGGCGTTCAGCGACCACCAGTTGCATCGGCCGCAGACCCCCCGCCTCGAGGTACTCCTCCATGTCGATGCGGGAGAGGTACCAGACGTCCTCGGCCGAATCGATAACCCCGGTCTCGACGAGCCGCCGCCCGACTTCGAGGAAGGCCAACCGCTGCAAACCTTGTGACCACTGGAGGTGGCTCACGTCGTCGTCACGCATCGCGTAAGCCTGGCGGGCCCCCGCGAGGAGTCGTTCGAATTCGGCTCGATGTTCCGCTGGTACCGATACTTCGACCGCAGCGTCGAGGCCTGCCGTGGGCGCTTCGGTGACGGCCGAACCTGCCATTGCTTCGCGGAGTAGCTTGGCGAGGAGTTGCGGTTGCTCGACGATCAGGGGCTGGTCGAATTCGAAGGCCGGGTTGCGGTAGCCATATTCGTCCAGCCACGGCTGGACAATGGGCATGAGGTCCGGGTGGATGGCATCGACGGAGTCATCGAGAGCCTGCCGCAGGCGAGCGTCTGAGCCGATCTCCCGAGCGAGCCGGGCAAGCGCAAGAGCCGGTTCACGGCTGGCTGGGGAGGCTCCGCCGAGCATGGCGACGACTTGCGCTTCGGAAAGGCCGAGTTCGCGTTCGGCGAAGAGGCCCAGTCGTCCAATCTGCACCGCGTATCCCACCGCATTGATGTGGTGAACAGCCATCGTTTCACGGCCGGCGTCCAACACTCGGCTGATGTAATCGCGCAGGCGCGAGTGATCCATGTCCGGAAGGTCGGCCCGCTGAAGCTCCTGTAGCAGGCGCTCGGATCCCGGTTTGATGACCTCCCATGCCGGCGCCAACCGCTCCTCGCGGCTCTCGCTGACGTATGCCTCGAATGCGGCCACCCGCTCCGGGCTCGTATCGGCCTTCCCGTTTGGCCCGCCGTACCAGTAACCGTCGATGACGATGTTGGCCGGGGCTGGAAGCGGGATGGAGGCGCTATCAAAGGCGCGCCGGAATCCCTGTACCAGCAGGTCGAGCATTCGGTAGTCCGCACACAGCGGAGTAAGCGGGTCGGGAAATCGGCTTCGCCCGTGCATCCACTGGCCAGGTGGGAGTGCGTGTGACTGCTTTTCGAACGGGTCCGTCATTTGGCTTGCAACATACCGAGGATGGTGGCGGAACAATGCACGAAAGCGCACCGGCGGCGCAACCGACAGGATCACTAATCGGCGAGGGATTTCGCCGCGTCTGTCTCGCCGTGAGGGTGGTAGTCGCAGGGATGGGCGAGGACGGAATTCATGAGCATGTGCGGCAGCTCGGCGAGGATGTAGTCGGTCTTGAGGGGGCCGTCCGGGCGCCGCCAGATGAAGTTTCCATTGACCGCGAACATCAGGGTGTACCGCAAGAATCGCGGGTCGCGGTCGGTGAATGCGCCCGAGGCGATGCCAGACCGGATCACCTGGGTGAGCAACCCCTCGTACTGGCGGTCGACGATGCGAATCCGCGCCCGGGAATCGGAAGAGAGTGCTCGTGGGCGGCCTGTCACGAGGGTGCTGCGGTTGAGTGGTTCCATGCCCACGCTAATCAGGTCCTGCAAGGCGGCAAACAGCGTCCGCTCAGGCGACTCGCCGCGAGCGATGATCGCTTCGAGTCGCTCGGCCGCGCGCGCAACCGCTTCGACCACGATTTCGGCGTAAAGGTCTTCCTTGCTCCGGAACTGGTAGTAGATGACCGCCCTGCTGGTGCCCATGCGCGCGGCGACATCTTCGAGTGTGGCCGAAGCGTAGCCCTTCTCGTTGATGACCTCGGCCATGGCGAGCATGATTTCGCGCCGCCGGGCGAGGGTCCTCACGGGATCCTGCACGCGATAGCCCCGCAGGCCAACCTCTTCGGTCATGTCCGTGACGCTTCCTCTCGCGAAATCTTGACAAGGTTAGCATGCCAGCCCTAGATTCAGCGCCGCCGACTAAACACGCGTGTATAAGCATTCGTGTCGGGTCCGTCTTGCGCGCTGTCATGCCTCCCGAGGCGCCCTTCCAGGGGCCGCCCGGCGGAGGAGACGAAGCCTGGGCGATCAGGGCAAGGTCCCGGCCAATGGTGTGGCTCCAGCGGCCGGGCCTTCGCCCAAGGCGAACATCTTTGTCGAAATCGTGCATACGAGAACCGGGACTTCGATGGCATTCGTACAGAAGATGAGAATGCATCGACCGAGCCGATAACTGGTATTGACCGGTTCGCCAAGGCAAGCGTATACACCAGCACCAACCAAACAGGTGGTGGCAACGGAGGGGAAACAGTCATGGACCACGAGAACTACTGGAACAGGCGAATGCGGCGTCGCCGGCTGCTTGGGGGAGCCGGCACCGTAGCACTCGGGGGCACTGCATGGGCCCTTGCCGGCTGCGGTGACGATGATGACTCGGGCGGCAGCAGCGCCAGCCCTACCTCGGATGCGGGTGTGAACCCGGGCACCCTCACCGCGGCAACGCCGACGACAGCCGGCGAAGTGGTGAAGAAGGATGGCACGCTCAAGTCACGCCAGGGTGCGATTTTCGCCTCCATCAACCCCTACTCAGGCCTCGATAGCGGCCTCACCTGGGGCTTCACGATCTTCGACCATCTCTGGTACACGCCTCTCGATACGGGCGTCCGCGAGAACTTCCTCGCGGCGAGCATCGAACAGCAGGACCCGCTGCACTTCACCGTCAAACTGCAGGACTCGGTGTTCCACGACAAGGCGCCGGCGAACGGCCGCGCTGTGAAGGCTTCCGATGTGAAGGCGAGCCTGGAAAGCGCCGCCAAGCAGACGAAGATTTCGAACAGTTCCTGGTGGACTCAGGTGTTCGACCACATCGAGACGCCCGACGACAAGACCGTGAACTTCGTCCTCAAAGCAGTCGATGCCTGGGGCTTCAGCTCGACCAATGGCGGCAGCCCGATCGCGAGTTCGATCCTGCCCGAAGAGATCGCGAAAGACCCGACCTTCATGGACAAGGACCTCGTCGGCAGCGGCCGCTTCCAGTTCGTGAGCCACGAAAACGGCGCCAACTTCAAGCTGAAGCGGTTCGAGAAGTGGCGCGTCAGCGGCGAACCGTACCTCGCGGGACTCAACTACAAGCTCGTGCAAGAACAGGCCGCGGCACTCGCTGCTTTCTCCGCACAGGAGATCGACGCCGTAGCGCTGAACAACAAGCTTGAGCGCGAAGACCTCGATAAGAAGCACGGCAAGAGCATCGTCATCGACTCGGTCGATTCGCGGGCCGTCTGGTTGGTGCAGACTCGCGCCGACGGCCAGTGGGCCGACCCGCGCGTTCGCCAGGCCATTTACCTGGCCCTCGACCGCAAAGAGATGATCAATCTGATGAACTTCGGCGAAGGCAAACTGGCAGGCCCCGTCCCGCCGGCTTTCGGTGAAGCCATAACCTCTGCCGAAGTGGACGCGACCTACGGCAAGACGGACGTCGCTGAGGCGAAGAAGTTGCTCGGCGCGACGACCTTCGACCTGAACAAGGAATATCAACTCAAGTACATCGTCCCGGGTGACCGCTACCAGCAGTTCGCTCAGATCGTCCAATCACAGATGCAAAAGAACCTGGGCATCAAGATCAAGCTCGTCGGCGAGGACTTCGGCAAATGGCTCGCCCAGTCGCTTTACGGCTCAGACTACGACGGGTTCATCACGTACCCGTCTCTCGAGTACGACGACCCCAGCTCGTATATCGGCTCGTACACGAAGCAGATCGGCGGACGTCCAAACTGGGCCGCCTTCCAGGATGACGAACTCGATGGGCTCGTCATCAAGCAGAAGACGATCCTCGACGACAAGGAGCGGCGCGCGGCTGTCCAGGCAATCCAAAAGAAAGCCTACGAAAAGGCCGCACCGTATATCCCCACCTTTATCGCGCTTTCGAACACGGCCAACTGGGGCTATGTGAAGGGGCGTGTCGTCGGGCGGGGGAGCTACGGGCTCTTCAGCGGCAAGACGTACATCGACAAGGGCTGACGCCACTCATGCGCCAGTACGCCATGCGCCGGCTTGCCTACATGCCGCTCATTGTGGTGGTCGTCTCGATCATCACGTTCTTCACGCTGCGCCTGCCGTTCGCGAACGACCCGACGACGCTCTACGTGAACCAGAACACGACCGTCGAGCAGGAGCAGGCCATCCGCAAAGAGCTCGGCATCGATAAGCCGGTGTTCGAGCAGTTCGTCATCTGGATGGGGAATGTGGTCCGGGGCGACCTGGGCCACACCTTCCGCAGCAATCAGCCTGTCTGGCCGGAGATTCAGCGGCGTTGGCCGGTGAACTTCGAGATTCTCGTGCTCTCGGTCACCTTCAGCACGCTCTTCGGCGTCTCATTCGGCGTCATCACCGCTGTGCGGCAAAATTCGATCACGGATTACGCTTTTCGCGTGTTCGCCGTTTTCGGGCAGTCCATCCCCGAGTTCTTCCTGCTCATTCTGCTCATCGTCCTGCCCTCACTCTGGTGGAACTATTCGCCGCCAGTCGGCGGGCACGTCTCAATTTTCGATGACCCATGGACGAACCTTCGGCTGTACCTGCCGCCGACGATCCTGCTCGGAATCGGCGGGGCAGCGGGAATGATGCGATTGACGCGGTCGACGCTCCTGGAGGTCTTCCGCCAGGACTACATGCGCACGGCCCGGGCGAAGGGCCTCGCCGGTAACTCGGTGGTGCTTCGTCACGGTCTGCGCAACGCGCTCATACCGATCGTCACGTTGTTAGGCGGGCACATCACCGCGCTCTTCTTCGGTTCGCTCATCCTCGAACAGATTTTCAGCATCAACGGGCTGGGGCAGTTCTTCCTGATCTCGGCGCTCACTTCGGACTTTCCGGTGGTCCAGTTCCTGGTGCTCTACACGGCGGTGGTGGTGGTGGCGATGAACCTGCTGATCGACCTTTCCTACGCCGTGATTGACCCACGCGTGAAGTACTCCTGATGGCCGCCCGCACTGCCACCGGAGGACAACTTGACTGGTCGTACGTCCCGGCGCGGCCGAATTGGCCGCGGCGCATGGGCAGGCTTGCCCGCCAGCATCCCGCGGGCGTCTTTGGGCTGATCGTGCTGGTCGCGTTTGTGATCCTCGGCCTGTTTGGGGCGAAACTCGCGCCGTATCCAGCGGACGAGCTCAGCGTCGGGACTCCGCTCGATGGACCTTCCCTCGCGCACCCGTTTGGCCTCAACCAGAACGGCCAGGACATGCTCAGCCGGGTGATGGCCGGCGCTCACGTCTCGTTCGTGATTTCGTTCTGGGCGGTCTTCCTCGGGGCGGGGGTGGGGTCGTTCCT
>JBDTNM010000180.1:0-6678 GCA_039933735.1 bacterium | reverse complement strand
GAGCGCGGCGCCCGCCGCCAGGCGAACTCCTCGCTGAGGATGAACTGCTCCTTCACGCTCAGGCCGCCGCCGCCGTGCTCTTTCGGCCATGCGGGGGCGCCCCAGCCGTGCTCGTTCAGTTTCGCGGTCCAGCCGCGCATGAACTCCATGAAACCGGATTGCGCCCGGCCGGCGCCGTTGAACAGCCCCCACTCCGTCGGCCGGTCGGCGTACTCCGGAGGGTATTCGCTATCGAGAAACGACCTCACGGTCGAGCGAAATGCGGTCTCACTCGGGCTATCACGAAATTCCATGGAAACCTCCGAATCGAACCCGGATTGTGGAATCTCCCGGAAACGTTGTCCAACGAGGGGGGTGGCTTGTCGCGCGGGCTCGGCCCGGCGAGGGCATGATTGGCGGGGTTATGCGGTAGCCACACGCTTCCAGAAGAACACTGTTGCGCACGGCCGCCCGTCCGGGAAGAGGGCGAAATCTGGGATCACGCCACATTCGGTCCAGCCCATCCGCCGGTAGAGCCGCTCGGCGGTATCGCTGGCCGTATCCAGCACGAGCAATGATCGCCCAACACGCGCGGCCTCGCTTTCGATCCGGGCCATCAGGGCTTCGGCGATGCCTCGACGCCGCGCCCGCCGGTGCACGAGCAGTTTCGCGATCTCGCCGCGGTGAGGCTGATTTTCGGGCAGCCCCATCTGAAGCTGCACGGTCCCGCAGATGCCGGCGTCGTCCCGAGCGGCGAGCAAGATGGTCTCTCCGCGCGAAACACTGCCCGTAACCGTTTCCCAGAATGTCTCGGCTTTTTCGCGTGGAAACGGCAGCATGAAGCTGACCGAGGCGCCGCCCTCAACGCAGTCGCTGAGGACATTCGCGAGGCCGTCGATGTTCGCTGCAGCCTCGGCCGGGCCGAGCGATTCGATGACGTAGCTGCTCATGCGGGCTCCTGGATGACGAGGTATTCAGCTGGACCGGATGCGGGCACCTCGAAGCGAGTCGGCCGGTCGATGACGGCGAACAGGCAATCGCCCGGGGAAAGCAGGGTGGATTCGCCGCCGATAGTGAAATTCACTGTCCCCGCGAGCATGTAGATGTGTTGGCGAATCGGTGTCGCGGGAACAAGCGCATACTCGACAACCGTCCCGGCCGGCAGCGTCAGCCGGGCGATTTCTATCCCGCTCTGACTGGTCATCGCCGCGACCAGGGTGCGCTGCAGGCCCGTCTCCGGGTCGCGCCAGGAAGGCTGTGTGTGCGCGGGAAAATGCGTGCTGCCCGGCGCTTCGACCGAGTTCATTAGCGTCGAAAGCGTGACGCCGAGGCCGGCGCATAGGCGCCCCAGCAAGCCCGCCGTGGGCGATGACACGCCGGTTTCGACCTTACCGATCATCGCCTTGCTTACGCCCGAGCGTTCGGCCAGTTGCGAAAGCGAAAGGCCCAGCGCTTCGCGCCGGCCCTTGAGGTTCGCAGAGATCCGTTGCTCGATCGACGATTCCGTAGTCACGCGTCTACTATAGGAGACGACCCGGTGCCCGACAACAGGTGCGCGAATGCCGGCGCGAGGGGCGGCGAACAGCGGGAATGTGCCAGCGCTTCTTTCCGTTACTCACATGCCCTTCTAAGACTCTCCTAATGTTAGGCTCGTAGCGTTGCTCTTGCCGGGGGCGTTATGCCGCAGCACCACCCGAGGCTCCGAGTTCGGAACGCATGAGGGAATCGCAAAAAATGTTCATGTTGACTAACCTGGCCGGGCTTCCGGCTCACGCCTTGCTCGTCCACGCAGCCGTCGTCCTGGTGCCGCTGGCCGCTATCGCTCTCGCCGCGACGGGCTGGAAAGCCGCATGGCGAAAGGCTTACAGCTTTCCCATCGCGATCATGGCGGTCGCCGGGGGCATCTTCGCTTTCCTGGCGAAGCAAACGGGCGAGCCGCTCCAACACTCGCTGCGCGTGGCCGGGCAGGCTGTGGGCCAGGAGGTGCGCTTCGGTGAGCACCCCGAACAGGGCGATACGGCCTTCTTCTTTGCCATGGTCTTCGGCTTCGTTGCGGTGGCGTTCTGGGCGATCGACCGCTACCGGGAGCGATGGAACCTCCCGAAGTGGAGCCCGATAGCGGCTTACGGAGTGGCTTTGATTCCGGCGGCGCGGGCTCTCGTCACCATGATTGTCGCGGGCCATTCCGGTGCAACGCTTGTATGGAAGGACCTCGGGACGTTCAACGTAGCGAAATAGCGCCCTGACACGAACCGTGAGTCGCGTTGAATCCGGCTCACGGTTCGATGAAGAGGACCTGCTCCGGCGCGGAACCGATCCCGGTGCTGAGGACGATCCCCGTACCCGCACCGGCGGCGGAATCTATCGGTCCCTGTGCTGTCAGGATGCGGACAAGCGTCCAGCCAGCGGTGGCGTGGTCCATGCGGACCAGCGAGCCGCAAAACAGGGCATAGGCCAATCCGAATCCCTGGAACCACTGTCCGCTGGCACATTCGCCCATCTGAGCGGAGGCGAGCAGATGCCCGTCGCGAGCATCAAGCACGTTGAGTGAGCCCGTATTGGTGCCCGAGACGACGGTGTTTCCCGTAATACCCGGGAAGAAGTAGGTGCCTCCGCCCGGCGCCGGGGCAGACCACCGAGGGGCTCCGGACGTGAGATCGAAGGCCTCCATCGAGGCCCCGGGCACGACGAGCAGGCTGCCTTCAACCGCAGGCGGCGATGAGGCTTCGACTGGTTTACTCCAGCGCACGTTCCCGGTGAGAGGCTCGATCGCGACGGTGTTGCCATCACCCGTGGGCGAGGAGGACGAAGCAGCGATGAATCCGCCGGTGAGCAGACTCTCGACGGCGATAAACGCGTTGAACGACCCGACCGAAGTTTTCCACAACACCGTGCCGGTGGCGGAATCGACGCCCCAGACGCGGCCGCCGAGCCGGGTTTTATCGACGAGCCCGTTGGGTCCCCAGGTCTCGGGATCAGCGTCGGCTACCACGAAGAGGCTGGCTGATTGAACGACCTGGAAGGGGATCCCGTCGAAGCTCAGGCGCCAGCGCTCAGCACCGGTGGCCTGGTCCCAGGCGAAGACGGTGCCATCACCAGTGCCGGCCGCGACTACACCGTTCGCGAAGGCAGCCGGGAAGGCCTGGGTCGGAGTGTCGCGCCGCCAGAGTTCCGTGCCCGTCGCTGCATCCAGCAAGGCCACTCCTCCCGGGCGGGAAGAGAAGTTGCCAGGGCCTTCGTACAGACCGCCATAGGACGCGGCGACTTTGGCGCCGCTGGCCCGTACCCACATAACCACGTTGAAGAGCCCGGAATCCCAACGCCACCGGACTTTGATTTCCTTGTCCGCCCCGGTCACCGCGATCGGGGAGACCGCCGGCGGTGAAGGCGACGCATGCGGCAGGGCCGTAGCTGTTGCGACAATCGCCTGCGACGTGCTGGTTGAGGTGGTCGGCTGACTGTCTCGACTGCTGCAGGCCGAAACCAAAAGAACCAGCGCGGTCGCGGCCGCCAAGCTCGCGTACTTCATCATTCGAGGATAACGACGAGGGCAACCCGAAGGTTCCCGCTTCAGACGGCCTTCGCCACCGAGACTTCCTGGAGGAACCCGGCGACTTCGCTTCGAAACTGCGGATTGCGGATCGCGCTGAGGTGGCCCTCGTGCGGCAGCGAGACGAATTTCGCGCCCGGGATCGCCGCCGACAGTGCCTTCGCCGGCGCGCAAAAGGGGTCCAGTTCACCCGCGACGACAAGCACCGGCTTGCGGATTTCGGCCAACCGTGCCGGGTCCACTGGTCGGCCGTTTTTAAACACGCCCCGGTAGGCGGCGTCGATCGCGATCGGGTCGAAGCGGGCGACGTAGGTGGTGAGGAATCGGATCTGTTGGCCGATCGAGCGCCGCGGGGCGGAACTCTTCTTGTCCTGCCGTTCGATGCTGAAGCGGCCCCGGCGCCGGGGGAAGTAGCTGCCCATGCCGCCGATGATGGCCGAACTCACGCGGTCCGGGTGCTCGAGCAGGAGTTCGAGCGTGACCATGCCGCCCATCGAGTAGCCGAAGACCGGCGCGCGGTCTATCCCTTCCTTATCCATCACCGCCAGGACATCCGCTGCCATCGCTGCTACGGAGTATGCCTCCGAGCTGTACGGTTTTTGGCTGCGGCCATGGCCGCGCAAGTCGGGGATCAGCAGAGTGTGGCGGCCGGCCAGGTAGTCGGCCCAGCCGGACGTAACCCAGTTCGATTCGCCACTGGCGGTGTAACCGTGAATAAGGACGAGCGGACTGCCGCTGCCCATGATCTTGTAGTTGATGCGAAGGCCGCTGCGGCGCGTTTGAGGCATGTATCCAATGTACCGGGAGAAGTCCAGCGGTTCGGTAAGCGCCGGTAAACGGAACATCGCATGGTGCTTGAAACACGAATCACATTTCCTGTATCGTAGACGCCAGTCAAGGGGGAGTAACCAAGGCACCATCCCCGGTGCATTCGCATGGTCGTCAGTACGCGCTTCGGCGCCGGCCATGCGGGCGAGCCTCTCGCCTGGTGAGACCCTGGCTCATCCACACGTGGATGCGGCCAGGCGTGCTCGATGCCAGGACCGCACAGGAGGTTTCGCATCATGGATCTCTTCGAGCTGTTCGAAACGGATAACGACAACCCACGGCGACAGCGCGCCCCGGGCGAAGAACCGCCCCGCCGCAAGGGCGTTCGCGGTTTCTTCGACCGCTGGATGCGCGCCTTCCAGGACGATGACGACAAAGACGACCGCGGCAGCGGCGAGCGTAAGTCTCGCCGGGCGGATTCGGACTTCGGCTGGGATTAGCCCCGCCGCCTTCTAGCCGGACCCCATCTCTTGCCTGCGAGGCGGGCCGCTCCCCGGGCGGCCTGCTTCGCGGGCCCCTCCGTTTTCGTCATGGAGATTCCCTTTGATTATCGAACTTCTTCCCTGGGCGCTCTTCCTTGCGTTTGTCGCCGGCATGCTCGCCCTGGACCTGGGCGTCTTCCACAAGAACGCGCACGACGTTTCGCGGCGCGAGGCACTCGCCTGGAGCGCCGCCTGGATTGGCCTCGCGATTGTCTTCAACGCCGGCGTTTACCTTTTCCGCGGGTCGGATGCGGGCCTCGAGTGGACTACCGGATACCTCGTCGAAAAAACGCTCAGCATCGACAACATCTTCGTCATCCTGCTGATCTTCTCGGCCTTCGCCGTCCCGGGGGCGTACCAGCACCGGGTGCTCTTCTGGGGAATCGTGGGCGCGCTCGTCATGCGGGCGCTCCTGATTGCCGCGGCCGGGTTCTTGCTCGGCACGCTCCACTTCGTCATCTACCTCTTCGGCGCCTTCCTTATCTATACCGGCTTCAAATTCTTGCGCGAACAGGAACACTCGCCTGACCTCGAACAGAATCGCGTGGTGCGGCTCGCCAGGCGTTTCTTCCGCACCACCGAGACGTACGAGGGCCAGAAGTTCTTCGTACGCCGCAACGGCCTGACCTTCGTGACGCCGCTGTTCATCGTGTTACTGCTGATAGAAAGCACCGACCTTATCTTCGCGGTCGATTCGATCCCCGCTATCTATGCGATCACCGATGACCCGTTCATCGTCTTCACATCGAATATCTTCGCCATCCTGGGCATGCGCTCGTTGTACTTCGTTCTCGCGGGCTATCTCGCCGGGCTGGCCTACCTGAAGCCGGCGCTTGCCGCGATCCTGGTGTTCGTCGGCACGAAGATGCTCGTCATCGATTTCTACAAGGTCCCGGCCCTGCTCAGTCTCGGCGTGATCGCCTCAATCCTGACACTCGCGATCTCGGCCTCGATCCTGGTCGCACGCCGCCGCGAGCGGGTTGCAAGCGGGCTTTCGGCGACAATCCCGGAGCCAGGAACCGGGTTGTAGGCGAACTCCGTTAGGGCCGTGGGAAGCCCCTTTCCCGCGGCTTGCCTAACTTTTCTTCCGTGAACGTTGGCCTCTGGATACACTCCGGTAACAGTTCGCCCCCTTGGAGTCCCCATGCCACGACGGCTTCTGCTGGCCGTTTGCGCCCTTGCCCTCACGCCCGCCTTCTTCGCATGCGGAGATGACGATGGCGGCACGGGCATCACCGGCGGCACCACAAAAGGTCCCAGCCAGACTCCCGCGGTGGTTTCGACCGCCTCGCCGAAGTTGAGCGCGCCCGTGAGCCAGTACTCAGTCAGCATCGATGACCTCGGCGCGAACTGGATTACCGATATCAAGGGCACCGTCGTCATTGACGCCGCCGGTTACGCCAAGACCCCGCGCCTGTTCAGTTCCGAAGCCGACGGCATGAAGCTCTTGAAAGAGTGGGGCTACGACGGCGGCTATGAGACCGCGTATTCGCCCGAAGGCCGGGACCAGGCTGTGCTCAACGGCGCGTACTACGTCTCCGTCGAATCGCACCTGTTTAATGATGAAGCGGGCGCACAGAAGGCCTTCGACTACTTCTCACAGTTCGTGAGCAAGACCCCCGGAGCTCAGCCCGTTTCGATTCAACCGATCGGAAACAAGTCCATCGCGTTCGTCACCACGACCGGGACGATCACCGGCTCGAACGTGAAAGCTACCTACCACCAGGTGGTGTTCCGCCGCGGAAACCTGATCACCATCGCGCTGACGAAGGGCGCGGAGACGTTCATGAAGTCGGATGCCGCGTGGGAAGTTGCCCACATGGCCGATGAAAAGGCCCT
>JBDTNM010000179.1:0-6730 GCA_039933735.1 bacterium | reverse complement strand
GAAGGCGGCCGCACCGTCGGCGCTGGCGTCGTCACCAAAATTCTCGCCTAGGCGATACTCCAAAGGATTCGGACCATGGCCAAGGCAAAAGGCGACCGCATCATCATCCACCTGGCATGCACGGAATGCCGGGAGAGGACGTACACCACGCAGAAGAACCGGCGGCATGACACGGACCGCATGGAACTGAACAAGTTCTGCCCACGTTGCCGCGTTCACCGAGCCCACCGGGAGACACGGTAACCGCGATGGCACGAACACAACGGCGCCGAGCCGCGACGGTACCCGCCGCAGCCGGTGAGCAAACGGGCGATCAAACACGCAGAGTGAGGGAGAGTCTCCCTCGCCCTTCGACTGCGCCCGTTGCGGCCGGTATCGCACGGCCCGAACCCCGCAAGCGCACGAACCCGTTCGGCTTCCTGAAAAAGCTCGAACCACGGTTCGTGGCCGATGTCATCTCCGAACTCCGGAAAGTGACCTGGCCCAGCTTCGCTGAGACACGGTACTTGACCGTGGTGGTCGCGATTGTCGCCATCGCCATGGGCATCTTCCTTGGCGTGCTCGACCTGAGCTTTGGTTGGGTTATTGAGAGGATCTTCTTCTAGACATGAGCAATGAACCGGCGCCGATCACGGCGCTTTCCGATGTCCATCCCCCAACGAAGCCGAAGCGCGTCGTGCGCAAGCGGAAGGACGACGAGGCACTCGAACAAGACCAGCTTACCGACGACGAAATCAACGCCGCCGGGCGGAAGTGGTACTTCGTGCACACCTACAGTGGTCACGAAAACAAAGTCCGTAGCGCCATTCGCGCCACCGTCGAGCAGATGGATGCCAAGGACAAGGTGTACCACGTCGTGGTGCCCACCGAGGACGAAATCGAAATCCGCGATGGTCAGCGCCGCACCGTGAAGCGAAAGCTCTACCCGGGCTACGTGCTCGTCCAGACGCTTGAGCTGAAAGAAGGCGACCCCGACTCGGATGAGGCCTGGCACATGATCCGGAACACAACCGGCGTCACGGGCTTCGTCAGTTCTGGTACGCGTCCGGTGTCGCTCTCAACGGATGAAGTGAACCACATCCTCCGCGCCATGCGCATGGAGCAGCCGCGCATGCGCGTCGGCTTCGTGCCCGGACAGAGCGTCCGGATCGTGGATGGCCCGTTCGAAGACTTCGTCGGCACCGTCGACGAAATCAATACTGAAAAAGGTCGCGTGAAGGTCGTCGTGAACATGTTTGGCCGCGAAACGCCGGTCGAACTCGACTTCCTGCAGGTGGAAAAACTGTAGCTTCGGGGCTCGGCGGATCCTCAAGCGAAACGCCCGGCGAAATACTCGCCGGGCGTTTTTGTTGTGAATCCGAACGCCGCTCGGATTTCGTACTGGTTCCCGGAAAGGAGGCAGGACCGGAGGCGTAAACCGGTCCTGCTCCAAGGGGTCTGCCCCGCCGCTTTGCGTCGGGACTGGGGCAGCACTTGGCCCAGCCATCTGGCTGGCAGGCAAAGGGCGGGCCTGGCTTAGAAGCCGGCCCGTCCACCGCGTCCGCGAAGGCGCGGATCGAGAACGTCACGAAGCGCGTCCCCGGCAAGATTGAAGCCGAGGACAGTCACCGTCAGCGCACCGCCGACGGCCAGGGCCATCCATGGGTCTGACGTGCCGTTCCTCCGCCCCTCTTCGATCATCTTGCCCCAGGAAACACGGGTCGGGTCTCCCAGCCCGAGGAACGCCAGCGTTGCCTCGATCAGGATGTAGAGACCGATGGAACTGGTGAACGTGACGATGATTGGGGCGGTGATGTTCGGGAAGATGTGGCGGGCCATGATGCGCACATCACTCGCGCCGATGGTCCGTGCTGCGAGCACGTAGACCTCTTCTCGAGCAGCCAGCACCGAGCTCCGCACAATTCGGGTCGAACTGGCGATACCCAGGATTCCGAGCGAGATGGTGTTCACCGAGAGTGTGGGGTTCGACACCACCTGCCCAAACAACAGCAAGAGCACCAGGGGCGGGAACGCCTGCAGGGTGTCCATGATGCGCTGGATGATGAAGTCCACCGTGCCCGCGAAGTACGCACTCGCAAGACCGATGACAATGCCCGAAATCGTCGCTATCAACGCGGCGCCGAGGCCAACGTAGAGCGCGGTTGAGGCGCCATGGATGATGCGCGAGTAGAGATCACGGCCCAGACCGTCGGTGCCCATCCAGTGCTGGCTCGTGGGATTGGTAAACAGCAACGGAGTCTCGCCCTTCTGCAACTGCTCCGGGCGAGCTGTGAGCTTCACCGTCGGGTCGGTCAGGCTCTGTTCGTACAGATCGGGGTCGAAGGATGGGTTCGTCTTCGAGAAAATCGTTTCCGGGTCGTAGCGTTGGATCTGATTGCCAAATAGGCCAGCAAACACGCACAGCCCGATGATGACCACACCGATACCGCCGAGCGGTTTCGATCGGAAGAAGCGGCCTGTGTGGATCCCGTACCGGACGAGAACGGGACGGTCACTAAGACTGCGCCGAACACCGATGGTGGTGGAACGATCGAGGACTGCCTGATCTTGAGCCATTTTGCAGCCCCTCCTACGAGTATCGGATTCGAGGATCGAGTACGCCGTAGAGGAGGTCGATCCCGAGGTTGACGAAGACGATGAATGTTGCGATGACGAGGACGAAGGCCTGGACGACAGGGACGTCCCGCGCCTGGATGGCGACGAGAATCTTGCGGCCAACGCCAGGAATGCCAAACAGGTTTTCGAATACAACGTTGCCACTGAGCAGGCCGGCGAGCGTGAGCCCCAGGACCGTGACTACCGGGACCATCGCGTTCTTCAGTGCGTGTCGGACGATGACCACGCGTTCGCGCATGCCCTTGGCCCAAGCGGTTCGGATGTAGTCCTGGCGGAGGACTTCAAGCATCTGCGAACGCAGGAGCCGCATCACGCCCGCAGCGGAGGCGAGGCCACCTGCAAGAGCGGGAAGAATGAACAACTTGAAACTCGAGCTCGGGTCTTCCCACAGCAGCTTTGGATTCGTCAGATCGATAGTCCACCCGATCGTGAAGAGGCCAAAGAAGTTCACCCCCTTCACGCAGTACAGGAGGAGCATCGTCCCCACCCAGAAGCTGGGCATCGCCAGCACGAGGATGGCGAAAATGCGGAGGACGTAGTCGATCGGCGAATCTTGCCTGATCGCGCTAATTATCCCGATGGGTATCGAAGTGGCGAGGCCGATGATCAACGACATCACCGCCAGCTGCAGCGAGTACGGAAGGCCGTCGCGCATGCCCTGGAGGGCCGGCTGACGTGTCTGGTACGAAGTCCCAAAGTTACCCTTCAGGAGGTTGCCAAGGTAGCGCACGTAGCGCTCCGGCACGGGCTTGTCCAGACCAAGGTCATGGCGGACCGCCTCGATTTGCTTGGCTCGGAGAGCGGGGTCGGTGGAAGTCGGATCCTGCGCGGCGATGCGCTGAGCGACGAAGTCGCCGGGCAACACGCTGGTGGCCAGGAAAACCAGGGTGGCGACAAGCCAGATAACCGGGATGTTCACCACGACCCGGCGCAGAATGTAGTTCCTCACAGCTCCCCCCTCTCGGTAACTGCCGAAGAGGGCCATCCCGCAATTGCTTGGGGATGGCCCTCTTCAGAATGAGGTGTTAGGACGGCCGTCCGGACCACGTGGGGTCCTTCTGGTCGAACCAGGCTTCGGTACCGAACTGGTGCGCCGTTACGAACGGTGCGAGTTCAGCTGGATGGTAATAGTTGTGGATGAGTGTCGAGGTGACGCCGATCAGGCTGTAGGGAACACCAGCGCCGTAAGCCTTCAGCAGCTCACGATTGATTTCCTTGTTGCCTTCCTGGCGCTTCGAAAGGTCGAATTCCGTCACGAGCGAATTCGTGAGCGTGTCGACCTTGTCGATCTTCACACCGAACTGCTGGAACTGCGGCTGGGCCGAGTTGTACTGCAGGTAGTTGAGAAGCGTCGGCTCCGGGTCGGTGATGTCGGTGATCCAGCCCCACCAGAGGTTGTTCGCACCGTTTCCGTACTGCTGCTTCACGATCTTGGTCGTGATCGTCGAATACGGCTCGATCTTCGCGGTAAAGGTGTTGCCGAGGACCTTCTTCAGCTGCGCGGTGATAAGCGCCGAGCCGCCGGAGTAGAGGCCTTCCCAGATGTCTGGGATATCGACCGTGATTTCGCCGAGCGCGGGACCGCCGCCGGCATCCCACATCTTCTTGGCTTCGGACTCTTCCTTCGCCCGGTCTTCGAGATATCCCGGGTAAGTGATGAGTTCTTTCTCGTTGATACCAAAAGCGGACTGGGTCGGAGGCACATTGCCCGAAAGCGCAGCCTTGCCCTGGAGCAAAGAGTTGATCAGCGAACGGCGGTCGAAGGCGCGGAAGATTGCGCCGATGAGGTTCGGGTCGTTCCACGGCTTCGCACCACCGTAGTAGGTGCCCGCCTGTGGGTTTGCCGAGAACTGCTTGAGTTCCGTGATCTTCCCGTCGTAGCGCTTCTTGAGGTCTTCGAGAACCGCGTTCTGGGTAGGTGCAAAGGCGTCAACCTGCTTCTGCTCGAAGGCGGCCTGCTGGGCTGCCTGGTCGGTGAACAGAGGAAGATACTTAATGGCGTCCGCATTGACCTGGGAATAGAACTTGTCGTGACGGGTCAGCGTCAGTTTGCCTTCTGCCGAAAACTCGGTCAGGGCGAACGCACCAGTGCCGATGATTTTATCGGCGCTGAGGTTCGCATAGTCCTTCTCGAAGGCCTTGATCGCTTCAGGAGCCTGGACCTTCGTGTACGTGCCAGCGAGGACGTTCAGGAAGAAGGGATCCGGCTTGACGGTCGTGACCTTGACCGTCTTGGCATCGACCGTTTCGACCTTATCGACAGTCTGGAACGATGCCTTGCGGTAAAAGTTCGGGTCGTCGACACCGTCGATCGTCTTGCCGCCCTTATTGCGCAGAATGAACTGCGCGATGTCGTCGGCTGTTACGGCGCGGCCGTTTACCGGTGCCTTGTTGTGCCAGAAAACGTTCGGGCGGACGGAGAAGACGAAGGTCTGCTTGTCCGGCTGTTCGACCTTTTCGGCCAGGGCGCCACCGATTTTGCCACCCGCATAGTTGTCCCACTGCATCACACCGAGGTTGGTGTAACCGAAGAGCACGCCAATCGGGCTGAAGCGGCTGCGGTCAACATCGAACGTGTCATAGGTGTTGTTTGAACTGATGAAGCGGGCAGTGCCGCCCTTTTGCTTAGCAACGGCGGTTGCAGAAGTGCCCGCACTTGGTGACGCGCCAGCGCTAGCGCTGGCGGCGGGCGTATTGCCGCCCGATGAGTCGTCGTCGTCGCCGCAGCCGACCAACGCCAGCGAAGCCGCGCCTACGCCGGCGACGGCCACGCCGCCCATAAGCCGGCGGCGGCTGAGTGCTGTGCCCATGGCACGCCTCTTCCAGTAGTTATCGAGGTCTGACAGAGAGTTTCCCCCTTGGATTCCTTCACCGTTTTCGATTGATCGAATCGATCTGACGGTGACTTCGCGGAGTATACGCACGGGGTGGCTCTAGGAAAGTCACGGCACGGGAAACATCGGCCCTTTAAGCGGCCAATTGCCAAAGAAACTCAGGGTTCTATCCGCCTCCTGTCGTTGCGAAGAATCGCCAGATCGAGGACACTGGCTATTCGCGTCCTTTGCATTCGCTATTCCAAACGAATGTCGCGCCCGCGGAACCGTGGAGGCATTGCCCAGGAGCATGCCGTTTGCACACAAGGAGATAGGTTTTGGCAAAGAAAGTCCGCGCAGTGGTAACGCTGCAACTTCCCGCCGGCAAGGCAAACCCGGCACCGCCGGTTGGCCCGGCACTCGGCCAGCACGGCGTAAACATCATGGAGTTCTGCAAGGACTACAACGCCCGCACGCAGGACAAAGTCGGTCAGATCATCCCGGCCCAGCTGACGATTTTCGAAGACCGCTCATTCACCTTCATTCTCAAGACGCCGCCCGCGGCCGACATGCTGCGTAAAGCAGCTGGCGTCCAAAAGGGAAGCGGCAACCCGCGCCTCGAGAAGGTCGGCAAAGTGTCGGAAGACGACATTCGCAAGATCGCCGAGACGAAGATGCCCGACCTCAATGCAAACGACATCGAAGAAGCGATGCTTATCATTGAAGGCACGGCGCGCAGCATGGGCATCGAGGTCTCTTAGCCATGGCAAAAAAAGGCAAGAAGTACGAAGAAGCGGCCGCTAAGGTCGATAAGAGCAAGTTCTACCAGGTAGAGGAAGCCATCGCGCTCGCGAGGGAAATCCACCCGGCGAAGTTCGACGAAACCGTGGAACTCCACATCCGCACCGGCCTTGACCCGCGCCACGCTGAGCAGCAGATTCGCGGCAGTACCGTTCTGCCTCACGGCCTCGGCAAGGTCCTCCGCGTTCTCGTCTTCACTGAAGGCGAAGCGGTCGGCATCGCACGCGAAGCTGGGGCGGATTTCGTCGGCAGCGATGATTTGATCAAGCAAATCGAAGGCGGCTGGACCGATTTCGATGTCGCCATCGCCACCCGCGAAATGATGGGCAAGGTCGGCCGCCTCGGCCGCGTGCTCGGCCCCCGCGGCCTGATGCCGAACCCGAAGACCGGCACGGTCACCCCCGACGTCGCCAAGGCCGTCGGCGAGTTCAAGGGCGGCAAGGTGGAGTACCGCACCGACCGCTACGGCAACGTGCACGTGCCCATCGGCAAGGTGAGCT
>JBDTNM010000178.1:0-6746 GCA_039933735.1 bacterium | reverse complement strand
AACCCAAGCCCCCACCACGCCGGTTCCCCGCACCCCGCATCAGAACCGCGCACGCAGTAAGCGGATCCCAGGCCCACCAAACCGCCGCCCACCCGGCCACCCCACCAACCTCGGCCCTACTTCGCCGCCACGAACAAACTCGCGGAACCGTCGATGTATCCGCCCTCACACCCGGCGACACCTCCCCCTCACGCGAACCGAATGCTACGGAACGATAGCGAGAGGTGCCGAGCCGTTCGTGGGCAAGCCCGGGCAAACCGGCTGCACACGGGCTACGCCGAGATGGATGTCGCTGGGCAGCGTGACATTCCAGGTGATTCTTCCATTGCTGCCCGTTGGCGCCAGTTCGGCCGAGCTCACGAGCGTTACCTCGGAGTCCCAGAGCTGATACCCGCACAGCCTTCCGCTGGCAAGCGGCACCATGATGATCGTGACGACGATCTCATCGCCCGGGTGAGCCTGCTGCGGAGACACGCTGATCAACACCTGGGTAACGACGGGCGTCGCCGTGGCCGTCGGGTACGGCGTCTTCGAAGCGTTGGCATCGCACGAAGTCGCCGGGTTAAACGTGAACTTCAGGGCCGGCCCCAGCTCCACGCCCGAAGGCGCACCCGAACCGTCGGTCCGCTTCGGCCCCCAGAACGGCACCCCCTGGATCGTCGCCGAACCGCCGAGCGGCTTGAACACACCCGAATCGGGCGGGTTGCCACACTGCTGCATCAACGCGATCCGGGCCGAGTTCACCGCCGCCCCATCGCTCGAATTCGTCCCCGCAAGGCACGACTGCGAAGGGAACGACACCAGCATGATGTCGCCGCCGCCGCCCTGCGTGATCACGAGGTCGATCCCGCCGCCCGCCGTCCGCTTGTATCCGACCAGCGAGGCAGTGATCTCCACCACCCGGCTTTCGAACGGAGCGAAGCGCGCACTGCCATCGGTGATGCCGTCCGGGCGCGGTTCATTCACCAGCGCGAACAGGCTCGAAGCCACGGCCGTTCGGTCGAAGCCGGCTGCCGAGTCCGCCAAAATCTTCACGTTCGTGCGAAGGCCCGCGCAGCCGCCTACTTCCGGTGTCGGCGTCGAAGTCCCGGATCCGGGGATAAACACGCTGTTGTCGCCGGCAACGCCGGGCATAATCGCGCGCCGCGTGAGGGCCGGCGCCGCCGTGTTTGCCGCCAGCGCGAAGCTCAAGGTGCCTACCCCGAGGGCTACACCGATGAGTGCCAGCGCAATTGTGTGAATTTTTCGCATGTCGGCAGTGTCACGGCACTGCACCGAACAAGGAACAGGGAAATCCCTGAGTTACGTAAAACGGCGGTCATCCCTTGGTCATAACGCATGCGTCTTTCCGGCGCGTTGCCATCCCCTTTGCCGGTATGCCCGTCCTCGAACCACACTGAGCGACGTGTTTGGCCTCGGTACTCGCGAATACGTCGCGCTCGCTGTTCTCGCCGTGGCCGCCGTCATGGGCTACCTCTTCTTCGATCCCACCTCCGCCGAAAACAACACCGGCGATAAGCGTCCGACCGTCTCCCTCGGCATCCCCGTCACCTCCACGCCGGTCATCCCGCCAACCCCAACCCCCGAGCCCGTGCACACCCTCGCCCAGCCGAAAGCGCAGTGGTACCTCGTCTATTACGAAAAGGGTGTCTCCGGCTCCGATGTGAAATCCGGCGAAGGCTTCGTCGACGGCCTCGATTTCGACATCGCCGACCGCCCCTTCCTCGATTTCAAACCGGACGCATGGAGCATGCAGCTTTCGAACAGCCTCGCCGTCGAAGCCGGCCACAACCGCTTCGTCCTCGAAGTCGATGGCGAAGCGAAGGTCTGGATCGATGGCGCCCTCGTTGCCCAGGCTGCCAACGGCGATGCCCCGGTAAAGCTCCCGGTCGAATTCGAACACAAGGCGGGGAACGCTGGACTGGTGATCGAAGTGCGGGATACCGGTGGCCCGGTGCGCCTTCGCTGGTCGAACTAGCCCGGCAGCCGCCGCGCCCCGACCGTTACTCGCAGGTACGCCAACCGCCACGCAATCGTCGCCGCCGAAATCACGGCCAGCACCACCAGCGTCCAGTAGCACTCGCCCGCCACCGTCCCCACCGCGGCGATCAGCGAACGAACATCCCGGCTCGCCAGCCCGAAGATCGAATCAAGCTTGCCCGACTGCGCCACGTCCGGCAGGTCGGCCTCGATGCGCGCCCGGCTGTAACTCACGATCAGCGCCGCGGATAACGCCACCATCCCGATGAACTCCGGGTGCGGATGGTTTTCAAAGCGAACCGCAAAGACGAGCATGCCCGCCAGCATCGCCGCATCGGCATACCGGTCGGTCACGGCATCGAATACACCCCCGAACCGCGTCGCCCGGTCCTTCAGCCGCGCCAGTTCGCCATCCACCCCATCAATAACACTGACCGCCTGGATAGCGATGCCGCCGGCGATATTCCAGCCAGCCGAGATCATCACGCCGGTCGCAAGCGCCAGCAGCAGCGTGAAGCTCGTGACCGCGTTGGGCGTCACCGGCGTCCGTGTCAGTGCCCGCGCCGCCGGCCGGCTCAACGGGCGGTTCAGGTAGCGCGAAACAATCCCGTCGTACGTCACCGCGCCCCACCCGCGACCACGCGCTGGGCCGCCTCGAGGTCTTCAGCCGTATCCACGTCGTACCAGCTCGCGCCCGAGACATCGACCCCCATGAGTTGCCCCCGCCGCGCGAGCTCCTGGAAGATCACGCTCAGTTCGCAGTCCTCTGGCACCACGTCCATGGCGTCCCAGACCGCCGGGTCCAACAGAAACGCACCCGTATCGAGTGCGTCCCACGGCTCGATGTTCTTGGCGATTGCCTCCACCCGCCGGGTGCCTTCGGCGAACCGCACGCGAGTCGCTTCGCCGTTGTAGGCCTCTGGCCAGGTCGAAGCGTCAGTTGCCACGAGGCTCGTTCCCCGCGCGCGCTCTTCCGAAGTCAGTTTCCGAACAATAGACGCCGAGATGAGGTGGTCTGCCATCAGGAGCAGAAAGGGCTCGTCGCCGCACTCCGCCCGCGCCGCCCACAGCGAGAGCGAAGCCCCGGCCTCGAAGCGGTGATTCGTCACGAACCGCACCCGCGTCTTGGCATGGCGAACCGCCTCAACCCCAGCGCGGGTTTGTTCGGCCCGGTAGCCCACCACCACCACAATCTCCTCGATCCCCGCCGATACCAGCGCCTCCATCGCGTAAGCGATCAGTGGTCGCCCGCCAACGCGCACCAGCGGTTTAGGAAGATCAGCCGTGTGTTCGCCAAGCCTGCCGCCATCGCCAGCCGCCAGGATCACCGCGCGCATCATCGGCGCCTGTCCATAAATCTCACCCTTCTATACTACCGCTCCGAATGGGTTTCGCCCGTGGCGGCCGGGCAGGCTAGCATTACTGCGCCAACTCTGGGGGATAGCGCTATGTGGAAAACGATCGGTTACCTCTCGCTCATGTGCGGGACGTTCATTGGGTTGCTCATCACCCTCGCCATCGTCGGCCTGAAGGGCTGATTCGTCCGCCAATTCGAACTACCTGCTTCCGTTGAATGCCCGGCTGCGCCACGCTAAGTGAGTGACTCAGCCGATGTTCCCCGGAGTACTCGAACAGCCCGCTCGCCGCGGGCTGTCTTCATCTGATGCCATCGCCCGGGCCGCCGCCGGCCAATCCAACCGCGACACCACCAATATCCGCACCGACGCCGATGTCGTCCGCGGAAACGCCCTTACCTTCTTTAACGTCGTCCTTGCCGCACTCATTGCGGCGTTGCTCGCGGTCGGCGAAGTCAAGGACGGCGCATTCGTCGGCATCGTTGTCGTCGCGAACGTCGCCGTCTCAACGCTCCAGGAACTGAAGGCCACGCGCACCTTGCGTGAGTTACGCGCCCTCACGGCGCCACGCGCCACCGTCGTCCGGGATGGCGAAGAGCGCCAGATCCTCGCCGAAGACATCGTCCAGGGCGACCTCATCCATCTCCGCAAGGGCGACCAGGTCGTCGCCGACGGCCACATCACCGACCGCACCGCGGAAATCGACGAGTCGCTCCTCACCGGCGAATCCGACTCCGTGAACCGCGGCCCCGGCGACCTCCTCCGCTCCGGCAGCTTCTGCACCGCGGGCGATTGCTACTACACCGCCGAACAGGTCGGCGCCGAGGCCTATGCCGTCAAACTCACCGCCGACGCCCGCGAGCTCGTCCGCCGCTCCACTCCCTTGCAGGTGCGCTTCCAACGCATCCTCCGTGTGCTCCTTACCGCCACGGGTGTGCTCGCCGCCTGCCTGCTTATCTCCTACAACGTCGAAAATCGTGGCTTCGCCGAAGCCCTGAAAGCCACCACCGCGACCGTGACCACGGTTGTCCCTACGGGCCTGCTGCTCGGCATGACTGTCGCGTTCGCCGTCGGGGCCGTTCGCGTCTCCCGTTCTGGCGCGATCGTCCAGGACATCAACGCGGTCGAAGCGCTGAACTACGTCGATGTCATCTGCCTCGATAAGACCGGCACCATCACCGCCAACGAACTGAAGCTGGACCAGGTCCACTGGCTTCCCGGGGCCGAATCCGACGCCGGTTGGCTCGGCGCCTTCTCCCAGGCGACCGCGGGCGAAAGCAAGACAGCCGAAGCAATGGCCGCATCACTCTCGTCCCGATCCAACGGCGCTGGGGCGTCTGGCTCCGTGCCGTTCAATTCCGAACGCCGCTGGAGCGCCCTACAACTTATCCTCGGCAACGAGAGGCGCAGCTTCGTCCTCGGCGCACCCGAAACCGTGCTGCCCCTCTGCACCGGCGGCGAATCGCTCCAGGCGATCTACTCGGAGGCCTCCGAGGCTGGGCTCCGGGGCGTGGTCTTCGCCGAGTCACCCTCTGGCCTGCCTTCGAACGAATCCCGCCCCTCCGGACTTCGGCCCCTCGCCCTGGTAACCCTCGGCGACAAGCTCCGGGGCGAAGTCCGGGGCGCCTTCGACACCATGGCCCGGCTCGAGATCGAACCGAAAATCATCAGCGGCGATAACCCGGGCACGGTCAAGGCACTTCTCGCCCAGCTCGGCATCAACCTGCGAGGCGGGGTCGTCGCCGGCGCGGACATCGAACACCTCGAAGGCGACGCCTTCCGCAACGCGGTCGAAGCCAACAGCGTCTTCGGTCGAGTAACACCCGCGCTCAAGGCGCGCATCGTAACGGCCCTTCGCGACCGTGGGCACTTCGTCGCCATGTGCGGCGACGGCGCCAACGATGTCCAGGCACTCCGCGCCGCCGATGTCGCAGTGGCCATGGCCTCCGGGACCGGTACGACGCGCGCCGTCGCCGGCATTATCCTGCTGAACGACTCCTTCGAAGCCCTCATCCGCGGGACGAAAGAGGCCACGGCCGTCCTTGGCAACGCCGCCCGCCTGAGCAAGCTCTTCATCGCCAAGAGCCTCTACGCCTTCCTCATCATTGTCGCGACGAACATGCTCGGCCTCGATTTCCCTTTCCTCCCTCGCCACGGATCACTGACCGCGCTGCTCACCCTTGGCATCCCCGCCGTCTTCATCTCCATCAGCATCCCGCCTCCCGACGCAGGGCGTGACTTCACCCGGAACGTGCTGCGTTGGGCCCTCCCGGCCTCGCTCGCCCTCGCCGCCGCGGCAATCGTCGTCCACCTGCTGACCGAGGGCCTCCTCAACCGCAGCATCGAAGAAGCCCGCACCCTCGTCTCGCTGACGATGGGTATCACCGGGCTCTTCTTCATGGTCGAAGTCCTCGGGTTCCAGGGCGCCTCCTGGCGCAGCCTTACCAGGCCAGTGATGACTACCTTGCTCGGAGCGGTCCTGGTCGTGGGGTTCCTCGCTACCGTCTATACGCCCTCACTCCGCACGTTCTTCGATTTCACCGAAGTCCACACCGGCGACTGGATAATCGTCGGCTCCGCCGTAGCCGCCGCCCTCGTGGGCCAGTACCTCCTCAGCCGCTACTGGCAGCAATTCCTCGATTTGCTCACAGCAGCCCCCCGCAAAGCCGACGAACTCCGCGGCCGCGCCATCTAACCAAGTAGCCACCAGGTAGCTACACCCTCCAACCCACAACGAACCGCGAGCGCCAGCGACCGGCCGCACACCCTCCAGGCCGCAGGCCGCCGAGGGACTTAGAACTCCACCCCCCACCAAACGAACCGCGAGCGCCAGCGACCGGCCACCCACCCTCCAGGCCGCAGGCCGCCGAGGGCCGCAGAACCCCACACTCCAACCCACAAGGAACCGCAAGCGCCAGCGACCGGCCGCACACCCTCCAGGCCGCAGGCCACCGAGGGCCGCAGAACCCCACGCTCCACTCCGGCCCACCGCCCCTCCTTCCCCACGCTCCACCCCGCCGCCGGAGTAGACTTCCCCCACTTCCCGATAGGAGCCCTCTTCCATGGCAGGCACCGTCCTCTACGAACGCAATGGCCGCATTGCCACGATCACCTACAACCGCCCCGAAGCCCTCAACGCCATCAACGGCGAACTCCGCGCCGACCTCGATGCCTGCTGGGCCCAGTTCCGCGACGACGAAGAAGCCTGGGTTGCGATCGTCACCGGCAACGGCCGCGCCTTCAGCGCCGGCGCCGACCTGCGCAGCAGCGCCCAGCCGCGCGGCGGGACCCACTGGGAAACTCCCAGCCTCACATCCCTCGAAAACGGCATCGAGATCTGGAAGCCGACCATCGCCGCCGTCAACGGCTACTGCCTCGGGTTCGCCTGCACCCTCGTCGCTGCCTGCGACT
>JBDTNM010000177.1:0-6892 GCA_039933735.1 bacterium | reverse complement strand
GTGCTACGCTGACCAGCCTGCGGCGCGCTCGCCAGGCGCGCCGACACCGTCTCCAAGGAACGCTCTGTGCCCGCAAAAGACCTCGATACCATCGTCTCGCTAGCCAAGCGGCGAGGGTTCGTTTTCCCTGCCGCCGAGATTTACGGCGGCTTCGCTAACACCTACGACTACGGCCCACTCGGCGTCGAACTCAAGCGCAACATCCGTGAGGCCTGGTGGCGCTCCATGGTCCGCGAACGCGACGATGTCGTCGGGCTCGATGCCGCCCTCATCACCCATCCCCGCGTTTGGGTCGCCAGCGGCCACGTCGCCACGTTCCACGACCCCCTTGCCGACTGCAAAAAGTGCAAGATGCGCTGGCGCGTCGACCACATTGCCGAAGGCCAGTACGGCGAGCCGAAGAAGAACGCGGCTGGTGAGTTCCTCTGCCCCAACGACGGCGGCGAACTGACCGAGCCGCGCATGTTCAACCTCATGTTCAAGACGCAGGTCGGGACCATCGCCGACGACGACAACGTCGCCTACCTGCCGCCCGAAACCGCACAGGGCATCTTCATCAACTTCGAAAACGTCGTGAACTCAATGCGCCGCAAGTTGCCCTTCGGCATCGCCCAGAGCCGCGTCAGCTTCCGCAACGAAATTACGCCCGGCAAGTTCATCTTCCGCACCCTCGAATTCGAGCAGATGGAGATGGAGTACTTCTGCTATCCGCCGAAGGATCGCGACAACCCGGAGGAGTACCTCGCACTCCATCGCGAATGGATCGACTACCGCCTCGCCTGGTACCGCGACACCGTCGGCATCGATGCGTCGCGCTTGCGCATCCGCTACCACGAGAAGGAAGAACTCTCGCACTACAGCGCCGGCACAGCCGATATCGAGTACCTCTTTCCCTGGGGTTGGGGCGAACTGGAAGGCATCGCCGCACGTACCGACTTCGACCTGAAGGCCCACGGCGACGCCAGCGGCCACCCACTCACCTATTTCGATGAAGACTCCAAGCAACACCTCGTCCCGTGGGTGATCGAACCCGCCGCCGGCCTCACCCGCACCCTCGCCGTCACCATGCTCGAAAACTACGACGAAGAAGTCGACGAAAAGGGCGAAACCCGGGTTGTCCTGCGCTTTAAGCCAAACATCGCGCCGATCAAGGTCGCTGTCCTGCCGCTCTCGAAGAACGAGGCGCTCCGGCCCACCGCGCGCAAGGTCTACGAATTGATCCGCCCCATCTTCATGGCTCAGTACGATGAGACCCAGTCGATCGGCCGGCGCTACCGCCGCCAGGACGAAATCGGCACCCCGCTCTGCGTCACGGTCGACTTCGCCACCGTGGGCGAAAATGGCCAGCCCGGCGATGACGCGGTCACAATTCGCGACCGCGACTCGCAAGAACAGGTCCGTATTCCAATCGCCAACCTCATATCTGCGCTCCGCGAACGCCTTCCCGGCTGCTGACGCGGCTGGCAACAAACCAAACGAGGCGGCCAGGTGACTGGCCGCCTCGTTCGCGTTCGTCGAGAAAGAATTACTTCGCGCCGGCCGCCCGGCATGCGGCGCCGTATTCGGCCAGCGCCATTACCACGGGGTCACTCGCCCCAAGGTCGCGCGGTCCGAAGTGGTGCGTCAGCGCTTCGTAGACGTGCTGGCTCGCGGCCGTAACGCCGACGTCGTCGTGCTGACGGCTCATCTGGCCATACTCCGATATCGCCTTCACCAGCGGCTGATGAGCCGACAGGTCCAGGGGGCCGTAGTGGTGCGTCATCGCCTCGTAGAGGTGCGAACTGGCGTGCTTAACGGTTGCCTCAGCGTCCGAAATTGTCTGTGTGCTCATTGTTGGTTCTCCGAATCACTCTGGATTTAATCTAAATGTAACACAGTCGAAACAAGCCGGAAACGGGCATTCCCGCGTTAGAATCCCCCGCGCGCGCCCTAAAAGCCGTCCCAAGGTGCCACCCATATGCCCGAAATCGACGTCCGCCCCCTCGACCCATCCGACGCTCAACGTTGCGCCGAACTCCTCGCCGCGCGCCACGAACGTGACTTCGCGAGGCTCGGGCACCTCGAGCCCGCGCTTCGTGAAGCGTCCGGCTGGCGCCCCCTCATCGAACCACTCCTCGCCAACCCGCGCGCCGATGGCGTCGCCGCCGTGCGCGGACCTGAACTCGTCGGCTTCCTCATCGGCGAACGCATGTTGCTGCCACCCAACGATTTCGCCTCGCAGTTCATCCCTCCTCGATCCATCCAAATTGGACTGGAAGGCCACGCCGTCGCGGCAGGTGAAGATAGCCTCGCGGTCTATCGAGCCATGTATGCGGTTCTCGCCCGCCCATGGGTCGATGCCGGGTTCTTCACTCATCGTGCCGCCATCGTCGCCGGAGATTCCGAAGCCCAGGAAGCCTGGCTCACCCTCGGTTTCGGTCGCTACATGTCAGCCGCGACCCGCGACACAGCTACTCCCGTCCCGGTCACTCGTCAGCGCACCCTGAACATTGAACGGGCTTCGCCCGAAGACCTGGAAGATGTCCTCGCGCTCGCCGAAGAACTGGACAGTTGGCATTGGCAATCGCCGATGTTCTGGCCGGTCATCCACGATGCCGAACAGGCCGTCCGTGAATTCAATCTCTCCGCGCTGAGAAGTGCAGATGTTCCCGCCTTTGTCGCCTACGCCGAGGGCCGACCCGTCGGCATGCAAACGTTCCTTCGCCCGGGCTTCACGCCGCCGATCGTCAAACGAGACTCCGATGTCTATCTCTTCGAAGGCGTCGTCTCCGACGCGGACCGCGGCGGTGGAGTGGGCCAGGCGCTGCTCGCTCACTCGATGGAATGGGCGGTCCGCTCCGGCTACGAGTCCTGCACCCTCCACTTCGCCTCTGGCAACCCATCCGGCGCTCCTTTCTGGCTCGGTCACGGGTTCGCTCCAGTCGAACACACGATGGAACGCGTCATCGACAGCCGCGTCGCCTGGGCTCGCCCTAAGCCCGTCTGAACCGTCGCGATGCGCCTGACGGCGGCCAACCGTACCATTCCCGGACGTGACATCCCGGGGCGCTGACGCCGTCATTCCGGCTCTCTCCCGCGCCGACAGGCTTGTCCTGGCTGGCCTCTTCGTCGCACTCGTTCTGACGCCGGTCGCCTTTCTGCCTCAGCTCTACGACGACTTCACTCTGGCGAAGCAGGCCTCCCTCTTCGTCGCTGCAGCCCTGGTTCTCGCTGGCCTCGGATTGCAAGGCTTCCCTATTTCTGCCACCAAACCCGTCCGCGTTGCCCTGCTCTGCTGGTTCGCCATTCTTGTCCTGAGCGAACTCCTGGCGATCGACCCCCGGGGCAGTACTCTCGGCGTCTACCAGTACCGCCAGGGATTCGCGACGCAGGTGTGTTACGTCGTGTTGTTCGCCGGCGCGCTTCGCATGGGCGCCTTGGTCCGCCACCAGGCACTCGCCCTCGCGCTCCTCGCTGGCACTGCCGGAGTCTTCCTCTACACGGCCATTCAAGCGGTCGGCGCCGACCCCGTGAACTGGTGGACCGACACCTCGGCCCGGGCGTTCGGCACCATCGGCAATGCGAACGAACTGGCGGCCTTCGCCATCATCAGCCTCGCGTGCTGTGCCGCCGTGTCGGTGTCCGGGCGCAAATCCCTCGCCGTTATCGGCGCCGTCACCGCCTGCGCAAGCTTCATCGTCTTCGAAAGTGAGAGCCGCTCTGGCCTCGGAGCCCTGGTGCTCTTTGTGGCGCTCGTGCCCGTCAGCTGGTGGGTAGCCCGCAACCCGCTACGTGAACTCTTCCGGCCGGGCCTGGCCGCAGTCGCTGGCCTTGGCATTGGCGCCCTCCTCAGCTTGCTCGCCGGCGGCCTCGCAGGCACCGCGTCCCGAGTCCAGGCCGGCGCCGCCGCCGCCGATGCCGGTGGCTCCACCCGCTTCGCCCTCTGGAAGGGCACGCTCGAAGTCATCAAGTCCGAACCCATCCACGGCGCTGGACCCGACGGGCTGTTCCTGGCTTTCCCGGTTCATCGACCTGCCGACCTCGGCGGCGCCTTCAAGGACTACGACCTGGTCGCCCAGAGCAGCCATAACTTCGTCCTCGACGTGGCTGCGAACTACGGACTTCCTGGTCTGCTCGCGCTCGCGGCGCTGTTCGCCTTCGCCGCGGCAACGGCGGTGAAGACCGTTCGGTCGCGTCCCAAAAGCGATTCCCTCTCAACGGCGCCGTGGGTCTGGTCTGCAATCGCCGCCTACGGTGCGCTCACGCTGCTCAATCCGGCCTCACTCGCTCCCCAGGCTGCATTCTTCATCCTCCTCGGCTCGGCCTCAGGAACCCTTCAGCCGGCGAAGAAGACCGCGATCGTGTTCTCCTCCCGCATCCGAGCCGCAGCCGTCGCTCCAGCGGTGGGCGTCGCCCTCTTCGCCGCGATACTGCTGCCCATCGCTGACTACCGCGCGAACTCCGGCTGGGACTCCTATGCCGCGAAAGACTTCGATGCCGCAGCAGCCCACTACGACTCTGCATCGGCCGCCATGCCGCTCGAACGGCACTACGCCACCGAACATGCGCGCTCTCTCCTCGCCGCCGGGGTTTCAGGCCCGCCGCAGAGGCTCCGCGCCGCCGATATCGCCTTCGCTCAGCTCGACCAGGACTTTGGCTTCACCGCCGGTGATGCGATCGGCCAGGCGACGGCAAGGATCGGCCTCGCCCTCGACCCGTCACGCATCAACCCCGTCATCGACCGCGCCTTCGCCCTCAATCCCAACGGCGTGTTCATGGAGCGATACACTCACCGCCTGCGCGCCGCCCTCATCCAGGGTGCAACCCTCCATTATTCCGACCGCGACCGCTGGGTCTTCGTCGAAGCCAATCCACCCCCCGAATCGACCTCCGCCACCCCCTAGCACCATACTTCCCGCGTGTTACTCGTCGTCGATGGCAACAACATCGCCTGGGCCGGATTCCACGCTCTTCGCCGCCCCATGGGTGCCGACACTCCGGAAAAGTACATCCGCGCCGCACTCCTCGGCCTGACGCAGAGCGTCGTCGGCTTCGCCGTCCGCGCCGGCGAACCACCGGAAATGACGCCAACCCGTCGCCCCGGCCAGGGCGGCCTCTTCGATGAACCGAAGGTGCGCACAAGCGGCCTCGTCGTCGCCTTCGACGAAGGTCGCCCATTGCGGCGGCGCGCGCTCTTCCCGCCCTACCAGACCGGCCGCGAATCCGACCCCAACTTCATGGAATTCGAAAAGTACGTGCTCGAAGGCGCGGCTCAGTTCATCGAACTTTCGCGCTCGCTCCCGATGAGCATCATCCGCGGAACCAACACCGAAGCCGACGACCTGATTGCCACCGAAGTCCTCAATCATCCCGGCCCCGCCCGCATCTGCTCGACCGACCGCGACTTCCTTCAGCTGGTGGATGAGCGCATTTCCATCTACTCGCCGGTCAAACGCCTGGTCATCACCACCGAGAACTTCGCCGAAGCCACGGCGCCGAAATCGGCCGATGGCTCGGCCACCCCGTTCCCGCGCGAACGCTACCTCGACTACCGTGTTGCCAGCGGAGACGCCTCCGACAACCTCCCCGGCATCCCCGGTGTTGGCGCCCTCTCCGCCGCAAAACTCGTAGCCACTTCTCCCCTGGATGACTACCTCGCCAATCCCCGCAGAATTGCCGTCGTCCTCGGGCGCAAGAACGCCCGCATCGATGCCGCCTTTGCCAGCGGCGAGGCCGCCGCAGCCATCGCCCGCAACCGCGAACTGATGAACCTCCGCCTCGCTTCGAAGAACTACCCCTCGCTCGAGCCCTACCGCACCAGCGGCTCCTGGGACGAAGCGACCTTCCGCGCCTGGGTCAAAGAGCAGCGCATCTCCGCGCTCGAAGTGGAATCCGCCGTCGAGTGCATGGCCCACATTGCGACGAATCTCGCGAGTTGAAATCCCGCCCCCACCCGGCGTAGCCTCACGCCAATGTCATCCATCTGGGTCGAGAGCCTTGGCCACAGTTTCGAACAGGCGCTCGACCTCTTGACCTCTGCCATCGACGACTGTCCGGCGGAGCTTTGGGAATCATCTATGTGGCCCGTCCCCGAACCTCAGCCCGACCACCAGTTCCTCGGCCAGGACTGGAATCCCGTCACCGACCCTGAGCTACGCACCGTCCTCGCCGAACGATGGGTCAGCCGCCGGTCGACGCCATGGAGCGTCGCATGGCACGCGCTCGAAGTCCTCGACTACGACCTTAACGGCGAACTGGGACCGTGGACGCCGCCAATACCATTCGCCGGACACCCCCACTGGCGAGACCTGACCAACCTGTCTGCGGCCTGGACGAAGGAAGACTTGCTCGGCTACGTCAACTACTGCCGCCAGCAGCTCCGCGACACGCTGGCGAATATCACCGACGAGGCAGCCGCGACCCCACTGCCCGCCACTCACCGTTACGCCGGCCAGCCACACGCGCAGATCATCTCAGCCCTCGTGGGCCACACAACCGAGCACGCAGCCCAGATCCGCCAATTCATTGCCGCCGCAGGCCAACCACTCTGACCCTCGGCACGATCCAAACAACGCATCTTGCCCCACCACCCTGCCTCCGCCGACAATCGACTCGTGGGCGATTAGCTCAGTTGGTTAGAGCACCTGCTTTACACCTACCCGGGCGAGTGCGGTGGAGCACCGAGAGTGGCGAGCGATCCAAAATACGATCAGTTATGTCTTGAGTTTTGGAAGGCACATGCATTCCATTACAATCGCTCAGAGCCCACTCGCTCGACGAACGTCGAAACGCCCGGAACCCAAGGACGGCCGCTCCTGAGAGACCGGCAGACCGATCATTTTGGATAGGGCGGCGTTAGCAGTTCGAATCTGCTCGGGGTCGCCAGACCCGCCTACTTTACGATAACCCGCCC
>JBDTNM010000176.1:0-6909 GCA_039933735.1 bacterium | reverse complement strand
CCGCCGCGTGCTAGCGTTGATGCGATATGAACATCAGCCGCTGGCTCCTGACGCTCGGCCTGGCCCTACTTGTGAGCGCGTGTTCGGGCAAGGACGAAGCTGCCCCGACCACGGAGGTGGCATCGACGGCCACGGCCACGATGGAGGCTGCGACGCCACCCGCGAATACTCCCACCCCGAGTGCGACACAGATCCCGCGAGCGGGTGTTGCGATTGTGGACCGCTTCATCGGGGCCATGCTGACGGCGGACGCCACCGAGCTGCCTGCGCTGGTGGACTACCACGATGTCGCGTGCGAAGTGAGTCCGATGGGCATCGGAGCGCCGCCTCCGTGTCCGCCGGGGGTGCCAGACGGTACGCCGATCAGGTTAATCTCTGGTTCGAGCTGCGAGGGGTATTTCATCACCGCACCTGAGGCGGGCGAACAGCTCATGAGCGCCGCCCAACGAGGGGTAAGCGTCTTCTCCGCTTCGCGCCTGCCCGGTGGAGGGTACGCCGTGATCTTGACGCCTCCTGGTGGCGGAACGTCCCAGTCTGCCGCGCAGGCCATCATGGGCGCGGTGTATCGGCTCTCGGAGCGCGGCGTCGTTTCGATCGCGCACCCGTGCGGGCCAAGCGCGCGAACGACCTCGTTGCAGTACCCGGACTACCTGATTCAACCGCCGCCGTTGCCTGCTGTGCCCGCGGCCACGCAGCACACCGGGATAGCGGGCGTGGACGCCATCATTGACGCGGTGGTGGTGCGCGACATCGCGACGCTGCTGGCCCGGACAAAGCAGGTAGAAGTGGGCTGCGGCAGCGATCGGTGGCTCCCGTACTGCGGTGACCAGCCTGCCGGCACCCTTATTGAGACAACCGAGATCCGCCAGTGCGGGGATCAGCTGTGGTTCACCCGGGATGGCATGTTGTACGACATCGACTACCAGATCGGGCCATCGCCAACGATCTTCGCGGTGACGCGCCGGGCCGAGGGCGGCTATGCGGTGGTCGTAGATGCGCGCGGAGACCCGGCTCAACGCGATGGTGGGCATGCCATCGTGGTTTCGCCGGAGGGAGAGATCCTGGTGTTCGACCGTGGGTGCCAGCAGTCGCCGCAAGAACTTGCCGCGACGTACACGGACTTCGTAATAGCGCCGAAGTAGGCGTGTCGGCGAGGTTTGACGGCCCTCGGCGCGCTGCGCGCTGGAGGGGAGGTGGGCCGGGGCGCTCACGCTTCCGGTTCGTTTGTCGGGGAGGTTGGAGTAAGGGTGGCTTAGATCCCGCGCAGTTCGACCGGCCGCCCCGTCCAAGAGCGGATTTCGCCGATGCGCATCGCTTCCGGGATCGCTGCAGCCACTTCCTCCGCATCCGCCGCCGCGACCATCAATACCAGGCCGATGCCCATGTTGAAGACTTCGTACATCTCTTCGCTGCTGATTTCGCCGCGCTGCTGGATGAGCTGGAAGATCGGCAACACCGGCCAGGCGGAGGTATCGAAGCTGGCTGTGACACCCTCGGGCAGGATGCGGGGGACGTTTTCGGTGTAACCGCCGCCGGTGATGTGGGCCATCCCGTGAACCTTGTCGAGGACAGGACCGACCTGCTGGTAGTAGGGCCGGTGGGTTTCGAGCAGGCACTCTTCCATGGAGCGTCCGAGAAGCACCGGCGGCCGCTCGGCAATGCGCCGGCGCGTTTCGTCCATTGGTTCGCCGTTGCAGATATCGAGGGCTTTGCGGGCGAGGGAGAAGCCGTTCGTGTGCAGCCCGGAACTCGGGATTCCGAGGAGGACGTCGCCGACTGCGACCTTCGAGCCGTCGATGATGCGATCCTTTTCGACCACGCCGACGATGAATCCGGCGAGGTCGAACTCTCCCGGCGGATAGACGTCGGGCATGTCGGCCGTTTCGCCGCCGAGGAGCGCGCAATGTGCTTCGGCGCAGGCGCGAGCGACGCCTTCGACCAGCGAATGCTTTTGCTCGTTCGTGAGGCCATTGCCGGCGATGTAGTCGAGGAAGAAGAGCGGCTCAGCGCCGCAGGCCATGATGTCGTTCACGCTGTGGCCGAGGATGTCCGGCCCACACAGGTCGAGGCGGTTGGTTACCAGGTGCAGTTTCACCTTCGTGCCAATGCCGTCGGCGCTCGCCGACATCACAGGGTCGCGGTATTTCTCGCCCAGCCGGAACAGCCCGCTGAACGGCCCGGCATCGCTGAGCACCTCCGGCCGGCGCGCCTGCGCGAGGATGCCGGGAAGCGTCTTCGCGAACTTGCTCCGGGCCGCGATATCCACGCCGGCCGCCGCGTACTGCCTCTGCTCTGTCACACCACGAAGCTTAGCCACAATCCCCGGAAGGGACGATGCGCCGCTACGGATTCACCCGAAGGTCCAATCGACAAATCCGCACCAGCCAATCCACAATCGATCCATGTCCGATATGCCCGAGACGCTCGAACGTCTCCTCGAAGATTTCAAGTTCGCCGACCGCTCCGAACGCATCGACATGCTCATTGAGTACGCCGACCGTTTCGAAGAGGTTCCGTCGAACGTCGCCACCCGGCCGTTCTCCGAAGACCACCACGTCCAGAAATGCGAATCCGATGCCTATGTCTGGGCCGAAGACCGTCCGGACGGCACGCTGAAGTATTACTTCGCCGTCGACAACCCCCAGGGCATCAGCGCCAAGGCCTGGTCCGTGATCATGGATGAAGCGATGTCCGGGCAGCCGCTTGAAGTCGTCGCGAGCACTCCTTGCGACGTGGTCTTCACGGTGTTTGGCAAAGAAGTCTCGATGGGCAAAGGCATGGGCCTGATGGGCATCACCGACATGATCACGGCCTACGCCAAGCAGAGGCTGAAGGCTCGCGGCGAACCGGTGCCTGCCGCCGACTGCTAGGGCGCCTTCGCCGCCACGGCTCATCCTTCAGCACGAGCTACTTTCACCCGATGTGGGCAATCGCAGGCGAATCGTTGCCTGCGACACTGAACTTGTGAACCGTCGCGTCTTCCTCGTTTCGCTTGGCTCGTTCGTGGCCGTCGGCTGCCGCGGATCAGGCAACGAGCGGCCAACACCTGTCCCGACATCGATTCCCAGCGAATCCGGCACACCCACGCCAGCACCGCCCACGAGCGCCCCGACTGCCGCGAAGCCAACCGAAACTCCGACGCAACCACCGGTGATCAGCAACCTTGAGCCGCTCGGATTCCCGCTCGACGGAGATACGCGGACCGGCCTCGTCAGCGGCGCCGTTGGTGCGCGCCTGATTCGCTGGGGCGAAGGGCCGACCGTGCGCGACTACTCCAGGAATGATCAGCCCTCGTCCGACCCCGATGTTGCGAACCGCTGCGGCTGGAACGCCCGCACGCACCTCGAATACGAAGGCCAGCCAGCCGTCGACTGGTACGTCCCGGTCGGCAGGCCAGTGCTGGCGACGATGGACGGCACTGCGACGCTGCTCATCAACACGGTCTCCAACCCCTTCGACGTTTATGGCGTAAGCCGCGAGCCCTACATCGGCAACCCGGACCGTTCCCGGGCGCCTATCTCGCCGTTCCCGGGCCCCGGCGGCGGGCAGGGTGTCTTCGTCCGCATCGAGAACAGCCAGTACCGCACCGACTACGCCCACCTCGATATCACACCCACCGTGAAGCTCGTGCCGAACGGGACGTACTTCGCCAACTACTCGGCGACCTTCGACTACGCCAAAGCGTTCTCGGCCCTCCGAGACTTCCGCACGGCGACGCTCATCGCGTCATGGGAGGTGCGCAAAGGCGAACTCATCGGCTTCACCGGAGACTCCGGCTACAGCGAAGCGCCTCACCTCCACTACGCCATCCGCCCCGCCGGCGAGATGAACGCCCTCTGCCCAACAACCGAAGCGGGCTTCGCGAACGGCGGCTGGCTCTTCCGGGAGTAGCCAAATCCTGGACCTCGCACCCGAATCCTGGATCCGACCGTAAGGGAGGTTCTGATCAGCGATGTCGCCGGGCCCTCAACAAACTCCACGCGGAATGCGAGAGGCCGCGTTCTGTCCCTCCAGCCACCGCAGTCCAGCCCGGTTGGCCACAGATCCGCTTGCCTTCCGCCGCACACTGGACCAATGGACGGCTACGTCGATCTCTACTGGCTTCCTGTAGGCGCCGGCAAGCTCTCACCGCCCCGAAAGTGGAGCCTCTGGCTGTGGGAAGCCCTCGATGCGGCGACACACCGCCGTGCGCGTAAGCGACTCCTGCATGCGGCGCTCAAGCTCGTCGACCTCGCCGGAACAACCTTCACCGTCGAACTGATGCCGGACTTCCTCCCTGGAACCGTCCCTCCGGCGATGACCGGCTCGGTCGGCTTCAGTGCCGCTGGCCGCTGGCGATTCTTTCGCTACCGCCTTTCCTGCGAACCGGTTGAACGATTGCCCGACGAAGAATGGGCGGTCCAGAGCCCCTCGAGACTCGGCGATGGAAACCTGGCGAACACCATCCTCGCGCTTGCCCCGACGGCACCGCCCTACGTCTGGGGATTACGCGCCAAAGGCACCCGCGAAATGTGGACGTCGGATTCCGCCATTTCGTGGCTGCTGATCCGGGCGGGCGTTTCCCTCGACGGCATTGGTCCGCCCGCCGGCGGGCGCGCGCCGGGCTGGTCCGCGGGCATCGACGCTGCGCCTTGGAAGGCAACCGCGGCACCGGCCCACTCCTAGCGATGCGCCTCCGCGTAGTGCGCGCCGAGCAAGTTCTTGCCGAAGTCGGCGGCGGCATCGCGCCACACCGCGTGGATGTGACAGCCGTCGTCGAACGGCGAGTCGTATTCGATCAGCAGGGTCGGTCCCTGGATGCGGTAGTAATGCGCGATCTGGCCGTTGTCGCCGCCGGCCCAGGCGAACGCGAGCGAGCCGAACTCTGACTGCACCCGCGCCAGCTGCCCTTCGGCTACCTCGTCGGGCAGGCGGTGCAGGTAGATGCCGACGAGTTCGCGCAGGCCGTCGCGTTGTCCGTCGGTCATCGCCGAGGCTGGCAGACCCGTTGGCGATGAGGTGTAGCGCATCGGCTCCAGTTGCTCGTCGCTGCGCAAGACGTGCGCGAACTCCTCCTCGAAGCGGGTGATTCGTGCCGGGTACTGGCTTTCAGGCATGGCCTTCGTGCCCATGACGATCCACGGCGGGAGTGCAACGGCGTCCTCGACCACGTAGGGCCGGTTAACCATCATCGTGTCGTGGGGCGCCACTGGTGAGAGCGTGGCGACTCGCCGCTGGTCCGAATCGAGCGCGTGGTAGAGCTCCAGACCGAGCTTCCGCTCAGCCGCCAGTGGTTCAAGGAAGAACCCCGGCTGCAATGGCGAAACGGCCGGGTGCGAACCGAAGAAGCAGGGCGTCGTCGCGAGTTGGCCGTCCACGATCGTGTGATGTACGGAGACATGGTGCCCACCGAAGCTCCAGCCCCAGCGCTCGCTGCCCGGCTCGCCGAACACGCAGACGAAGTACATATTCGGGTCGCGATTGATGCTCGGGCGTTTGCGGTCGTAGCCGAGGTACTGCCACTGCGCCCAGTTCTCAACCGGGTCGAGGATCGCTTCCAGCCCCATGATCGTGGCCGCCACGTTGTATCCGCCTTCGCTCAGCCCACTGCGGAGCAGGCGCCGGACGTGCTGTTGCTGGCGGGCATCCAGTTCCATCATCGGGATGCCGGGCCGTGCGTTCGGCGTGTAATACCACTCAGTCCGTTCGGCCTCGTTTTCGAACCGGCGAGTCGCGCGCTCCCGTTGGTCCGGGTCGAGTGAATCGAGGAACCTCGAGGCAGCGGCCGACATAGCGTCGATGAGCAGGGTTGGCATGAGAGGCTCCGCGGCAGGAATTGCGCCGTAGGCTAGTCTCCGGCTTCGAATGTGCCAACTGAGGACCGGTGCGCCGCAACCGCCGCATACCTGGGAATTCAGTCCTCGATCGTTGCCCGACCCTGGCGCTGCATCTCGGCCAGGTTGTCGCGCATGGTCTGGAGCACTTCCGCCGAATGGCCTTCCCATTCAGCGACCTCACCGACGATTCGCAATGCATCCCGCGTCCGGTAGGAACGAGTGGGATTTCCGCGGAAGCGCTTGTTCGTCAGATTGGGGTCGTCCTCGAAGGGGCCGGTCGGCTCGACGATATAGATACGACCCCGTCCCTTACCCTTCGCCAACTCCGCGCCCCAGACCGCCGCATCGAGGGTCGCGCTGAAGTAGATGTTGTTCGAAATCCTGCCGTCTTCGAAGTTGGAGCCGTAGCCGGGGTCGAGAGAGTCGCCGACGTTCAGGTCGCTCTTCGTCCCATGGTAAAACGGGCCGCTGACGTGGCCGCAATGGTCGAATGTCACCGGGACATGACTGAAGTCGTCTTCCACCATGATTCCACCCCCTCTCTGGGCCCCTTCGGAGATTCTAGCGGACGTCCTGAAGCCACCAGTCGGAACTCGACGCCAGGGCCGTTCTGCAATTCCGGATCGAGCGTTCCGCCGTCCGCTAAAAAAGGACAGACGCGGTTATTACTCTTTCGTAGTAGGCAAGTATCGAAGTGATGCGACTTCTGGTATTGGCCAGCAGCGGAGGTCCGGATGGAAAAGCAGGGAACCCGAACAACAATCGATTCCGTCGAAGCGGCGATCGATGCATGGAAAGAACGCGCCCTTTGCGGTACGGCAGCGGCCCACGATCCGACCGCGGCGCTGCGACGCGCGATAACCGCGGCGATCCTGGAGAACTCACCATTCCCGCTCCTGGCGGCGGCCGAGCTTCTGCTCGAAGAGTGCCGCAACGCCGATGAGGCTGATCCCGAGTGGCAGGCTTTCCTGCTCCGCCTCAGCCAGGCCGAAGTCGAGGCGTTTCTGGGCGCAGAACGCCGCGTTGCAGACAGGGGGACCCTCCGCCGGGGGGGTCCCCCGCACCTCTGGGCGGTGTCGTAACGCGAACCGTC
>JBDTNM010000175.1:0-6925 GCA_039933735.1 bacterium | reverse complement strand
GGAGCCGACCACGAAATGTTCGTGAAGTCGCCCGAGAAGTTGACCTGGCAGTTGAACTGAGCGACCTGTCCATCAGGCGTGATCGGGAACTCTGCCCCGCAAACGACGGCGACCTGGCCAGCCGGGGGCGGGGGCGGGGCGAGGCCGTTCGTCCCGCCGCTACCGTTCGCGCCATTTCCGGCTGCGGTGGCATCGCCGGATGGGAACGCGATCTTGTCCGTCCGCGTCGTCGAGCGGCATTGCGTCTGGTTGCAGACGGTGATTGAGATGCTCGCCGGCGAATCCGTTGGGAAGGCGTAGATGAACGAACTGGCCCCGGAGAAGTCGTTGATGACCTTGCCGTTCAGGCTCCAGCGAGTGGTGGTGAACGCGCCATTCACGGTGGCGTCACAAATAAACGTGGCCTGCTTCGGCGACGCCTGGTACAGCGTCGAACAGTTCAGGGTGATGTCCTTGGGCGGCTCGATAGGGCCCGTCGCCGGCGGCGGTGTGACTCCTGGTGGAAGCCCCGGGCCCTGGCCCGGGGGACGTTGCAAGCGAGCAATCGGTTCGCCTGGGCTGTGCGAGAACTTCAAGGGGTTCGCGAGCAGGAACGAGCCGAAGCCCACGATGATGTTGTCTTCTTCGTTCGGTAATCCTGGCGCGAACCGAATCGGGTCGCCGAGTTCGAAGCCGGAGTTTGTCGCAACCTCGACCCGTGTCTGGCCTGGCTCCGCAGGGAGCGTCATCGCTGTGCGCTGCTCCACGAACGGCGTTTGCGTTGCGGTGGGCGCCGGCGGCAACGTCGGGACAGAGCTCGGGGTGGCGTCATCGGACTGACCGCCGCCGCTTCCGCCGCCCGGATTCGGGGTGGTGGTTGCCTGGGGCGTGCCGTTGGCCGTGATGTTAATGACCGGCTTGTCTTTGTTCGGGTCGTAACTGACGTCGGCCTTCGTGCCCTCTTGCCCTTCGATTGTGGAGATCGAGGAGGTGCCGTCCTTGCCGTACGTGTGGATGTCGACGGTGCCGGCCTTGTCCCCCGTGCCAATGATCTCGACCTTGTAGTCATCGGGGTTGCCGGGCAGCGAAATCTGGTTCGTGCCTGCGCCTTCCGGCGGGGCCTTTTCGATGCAGGTAGGGTCGCGCCAGGCTTTCTTAGCGGAAACGGAAGCGCCCGGGATCTGGTTGATCGCATCGCTGGCGCTGACTTCGGTGCCCGTGCCGGTGGCGACGACGCGGCCTTCCTTGTCCGTGATGCGGAACTTCACATCGGCCGGTGCCGTAACCACGATGGCGCTGAGGTCACTGCTCGGCTCGAAGAGGACCGAACTTCGGACTTTGCCGGCGTAGACGTCAAGTGTCTTACGGTCGCGGTAGAACGGGTCGTTGATAAGGATCTGGTCGCCATCGAGGCCCACGGCCGCGATCCAGTGGCCGGGCACTTCGAGGACGACGGGCCGTCCGGCCCTCAACTCGTTCTTGATTTCGTCCTCAGAGCCGCTACCTGTCCGAACGAATCTCACGGTGCGGGCGTTGGGGTTCTGTTTCTTTATTTCGCCCGATAACTCGTTAGCAGCCGTCCAGATGACGTCTCCGTAAATGTAACCACGACTGACCCACCCTCTGTCTGTCTGTCTCGCACTCCCGTTGAACCAGTCGTTCAGGGCCTTCGGGCTTAAGGGCGTGCCATCCGGCATCTGGAGTAAGTCGTAGAGCGCGAGCATCACCGAGACGGAGGTCATTGCGCAGCCGCATTGCTCAATCGTTGTCCCGCACCAGTCGCGCCCGGCCGGTAGCTGAGTCGAGCGTGCGTACTCCTGGGTGGCCCAGCGGGCGTCGTTCTGGGCGAAGAAGGGCGCGCCGTTCTTGTCGACTTCGCCGAAGAGTGGCCGGCCGGCATCGGTTGGCCCGACGACGACTGCGTTCGAATTCGGCTTATCAGTGGCCGCCTGGGCGTTCTTCGCTTCCTGCTTGGCTTTCGCGTTGGCGTCCGTGCAAAGGTGAACGCCGGCGTACGGGTCCTCTGCGCTCGCCGATTTCGTGCCCCCGCCGTCGGTCAGCACCATCACGGCCAGTGCGGTCATCAGGAGGACCACGGCGGCGACCGTGTACATCGCGGGCATCCGGAAGCGTTGCAGTGGTGGATTGACGGCGAGTTGTCCACGGGCGGTGACTTCGGCGCCGCTGGCCGAGTGGCCGATGACCTGGAACGGCATCGGGATGGCAGGACCGAACCACTGCTGCTTCCGCGAAACCGAAAGCCCGACCGTCCGCTTTTGCCCGGGCTGGAGTTCGATGGAAGTTGCGTCAAAGGCGTAGCCGAAAGCCTGCTCGTCGTCACGGCCTTCGAGCTCGTAGCTGACCGGTTCGTTGCCCTTGTTCTCGGCGATGATCTGGAACTTTCGCTTGCTGCGGACGACCGCCATCGAAAGGCTGACAGCCTCGAACGGCTGCACCACGACGCTACCTTCGACGGTTTCAGCGTCCTGGTATTCGCGGGAGCGGGCGGTCACGCTGAAGCTGTATTCGCCGGAGAGAGAATCGCGCTGACGTGGTGGGTGAAGCGAAATGACGACGTCGGCACGTGCGCCCGGGAGGAGCGGGAATTCCGGCTGGTCGACCGTGTACCAGTCTGAGGGCAGGTCCGGCAGGTCGATGCTGACGGTATCGAGCTGCCGGCCACGATTGATCACGGTGAGGTGGGCAGTTACGAATTTGCCGGGATCCACTGCGGCCGTCGGCGAGACGAGCGAGACGCTCAGGCCGGTAGGCCCATCGGCTGCGACGAGTTCTTCTTCAACGGCGGTACGAGTCGCCGATTCAATGGCGGCGCTGGCAACGTAACGGGCTTCGAGTTCGCCGAACCTGAGCGTCGCGTCCGGCGCGATCAGGTGGCGGACGCCGGGTTCGAGCCGCTCGCCGTCGACGAAGGTGCCGTTCGAGCTACCGAGGTCCTCGACCATCAGGCGCCCGGAATCGATTGTCAGGCGAGCGTGGCGGCGTGAGACCGAAAAGTCGTCAATGACGATGTGCGCGCCTTCGCCGCGCCCAACAATGGCCGACGGAAGGTCGAGGCCGTACTCCTTGAGTACGCCCTGGCGCTGGGAGACTTGCAGCGACCCGTATTTCAACAGGCAGCCTTCAGTGCTGGCATGTGCGGCACATCCTCGCAGGAAGAATAGCCGGGACAACCAACCCGAGCCATCTTCGGCGCCGCGACAGACGTGGCAGTCGCGGCACCTTTACCAATAGTATTCGGCTTAGAGAGGCGCGACGACTACCCACTCCACCTGCCCCGTCCCCTGAATTGCTACCCAATAGACCGCGCCCGGCGTCAACTGCGAGAAGTCATTCGCCCCCGGGATGCCGTCGGCGCCGGTGAAGTACCCCTTCCACACCGAACCAGCCGCGTCCCACAGGTAGATGGCGGTGATTCGTTGCGAGAGGTCGGTTGCGCCGGGCACGCCGGTGCCTCTGATGGCGTCGGATACGGAAACGCCAGGGTTCCCGGTCCACGTCAGGAGTGTCCACCGGGCATGGAGCGTGTACGAAGTCGTCCCGCCTGCCCCGGGCGCTGGTGGCGCGGTGCTGCCGCCGGGGCTGTTCGGGCTCGTGTAGGTGAAGTTGGGGACGATGTCGCTCGTGCCGTTCGCGGTCGTCACGGTCACCACGGTGGCACCGGCGACGTTCGGCGGCGTTGTCACTGTGATCGTCGAATCGTTGACGACCGTACAGACGCTCGCGGGCACAGGGCCGAACTTCACCGCACCGGGGCAGGCCGCCCCGCTGAGTCCGAGGCCGGTGATCGTGACTTCGGTACCGCCGAAGGTGGTCCCCGTGTTCGGCGTCAGTTGCGTCACTTTCGGCGTCGAAGCTGTGTAGTTGAACTTCGACTTGGGACTGACGGGGCTGACATCGGCGCCCTTGGTCACGCGGACATCGGCGGGGCCGGCAACGGGGTTCGGCGGCGAGAGGACCGTGATCTGGGTCGCGCTGTTGACGTTGAACGACGTCGCCTGAACGGTGCCGAACGACACGGTCAGCGGCGTCGAGAAGTTCTTGCCGGTGATGATGACGATGGTCCCGCCGATGGTCGGGCCGTTGTCCGGGTTCACGCTGTCGACGATGGGACCGTTCGTGTACGTGAACAGGTCGTCGGCCGTTTCCGGGCTCGTCCCAGAACCAGTGGTGACGTGGATGTGGACCGCGCCTGGCGCCAAAGCGGGCGGCGTCACGAGCGTCAGCGTCGTGGGGTCGACGAACGTCGGAACGATGACGTTTGTGCCGATGATGACGCGGGCGGCCGTCGTGAAGTTCGTCCCCCGAAGGACAATCGCCGTCCCACCCGCCGGCGGTCCCGCGTTGGGCGAGACGAGGGTGACGGTCGGGCCATCGTAGGAGAATTGGGTTTGGGGGCCGGACGGGCTGATGGTGGTGTTCACGGCCACCGAGACATTGACGATGCCTGACCCTGCGGGCGCCGTGGCAATGATGCTCGTTTCGGTCACGGACGTGACGAAGGCCTGGATATCGTTGAACTTCACGATTGCGCCGGCCGCGAACCCGCCGCCGGAAATCGTGACGACAGTGCCGCCCGAAGCCGGCCCGTGGGTGGGGCTGAGGGAGTTGATGACGGGGCCAACGCTATAGGTGTAGTTCGCTTCGGTGCGGAAGTCGCTGGTGCCGGAAATCGGATGGACGATTTTGACCTGCTGCGTGCCGGTGCCAGGAGGGGCCGTCGCGCGGATCTGCGTGTCGCTAATCATCGTGAACTGGGCCGCGTTGCCGCCGAAGAGCACCGCCGTTGGCTGCATCGAGCCGACGAAGAAGCCGGAACCCGAAATCAAGACACTGGTGCCGCCCGCCTGGGGCCCGAAGTTCGGGCTCAGGTTCGTGATTACTGGGACGCCCTGGTAGTTATATCGGGATGACGGTACGGCAGGCGAGTACTTCGAGACGCCGTCGAACACGACGACATCGACGAAGCCGGAGATATGGGCCGGGGTTGTGACTACGAACTGGTTTGTCCCGCCGAACTTGCAGCTGGTTACCTGCAGCCCACCAAAGGTCACCGAATTCAACGGGCAGGGCGTGTTTTGCGCCCCGGTCGGGAACTTGGTTCCGGACACGACGACGCTCGTGCCTCCGGTGGGAGGACCTTGCTGAACTGAGAGCTGGGTGACAGTCGGCCCGGTGGTGTAGACGAACTGATCCGAAGGCGTACGCGGGCTGAGGAACGTCGAGATCGGTACCTGTGGCGGAGTGGTGTCGATCTTCACCCGGACGTCATAGGTTGCGTTCAGCTGGTTCGGGTAGGTAAGTACGTAATCTGCGAGGAGCACTGGTACGCGCACGTACATTAATGTCGGAGAGATTACCTGGACCTCCGTACCGGGGACGGGCAGCGATTGTTCCGCCCCTGGTGCGAAGAAGCCCCAAAACTCGACCGCGATGGTCGTCGATTGAATCGTCGCACCCGAGACGATGAAGTTCTCGCCGGTGACAGTGAGGATCGTGTTTTCACCGGCCCAACTGCCACCGCTCTGAGGCGTCACCGAGAGCACCCGTGGGGTGCCACTGCCGCGCAGGGTTATCGGTGCAGTCGTCTGACCATTGAGCGGGAGCTGGCCCCCCGCCGACACGCTCAGGATCGTGACCTGGATTGTCCGGTCTGAGAACTGCTCCTTGTTGAGCGTCTGGATGAAAATCGGCTTCGAGCTCAGGTTCGATCCGGCGGGAAAGGTCAGGAGCTTCGTCGCTTCGGCCGAGGGAATGTCGAACTCGGTGACGCCGTCGACGGCGAGGATGACCTGGACATCCTGGGTGAGCGTGCCGCCTTCGGTACGGACAACGGTGACCTGGACGGCGGTGCCTTCGTTCGTCGCGTACGCCGTCTTGTCGAGTTGAAAGACACCCTCGCCAACGGCGTGAACTTCATGGGTTGTTTGCTGGGCCGCGAAGACGACAGCGGTGAGGGCGAGCGCAAGCAACCCGCTGCGCATCAACCAACTCTTGTGTCGCCTGGCTTTCGCCTCAACCCTCAAGAAGTAACCCCGCCGATCGAACTACAAAGCGCGGCGCCCGGCGAAACCGGGCTTCGGAAGCTCCACAGGAGTTCAGGCATTTCGGCGGGGGCTTCTAGTTGCCAAGAGACGCCATGTGAGCAGGCCGGATGATAGGGGGAACCGGCTTTCCACGTCACAACCCAGGCTGTGATGTTTCCCTTCCGTGCCTGACGTTCGCGCGTCAATTACGGGCTCCGACAGATTCGAAGCGCTCGTAAATTCCAGGCTTTGTGAAGATTTCGGTTCCGCCCGCCGCCGTACGCTGAGACGGCCGAAGGTATACTTCCGGCGATGCTTTTCCTTGACTCTCCCGAACATGCCGCCTTCCGCGCCGAACTCCGAAGTTTCCTCGCGGCGGAACTCCCTGCCGCCGACTGGAATATGAGGAATGACCGGGATCACGTGAACGCTGAGCAGGCCGCCTTCACTGAGGCCTTTCGGAAGAAGCTGGCAGCCCAGGGCTGGCTGACGATGGGTTGGCCGAAGGACTTCGGCGGGGCCGGGGCGAGCTACATGACGCAGACCGTCTATATGGAAGAGATGAGTTCCGCCGGTGCTCCCGGCGCGTACGACCAGGGCGTATGGCTCGCCGGGCCAGCGATCATGATGCATGGGACCACCGAACAACAGGAGCGCTGGCTCCCGGCGATGCGGAGCGCCGATGTCCACTGGTGCCAGCTGTTTTCCGAGCCCGGCGCCGGTTCGGACCTCGCCGCCCTCCAAACGCGAGCGGTGCGCGATGGCGATGAGTACGTCGTCAACGGCCAGAAGATCTGGACGAGCGGCGCGCTCGATGCGGACTGGGGGATCATGCTCGCGCGCACCGACCCGGATGCCCCGAAGCACCGCGGCATCAGCTACTTCATGCTCGATCTGAAGAC
>JBDTNM010000174.1:0-6939 GCA_039933735.1 bacterium | reverse complement strand
AGGCGCTTGTAGCTGTTCACCCACTGGTTCGTCACGAGCGTGATCGGGCGAGCGTGGTGCAGCAGGCCGGCGATGTAGCCACGCGCAACGGCGCTCAGGTGGTAGGTGTCTTCCACATCGAAGAACGCGTTGCGCTCGCCCTTGAAGAGCGATTGGTTCACGTGCATGCCGCTGCCGTTCTGGTCGGCGACCGGCTTGGGCATAAACGTCGCGTAGACGTTATTGGCCAGCGCGATCTCTTTCACGATCAGCCGGTAGGTCATCGCTGAGTCAGCCATCGTCAGGGCGTCGGTGTAGCGCAGGGTGATTTCGTGCTGGCTCGGGGCGACTTCGTGGTGGCTGTACTCGACCTCGATGCCCATCTTCTCGAGGGTCAACACCGTCTCACGCCGCAGGTCGCTGCCGGCGTCGGAGATCTGATCGAAGTAGCCGCCGCGGTCCAGCGGCTCCGTCCCGTTCGCCGACCTGAAGTAGAAGTACTCGAGTTCCGGGCTGACGTAGAAGGTGTAGCCAAGGTCGGCCGCGCGCTTCAGCTGGCGCTTGAGCACGTAGCGAGGGTCGCCTTCGAACGGTTGCCCGTTGGGGTGATAGATATCGCAGAACATGCGGGCCACGCCGGATTCGCGCGGGCGCCACGGGACGAGCTGAAAGGTCGCCGGATCGGGCCGGGCGATCATGTCCGATTCGTCGATCCGGGCGAAGCCTTCGATGCTTGAACCGTCGAAGCCCATGCCTTCGTCGAGGGCCTTTTCCAGTTCCTCAACCGTGATGGCGAAACTCTTCAGCGCACCGACGATATCGGTGAACCAGAGCCGGATGAACTTCACGTCGTTCTCACGGCACGCGGAAATGACGTAGTCAGCAGATTCGCTCATCACAAACCTCTTCCGTGGCGCGCACACCTCGCCGTCTTGCTCGAAGATAGCGCGTTCGTGTTTCGATTGTGCTACGTGGCTGGGTCTCGGGCACCCTGGGGACGAACTTTCAAGCGTCCTCGACCATCTTCACGGCGGCTTCAGGCTCCATGCGCGCATCGCGCACCGCCTCAAGCGCCGGCAGGTACATGTCCATGGTCGAAATGTTCGGCTCGTAGAGGTCTTCGAAGAGCGACGTCGTCATCCGCGCGCCGGTCACATCGATGCTGGTCTTGAAGCGGACCTCTCCATCCGTGTAGTCCATCTCGAAATTCCCGAGAGGCAGTCCGAAGTTGATGCGAGTGATCGTTTCGGCCATCAAGTCCCGCTGGTCCTCCGGGGTACTCCAGGCTGCCTGGGAGTAGACGGTGCAGCGGCGGTCCTTCTCGCGGGCAACCGCGAACACGGCCCATGCGCCATTCTCACCGGTCACTTCAGCGCGGATCACTTCATCGTCCGTCGTCTCCTGCCAATCGAGGTCGCGCTCTTCGAACGCTGCGGCGGCGATGGCAATGATGGGCAACGTCAGAAAGTCCGGGTCGGCTGCGTGAAGGGTGCTGAAGCCTTCGCGGAGACTGCCACCCTCGGCATCGCGAAGCACTTCTTTCGTGACCGAGAGTGCGAACCAGCTCTCGCTCTCAAGCAGCGGCGAACCAGGCGCCAGCGCGGCGAAGGCGGGACCAGCCTGGAGAATGTCATCGCCGAGCACTGCCACGCCCGGGATCAACCGGGGATCCAGGCGCGCCTCAAGTTGGACGTCCGCGTCCGCGACAAAGTCATCGGCGGCGGGGCTACGGGTCTCCGGAGTCAGGTTGAAGTTCCCCGCGGCTGCGATGCCGCGGTACGTCTCCGGAGGCACGTGGAAGGTGATTCGTACTTCCGTGAGCACGCCGTCGGCGCGTTCCAACGCAATGTCAGTCGCCTGGGCCTCGATCGAGTCGCCCGATGGGGACGCGAACGTCAGTGGCCCATCGAGTTCGAAGTGGCTGGTAGAAGAGGGCACGAGTGCTCCGTTGGCGCAGGTTAGTCGACTTCCCACTTGCCGCCGTCGTAGACGACCCGCAGGAGGCGCTGGCCCTTCTTGACCTTCATCTCGAAGACGCCGGCGTTCACGTTGAGGTTCTTAATGTACTCAAGCTTGAACTCGAAGACCCACTTCTTTTCGAAGAAGTCGTACATGCCCTGGACCGAGAGCTTGAGGTCGGCCGGTGCGGCGAACCCCGGAGGCGGCTGACCACTTTCGAACTTCGGTACGAATGCCTCTTTCGGCACCCCGGCGAGCTGGGTAATTGCCGTCGCGCCGTTTTCGCAGCCGCCGATGACTTCACCGACGTTCTTGCTGGCCGTGTTCTTGTCAGTCGATGCCCCAGTGGCTGCCGCGCGGATGCCGCGGGCAACGCTCGAACCAATCGCTGCGGCGTAGCCACCCACTCCACCAGCAACGAGCTGATCCATCGGGATGGAGGCTGCAGCTTCGAGGCCGACCTTGACCGCCTGGAGCTTGGCAGCACCCGTGTTGCGTTGCTGCGTGGACCAGTCAATGCCGACCTTGAGCGCGCCACTGAACGGCCCGCCCGTCGCGGAGAAACCGAATTCCAGGTGATGGACGCTCTCGCCGATTTGATGCGTCTGGCCGCGGACGGTCGGCATCTTGTCGGCTTTGCCCAACGCCCCGCCGTACTTGCCTTTGAGCCCTTTAACCGAGTCGTGGTCGTACTTCTGGCCGGACGAGAATTGGCCCGAGCCCTCGAGGTCAACAACGCCGCCAACGCCACCCTTGGCGCCAACCTTGGCCATGCCGCCAGTCTCGACATAGGCGCCAGCCTCGTCGGAATCGCCCGGTGCAAACGTCGCCTTCTCCTTGAAGTTCTCTTTCTCGACCTTCGCAGCCCATTTTTCCGAGCGGTTCCAGCCCACCGCGGTCCCGGAGCCGCCCCAGATGAAGTTCGCGACTTCGTTGGGGATGAGCTTGGATTCGCGGAAGCGGCGGTAGACGCCGTACGAGACAAGTTCAAGCGCCTTCTCCGGGGTGCCGCCCTGCGCTTCGAGGTACATGCCGAGTTCGCCGCCGACTTCGGCGACATTGCCAATCTTCGCGCCACCGACCACTGCCAATTCGAAACGCATCTTCATCGCTGACTTTTTGAGGCGTTCGACGGATGCCTTCACCCGGAAGCCGATGTACCCGACACCCGAAGGGTCGCAGGGCACTTTGATCGCTACTTCAATTTCGCCGGTGTCGCCGCTCGCGGGCGCGGCCGCGCTGAATATGGGGCCGAGCTTCGCGAGGATGGAGGAGAAGTTGCCCTCCATCTCGGTCTTGAACAGGTTTTCGGTGCGGGCGATTGGCGCGGGCGCCTCGCCCATGAACTCGCGGCCCTTTTCGCGGATGCCTTCGAGTTCGGCTGCCTCTTTTGCGGCGTCGGTCCGGATCTTTGTCAGGCCGGGGATTCGCTTTTTGCTGCGCGAAGTGTCGCCTTCGTGGCTCACCATCCAGACGTCAACGTCCTCCACAATTTCGTGAAGGATGTTGATGGCGCGGTCCTGGTTCGATCCCGGTTGGAGGTGGGAGCCGTTCGATTTCAGAGAATCGAACTCACCGAGCAGAGTATCGATCTGCTTCATCGTTTTGCCGCGGCCCGCAAGGAGCCCGGCGTTGGTTTGCTTCTTGAATTCTTCCTTGGACCAGAGCCGGCGGATCATCGCCGGGCGGCGCGGCTGGGTTTTCGACGAAGAGCCGGTGACGGCCGCCTGGATCGCGCGGTTCCCGGCCAGACGCTGCAGGCCCATCAGGCTGTGTACATCTGGCACAGCCGTGACACCCTCGCCACGCGAAGGCTGGGCTACGTGCGTAGAAGCGACGGGAGTCTTGGCTGGGGCACGTCGTTGAGCGGGTGCGTAAGCGCGGCGAGGCATTCGCGCTAGCTTATCCGCTCCGGGCCAAGGCCGGAAGAGATCAGTTCAGTATCGCGCCGAAAAGATCGTAGTTCTCTGATGCTTCGATGCGGACGCGGACTTTGCTGCCCGTCTCAGCTGCGCCTCGGGCGAAAACGAGGCCATCCACTTCCGGCGCCTCGCGATACGTCCGGCCTGCGACTACTGGATCGCCATCCTCATCTTCGCCAGTGCCTTCCACGAGCATGTCCAGTTCACGGCCGACGAAGCGCTTCGCCTGCTTCGCCGCGATCTTCTGTTGCTGGACCATGAAGCGATCGCGCCGTTCGTGCTTCACTTCGTCCACCACCTGATCGGTCATGTCGAACGCGCCCGTCCACTGTTGAAGCGAATAGGTGAAGCAACCGGCGTGGTCGAAGCGGATCGATTTCGCGAAATCCAGCAGTTCTTGGAACTCAGCGTCCGTTTCGCCGGGGAATCCCGCGATGAACGAAGTTCGGAGCACGATATCGGGCATCGCGGTCCGCAACTCGCGTACGAATCCCTGGACTTTTGCGACATTGCTCGGGCGTTTCATCCGGCGAAGGACGCCTTCGCTCCCGTGCTGCAGCGGCACATCCAGGTAGTGGACCATGTTCGGCAGGCTCGCCATCGTCTCAATCAGCTTCGGCGAGACGCGGCTCGGATAGGCGTACATCAGCCGCAGCCAGGTTTCGGGCACGGCCTCGCTCAACATCTGGAGCAGTCCCGGCAGGCCGCTACCCACTGCCATCCCGAGGTCTTCGCCCCAGGCGGTCGTATCTTGCCCGACGAGCACGAGTTCCTTCGCGCCCGCCGCCACCAACCGTTGGGCTTCCTTCACCAGCATTCCGGCCGGGGCTGAACGCAGTCCGCCCTTGATTTTCGGGATGACGCAGAAGGTGCAGGGCGCGTCGCAGCCATCAGAAATCTTGAGATACGCGGAGGCGCCGGCGACTCTCACGTTGCTCTCGGGAATGTCGTGAATTGCGTCGACATCCACGCTCAAGAGGCGAGCCACATCCTGCCACTGGCCGACACCGAAAATGTGGTCAACGGCCGGGTGTTCTTCTTTCACCTGGCGTCCGTAGAGCTGCGTCATGCAACCAGCAACGATGAGGATCTGTCCCTCGCGCTTCGCCGCCGATAGTTCATCGACGGCCTCCATCGATTGTTCCTGGCTTTGTTCGATGAAGCCGCAGGTGTTCACGATGATCGCGTCGGCATCCTGCGCGTTCAGCACCGGAAGCAGCTCGCCGCCGGTCAGAAGCCGCTCCAGGTGCTCGCTGTCGACGTCGTTTTTGGGGCAGCCGAGGGTGACCAGGTGATAGGTCTTAGGAACTGCCACTACTGGCCGTCGCTGATGACGATTTGTACCGTCTGGCCGGCCGCCCATTCCTGGCCCGCGGCCGGAGACTGCTCCGCGATCGTGCCCTTTTCGAAACCGTTGACCTTCACGCGTAACTCCCGGACCTGGTAGCCCGCTTCTGCGAGCGCCTTCTTGGCGGTGGCTTCCGGAAGACCCACGAGCGTCGGAACGATGCCCGCCGTGATCTGAACCCCGGAACTGCCCCCTTCCACCGTAGAGGTTGGGACGCCGCTCGTCGCGTTCTTCGTTGCATCAACCCCCGTACCGGGAGGTGCGTTGCTCCCACCGAGGTTCGAAATCAGCAGCGCCAGCAGCACGGTGCCCACAATCACGCCGACAGCGACGATGGCCACGACCATCGAGCGTGTCTGCGCGGCGGGATCGGTCTTGATCCGATCGGCGGGGCTGGGCACGCCGATGTCGACGCCAATCACGGGTTCCCAGCCCGGGTCCTGTTGCGCCTGCTTCGAAGGTCGTTTGCCCAGGGCAGGGTTCGGCCGACCGAGCGGAGCCTGCTTGTTCGCAGGCTGGGGCCGTCCCGGCGCCCGCGCCGGCTGCGTCTCGCGAGGCGGTTGCGGGGCGGCGCGCCACGTCGGCCGCGCCGGAGATTGGGGACTTACCGGAGCTTCGCGGCTCGCACGCGGCGGTGGCGTCGTTGCCTCGGCCACTCGTTGATATTCCGGGTCATCTTCGCGGGGGAACATCGAAAGTGCTTCGCTCGGGTCCAACCCGAGGTACTGCGAGTAGCTGCGCAGAAACCCGCGCGCATACACGGGCGCCGGTATGACCTCGAATTGCTCACCTTCGAGCGCCTGGAGGTACCGGCGGGAAATGCGTGTGTCGCGTTCTGCGTCTTCGAGCGTCAGCCCGCGTGCTTCGCGCGCGCGGGTCAGCAGGCTCCCCAGTTCACCCATGTCTCAGTCCTAAAGGGTACCCGCGAACGTAACAGAACCGAGAGCTAGAAGGTAGAACGGTGCAATGCCTTTGAGCATCAGCCGTTCTTCCTGAGCAGCAGTGCCGTAATTGGTTCCACGGAAAGATCCGCGTCGGGAACAACAACCGCGCCCGTGTCCCGCAATTCCTCGAGCGAACGCCGGAAGTCGCTGAAGTGGCGCAACATGACTCCGAGGTGGATGTACAGCGCGAAACCCATCGCCGCTGCCTCATCGGGCGTGACCAGCCACGAGTTCAGCAACTGCGGGATACCTTCGAGCTCGCGCGCGGCCCGTTCCACCAGCTCACGCGACTTCAGCCCATCCATGAACACGATGTCGGCGCCAGCTTCGCGAAATCGCTTCGCCCGGGCGATGGCATCGTCCCAGCCATTCGGCTGGAGCGCGTCCGTCCGCGCGATGACCACGAGCCCGGGGTCAGTCCGGGCGGCGACGGCAGCCCGAACCTTGAGCACCATCTCCTCCACCGGGATGACGCGCTTGCCTTCGAGGAAGCCGCAGCGTTTGGGCCAATCCTGGTCTTCGATGTGGAGCGCCGCCACCCCGGCCCGTTCGTAGGTCCAGACGGTCCGCGCGATGTTCTCCTCGTTCCCGTAGCCCGTGTCTGCATCGGCGATGACTGGAATGCCAACGGCGCCCGCGATGGTGCTCGCGTTCCGCGACATTTCGCCGAGCCCAATGAGGCCCATATCGGGCAGTCCGTACGAAGCCGCCGTCCCGAAGCCCGTCATGTAGACGGCATCGAACCCGGCCGCTTCCGCGAGCTTCGCCTGCACACCATCGAATACGA
>JBDTNM010000173.1:0-7037 GCA_039933735.1 bacterium | reverse complement strand
GCCTGATGGCTGCTAGCTCCCCTTCGCCCGTACAATCCGTTCCACTCATACCAAGGACACCGCCACATGCCGTACGTCCCTACGCGCGACATCATCACCTACTACGAAGAGGCCGGCTCCGGCGAGCCGCTGGTCCTCATTCGCGGGCTCGGAAGCGACTTGCAAGCCTGGGCTTTGCAGGTACCGGAGCTGAGCAGGCACTTCCGCGTGATCACGTACGACAACCGTGGCGCGGGCCGGACGAGTTCGCCCGACAAGCCCTACTCGATTGCAAGCATGGCCGACGACCTCGCGACCTTGCTCGATGAACTGAACATCGCCAAAGCGAGCGTCCTCGGCTACAGCATGGGCGGCATGGTCGCGCAGGAGTTCGCCCTCAAGTACCCCAATAAGCTCGACAAGCTGATCCTCCTCGGGACCAGCGCGGGCCTCGACGGTTACTCGAAGACGGTGATCGGCAACCTCATCAACATCCGTCGTTCCAACATGAGCCGCGAACAGGTGGTCCGCCAGCAGGCGCCCTTCATCTACAGCGCGGCCCTCCTCAGCGATACCGACCGCTACGAACGCGCCATCCAGTCCACGGTCGACAACCCGTATTCACAGCAGGATCACGCCTTCATTCGCCAGGCGCAGGCAATCCTCGCCTTCGATACATCCGCCCGGGCCAGCGGGATAAAGGCCGCGACCCTCGTGGTCACCAACAAGGAAGACATTCTCGTACCGCCCCGAAATGGTGAGGCCCTTGCGGCGATGATCCCGGGCTCGAAGCTGCTGTCGCTCGATGCCGGGCACGCTGGCGTGATCGAGTTCCCGCGCGAGCACAACAGCGCCTTCCTCGAATTCCTCGGCGCGGCCGTGCCTGCCTAGCCTCCAGAGAAGTTCGCCTTCCGCGCTCAGGGCCTCGCCGGCTTAGGCCATCCGCATCGGCCGTGCCGCCGCGTGGGCTCCTTTCACTTGGCCTCAGCGTGGACCCGCAGGCGGGCCGCAACGGGGCAGGAAAGCCGTTCATGGCTCTGCATTTCCTGAATTGCGCATCTTGCTCGGTGATGTACCATCCGCGCACTCTGCCGTGTAGCGATTAATGGCGAGAGGAGCGAATCAACTCATGCCAGACCGTCAACCGGTGGAGAGTGTGCCCAGTGCCGCATTACTCGACGCGGAGTTACGTACCCGCGCGATTCTCGACACGGTCGTCGACGGGATCATCACCATAGACAGCGCCGGCACGGTCGGGTCATTCAACCGGGCGGCCGAGCGCATCTTCGGATTTCAGGCCGACGAAGTCATCGGGCACAACGTCTCTATGTTGATGCCCTCGCCGTACCGCGACGAACACGACGGTTACCTGGACGCGTTCACGACGACGCGGGAAGCACGCATCATCGGCATCGGCCGAACCGTTGAAGGCCGGCGCAAGGACGGCACGACCTTTCCGATGGAACTCGCGGTCAGCGGCACGCAGTTGGCAGATGGCGAACTCTTCACCGGCATCGTCCGAGACATCACGGAAAAGGTGGCCAGCGAACAGTCCAGGAGCGATGCCGAGGAACGCATGCGCGCCATCGTCGAGACCGCCGTTGATGGAATCCTTGTCATTTCCGAGAGCGGCGCTATCGAACAGATGAATCGCGCCGCGGAAACGCTCTTCGGCTGGAGCCTTTCGGAAATCCGCGGGCGCAACATTTCGATGCTGATGCCATCGCCCTACACAGAGGAACACGATGGCTACCTGGCGAATTACATCCGCACGGCAATTCCGAAGATTATCGGCCTCGGCCGGGAAGTCAGCGGACTGAGAAAGGACGGCTCCATCTTCCCGATGGACCTCGCCGTCAGCGATGTGAAACTTCAGCACCGGCGACTCTTCACCGGCATCGTCCGCGATATCAGTGAACGCAAGCGCTCGGAGGCGGCACTTCGGGAAGCGCAGAAGCTTGATAGCCTCGGCGTGCTCGCCGGTGGAATCGCCCACGACTTCAACAATTTGCTTGTCGGCATCATCGGCAATGCCGGGCTGGCGATGGATGAGTTGACTCCCGAATCGCCCGCACGAGCGACGATTCGCGAAATCGAGGTCATCGGGAAGCGGGCCGCCGAACTCGCGCACCAGATGCTCGCCTATTCGGGCAAGGGCCGGCTTTCGACCGAGCCCATCTCGCTCAACACGGTCGTCGAAGAGATGACCCACCTCCTGGGCGTGTCCATCCGCAAGGGCGTCGTCGTGCGCTACAACCTCAGCCCGCGCCTTCCGACCATCGAAGCGGATCCAACCCAGATCCGCCAGGTGGTGATGAACCTTGTGATCAACGCTTCGGACGCCATCGGCGACCGGAGCGGCGTCACGACGATATCCACAGGCATGATGCACGCCGACAAGGACTACCTGAGTGAGGCATACCTGCCGCCCGACCTCGTCCCCGGCTCCTACGTGTTCATGGAAGTGTCGGATACCGGCGAAGGCATGGCGCCAGATATACGCGAAAAGATTTTCGACCCGTTCTTCACGACGAAGTTCACGGGGCGCGGCCTCGGCCTAGCCGTCGTCCTCGGTGTGGTGCGCGGCCATCGCGGCGCGTTGAAGGTGTACAGCGAGCTGGGCCACGGCACCACGTTCAAGGTGCTTTTCCCGCCGGCCGACGCTGCCGAGGTCCCGGCTCCTGTTGTGGTGGCGGGGCAGGCGTCGCCGCGTGAGTCCGGGCTTGTCCTCGTCGTCGACGACGACGAAACGGTTCGGACCATCACAACCACGGCCATTCAACGCATGGGCTTCACCGTGATTACCGCCGAAAACGGGGCCGAAGCCGTCGAGGTATTCCGCCAGCACCGCGACGACATCCGCCTCGTGCTCATGGACCTGACCATGCCCCAGATGTCCGGCGAAGACGCGTTCCGAGAGATTCGCGCTATCCGCCCGAGCGCAGTGGTGATCATTATGAGCGGCTACAACGAGATCGAGACGAGTCAACGCTTTTCCGGCAAAGGGGTGGCCGCCTTCGTGCAGAAGCCGTACGAGGTGCCCAGGCTGCGCGAACTGATTCGCGAGGTACTCGCACGCGCCTCCGAAAACGCATAGGACAGCGAGACCGGGATTCCCTCCCGAGCGCACCCGGCGGCTATGATGAAGGTGTGATTCCTCGAGCGATCTTCTTCGATATGGACGACACGTTGCTCGATACCTCGGGCGGCGTGGAAGCGGCCTGGCAGCTCACGGCTGAGCGCTTCGCCCCGGGGCTGGGCGTCGAAGCCGATGCCCTGAACAAAGCGATCCGCGCCCAAATGGCCGCGTTCTGGAAAGACGAAGCGGCCGTCGAACCCTGGCGCACGCGGCTCCACGAAGCCCGCCGCCACAATGTCGAACTGGCACTCCAGGCCCAGAACCTGGACACCAACCATTCCCAGGCGATCGCCGACCATTACTGGGAAGCTCAATCCAGCCGGTTTCAACTCTTTGCCGACTCGGTTGAAACGCTCGACCGTCTTCGCGCCGCCGGCTTCCTCGTCGGGCTCATCACCAACGGCCCGGCCGAAATGCAGCGCTACAAGATCAACCGTTTCGACCTCGAACGGCACTTCGACGTCATCGTCATCGAAGGCGAGTTCGGGCACGGCAAGCCGCACCCGGAGGTCTTTCGCCACGCGATGGCCTCGGTCGGCTCAAAGCCCGAGGAATCCTGGCACATCGGCGATAACCTCTATGCGGATATCGGCGGGTGCCAGGCCGCCGGCATGCACGGCGTCTGGATCCATCGCGACCGCATGGAACTGAAGGAAGACGCGGGCCACATCCCGGACCGCGTCCTCGCTCATCTGCCGGAACTGCTCACCGCGCTCGCCATCTAAGGCTGGCGCGGCAGCGCCTCTCAGTTCGGAATCACCACGATTTTGCAGTCGTGCGGGTCGGCCAACGCTTCGAAGGCCGCCGGCAACTCATCGAGATTCACGGTCCGCGTGACCATCGGCGACGTATCGACTGATTTATCGGCGAGCCCGGCCAGCGCTTCGGCGTATTCCGCCGGGCTGTAGCCCAACACGAACTTCAACGTCAGCTGCTTGTTGATGCCGACCATCGGGAAGATGCGGTCTTCTTTCATGCACACGCCGACGACAATGACGCGGCCAGCGCGGTCCACCAGTTCCATCGCCTGGCGGAGCGTGCCTTCGACGCCGACGCATTCGAAAACGACTGGCGCGGCTTTCCCGGCGGCGGCAACCACGGACTCCGCGAGGTTCGCGGAACCCGGATCGATCACGAGGTCGGCGCCGAGCTTTTCGGCGAGCGCCCGGCGGGATGGCGCGAAGTCGCTCACGGTAACGTGTTCGACGCCTTCCTTTTTCAGCCAGATCAGGGTCATGAGGCCAATCGGGCCTGCGCCAAGGACGACGGCGTGCTCACCCCGCTGCATTTTCGCTTCTCGCACGGCGTGGAGCCCAACGGCGCAGGGTTCGGTCGTCGCCGCGGCCACATCCCCGAGTTCATCCGGCACTTTCAAGAGCATCGGAGCGCTCATGACGACGTACTGGCCGTAGGCGCCGGGGAAGCGAGTGCTGTAGCCAATGGCCACGAATCCCGTCGGCGAACTCGGTTCCAGCAGGACCGGTACCGAAGTTACGCGCGTACCGGGCTTCCATTGTTCGGCGCCCGCGCCAACCTCAACCACTTCTGCGATGAACTCATGGCCCATCACCATTCCCGCCTCATCATCGCTGTTGTCCCACGAGACGCTGCCGCTCATTTTCGAGGCGGCGACCATGTCTTCCATGTACTTCGCCGCGTGCAAGTCGCTCCCGCAAATGCCGCACGCGAGCACTTTCGCCAGCACCTGCATGGGGCCCGGCCGGGGCATTTCGACGTCTTCAACCTTGAGGGCTTTGCCCCGGAGAACCATTGCTCGCATCGGTCGTTTGCCTCCCGCGAAATATCGCCGGAATGTACCACAGGCCCTCTTTACCGGTGCCGCGTTGCCCCTCGAAACAGGCAGGCCCGAAACTACGCGCGTGACCGATTCCCGCAGGCTGCTTCTCGCCACCAATAACCCCGGAAAGGTCCGCGAGTTTCGGCGATTGCTCGCCGGCAGCGGCTTCGAAGTCGTCACCCCGGGCGAAATTGGCCTGACACTCGATGTAGAAGAAACGGGCGCGAGCTACGCCGACAACGCGATCCTCAAAGCGGTTGCGTTTGCCACGGCCGGTGACTGCCTCGCCCTTGCCGACGACTCGGGCATTGAGGTCGACGCGCTGGGTGGCGCTCCCGGGATGTTCTCCGCCCGCTTCGGCGGCCCGGGCCTCGATGACGAGGGCCGGACAGCCCTGCTCTTGCAGAAATTGGAAGGCGTGGCAGATGGCCGTCGCACGGCTCGCTACCGGGCGGTCGTCGCTCTAGCAACCGCTACCGGCGAGCCCCAGTGTTTCGAAGGTGTCCAGGAGGGTGCGATCGCCCGCGCCCCGAAAGGCACCGGCGGCTTCGGCTACGACCCGGTCTTCCTGGTCGATGGTGTGCGCGCTCAGGCCGAGATTTCGGACGCCGAAAAAGACCAGATCAGCCACCGCGGCAAGGCAGTCCGGGCCGCGATTCGCTGGCTCGCCGAGCAGAGCCGGTGAAGTTCGCGTTCGCACTTCTCGCAGCCTTTGGCATCGTCGGTGCCTCATGCGGGAGCCCGCCGAGCACCTTCCCGGAGGTCGCGGAGTGCGCCCAGCCCGCCCCACTGCCCACGGCTCGTGGCGTGCCCGGCACGGTTTCGACGCAGTCGTACGTCAACCGGTTGCGCAACGGCGCCGACACCCTGGCGAAGCTCCGGGCCGACCTCCGCCTCAAGTACGCCGACGACACGTTCTACCGGCGCGAGTCGTTCCGACCCGATTTCGCGACGTACGCGGACCAGACGATCTGCGGCGCCCAGGCGATGCTCGACCTGAGCGCGCCTGACACGCGTTTCGCCGAATTCGAATCGAAGCTTGATGTGACCTTGAACGACCTGATCGAACACACCCGTGCCGGCCGCGAAGCGGTGCGTGCGCGCAACGTCAGCGACTACCGCAAGTGGTATCGCGAGTCCGACGCCAAGGTTTCCGCTGTCCGCGATGCCGCGTACGCCCAGCGCTGACCGGGCCTATTCGCTCAGTAACCAGGTGCGCGCTTCTTCGTAATCCTTGAAAACCGCCGATGTCGTCCCGTCTTCGAGTCCCGCCGTCAGCAGCGTTTGGCGGCTGACCCCAAAGGCGACCGGGTGGTCGGCGACAACCGCGACTCTCACGCCCATCTCGGCAAAGCTCACACCAGCCGCCAGGAACCAATCGAACGGCACCAGCACTTCCCGTACCGGTCGGTAATCGATAAGCAAGCGTGTCCCCGGCGGAAATGGCGGCAGCTCGTTCACTGGCTCCCAGTTCCGCAGCGTGATGCGCTTCGGCCCACGCGCCTCCAGGTAGCCTTCGCGCTCGAAGAGTTCCGGGCGTTCCAACACTCCCTCCGAATCTTCGAGCTTCGCCTCCCATTCGGGCGTTGGGGGAAACAGGCCGGTCAGCAGGAAGAGACCCAGCTTCGGCGCTACCACCGTCGCGCGGGCGATGAACGCGTCGGGGACGATGAGTTCCGCGGGACCGTCCGCAATTGCCACTTCCTGGCGGTCGGCCGCTACGAAGAGCCCGGTCCAGGGAGCTCCGTCGCCGCCGGGCGCCGCAATCTCCAGCTGCACGAACCCTGAAATCTCCCGCGCCTCCCACAGTCTCAGCGTGGCCGAACCAGCCCAGTGTCGCTCCTCCAAGATCCCCCCTGGATAACTATCGTAGGCGAGTTCCAGGCCTCCCGGGGCCGCCATCACAATCCGCAACTGACAACTCCCGATCTACACTGGCTGTATGGCCCTGCGGCACCCAGAACGCCCGCCCTGGTTGAAAGTGCGCTTCCCGGCGGGCGGGAACTACGAACGCCTCCGCCTCCTGATGCGCGAACAGGATCTCCACACTGTCTGCGAAGAAGCCCGCTGCCCGAACATCGGGGATTGCTGGAGCCGCGGCACCGCCACCTTCATGATCCT
>JBDTNM010000172.1:0-7110 GCA_039933735.1 bacterium | reverse complement strand
GTGGCTCCCTGGCCGGGAAGGGCGAAGGCCATCTTGTTAATCGTCACCGCGATGCTGAGGCCGACTTCCGGGTCGGCGAAGGCCGTTGCACCGCCCGCCCCCGGATGGCCGAAGGCAGTCAATCGCCGGCCCATCGGGCCCGCCACACCGTTCGTTTCGCCACCGAAGAAGAAGCCGATGCCCTTACGGAGGGGGGTGCCCAGCACAAGGTCGACCTGCTCAGTCATCAGGCGCTGCATGTGCGTCAGCCGCTCTTTGCTCACCAGTCGCACACCATCGACCGAGCCGTCGGTGGCAAGTGCGGAGTACATCTTCGCCAGCGCCCTCGCCGTGAAGTGGCCATTGCCGGAGGGCAAACACGCCTTGCGAATGGGCATGGTGTTGAACGAATCCCACATATCGATCGGCATGGCCTTGTGGAAGTCGCTATCGGCGGGCAGGCCAAGACCTTCACCGGCGGCATGAATTTCGAGCGTCGTCAGGCGCTCGTCCAGGCCATCCGGGATGCCAACGAACATGCTGTCGGCGACGCCGAGCGGTTCGGCCACCTCGGTAGCGATGACGTCCTTAATGTGGCGGCCGGCCGCCCCCTGGACCATGCCACCGGCGAGCCAGCCGTGCGTCACTGCGTGGTAGCCGGTGGCAGTGCCGGGTTCGTACGCGGGCACGCCATCTTCCATGCGTTTGATCCCGGCCGCCCAATCGGTGATGTATTCGGGCTTGAACGGCCCTGCCGGCATGGCGTGAAGGCCCGCCTGGTGGCTCAACACCTGGGCCACGGTCACGCGCTCTTTGCCGTGCTGGGCGAACCCCGGCCAGTACTTGGCAGCCGGTGCGTCGTAGTCGATCAACCCGCGGTCCGCGAGGATGTGAATGGCGGTAGCCGTGACCCCCTTGGTGACGGAAAAGCTGAGGAAGAGCGAATCCGGAGCGACGGGGCGAGCATCATCCGGCCCCATCTGCCCGGCCCACGCGTCGAACACGGGTGCGCCATTCTGGTAGGCGGCGACCTGGATACCGACCTGCCGCCCATCGGCGACCTGCTTCTCGATAAGGGTCTGGATGGCACGGTTTGCGGCGGTATTCGCGAGCGAGCGCTGTTCGATGGTAGTCATGGGTTCCCGGCCTTGCGAAGTAAGTGGGGGCATTAGGCCATATCGAGCCGAAGCTTGCCAGCGACTCGATTGGTACTGAATAGCGTGGTGCAACTTCTCCTATACTCCGCGCATTGCGCCACTGCGCCGGAGAACACCCTCGTGTCTGAAGTTGTGCTCGTTTCCGATGAAGGCCACGTCCGCACGATTCGCCTGAACCGTCCCGAAGTGAAAAACGCCGTGAGCCAGGAACTCGCCTGGGGCGTCCTCGGCGCCATCGAAGACTCCATGAAGGACGACAACGTCTGGCTCATCTGCCTCACCGGCAGCGGCGATTCGTTCTGTTCCGGCCTCGACCTCCGTGGTTCGGAGGCGTATTCGCCGCAGACCGCGATGACGGCCCAGCTCGACGACCTTGGCTGGGTTTCCCAGTTCCTGCTCACGCTTCGGGAAAAGTGCGAAAAGCCGATTGTCGGCGGGCTCAACGGCGTGGCCGTTGGCGCCGGGCTCTCGCTCGCGCTCGCCACGGACATCCGCCTGATGAAGCGCAGCGCCCGCATCCTCGCCGGCTACCCGCGCATCGGCGGCTCTCCGGATGGCGGCATGACCTTCACGCTCTCGCAGGCCATCGGCTACGAACAGACGATGCGCTTCCTGCTCGAAAGCAAGACCGTCGACGCGGACGAAGCCTACCGGCTGGGGCTCGTCGGCGAAGTCGTGGACGACGACAAGTGGGATGAGCGGCTGGCGGAGTACTGCCAGAACCTGTGCAAAGTCGTCTCGCCGATCACGATGCGGATGACGAAGCGCACGGTTGTGAAGGCGACCACCGCGATCGACCTCGAGGCTCAAACCCGTCTCGAACTGGTAAGCATCGGCAAAGCGTTTGCCAGCCAGGACGCAAAGGAAGCTCGCCAGGCGTTCATGGAAAAGCGCGCGCCAACGTTCATCGGCAAGTAGGCGCGAGTCGAGCCGAAAGGAGCGTCGGGTGCCGGCTGAATACAACGTTCGCAGCCTTGAGCCAGGGGATGTGGCCCCCGCGGCTGAATTCATGGCCGCGCGCCAGTGTCTGCTGCGGGAGACCGTTCCGATGCTGCCGGCGCGGTTCGAAAGACCAGAAGTTTGTGCCGACGTCATCCGCGAAACGATGGGCTTCGCGGATGGTTTCGCTGCCGAGCGCGACGGAAACCTCGTCGGCTTCCTGCAGGCGATCAAGAACTTGCCCGATCCTACTTCTGGCGGGGCACGCTACTCGCCCGAACGCGGCTCAATGATGCTCGCGCACGGCCACTCGGTGGCCCCAGGCGAACCGCAATACCCCGTCTACAACGCGCTTTTCGCAGCCCTCGCCGATCAGTACCGGGAACGAGGCATCTTCGACCATATCGCTCACGTCCCCTGCGGTGACCCAGAGCTCTTGGAGGCATGGGCGAACCTTGGCTTCGGCCGGTCCACGGCATTCGCCGCCCGGGACACTTCGCGAATTGTCACAGCCACCTCTGCGGACACCCGCCAGGCAACGCCCGCTGACCTTGAGGAGGTCTATCGCATCGCCTGCTCCGGAAGCGCCTACCACTCGGAGCCGCCGATCTTTAACCCGTACCTTGAGCGCCAGGCCGAGGAGGATGTCCGCGCGCAGCTCCGCAAAGGCCTCGCGGATGAAGCAGAAGCGATGTTCCTCGGGTTCGTCGGAGGCCGTCCAGCGGGCCTGCTCTGGATCCATGCGCCGTTCGGCTCGCCCGTTCTTGTACCGGATGATGCCTGCTATATCGGCGACACGGCGGTGCTTCCGGAAGCTCGCGGCAGCGGAGTGGGTTCGGCCTGCCTCCAGGCCGCCTTAACCTGGGCTCGCAGTCGCGACTACAAGAACGTCGTCCTGCATTTCTCGACCGCCAACCCGCTTTCAACCGCGTTTTGGACTGGCCACGGCTTCGAACCGCTGATGTACCAGGTGCGACGCCACATCGACGAGCGCGTTGCCTGGGCGAGACCGGAATTCGAGATCACTCGATGAACCGGGCCTGGTTTCCCCTCGCGTTCGTGCTCATTGCGGGCGTAGTTGGCGGCCTGCTGACGCCGTTGCTCGCACTGCTGCACCAGGACACGGGTGAGTTCGGGCACTTCAAAAATGCTCGAACAGTGCACGTCACGCCCGATGGGAGGCTGATTGTCGCCGACCTGGGCAGCGGCCGAAATGACGGACGCGTCGTGGTGGTGACATTGGAGGGGAAGCAGGAGGTGCTGATGGACCACCTGCCCTCGACGCTGCACAGCGGCCAGGCCCACAGCGACCTTTCGGGGCCGAGCGGGGCCGCCATGAACGAAAACGGTGTCGCCTGCACAGTCATCGGCGATGGCCCGTCCGGCGACTACGCGACGATGCGTTGCACCGATGGCCTTCGCGTCGACCTGAAGGCGTTCGAACGAGCGAACAACCCGGACGGACGGGAACTGGAGAGCAACCCGTACGACATTGTTTCGGACGGCAACGACGGATGGGTGGTCAGCGACGCGGCGGCGAATGATGTGCTGCACGTCTCCGCGAACGGAGAAGTGTCGGTGCTGGGAAAGTTCTGGCCGTGGGATTCTGGAAAGCCCGATGGCGTCCCGACAGGACTCGATTCGGAAGAGTTCGGGGGCAGATTCCAGCTCGTGGCCTTCGGATTGTTCGGCGGCGGATATGGGGTTCTCGACATTGGACGCTCGTCGCCGCTGCCGAAAGAGCCGCGCGGAAAACCCGTGGTGGCAGTCGCGCAGCAACGTTTCGCAACGTCGTCGAGCGAACTGGCGCTCTGCTGGCTCGAATGGGAAAACGCCGAGGACGGAGGGGATTTGATCTGCGGGGGCGAACTCGTCCGTCACCTCGACCACCCCACCGGCATCGCGCAACTCAACGACAAGGACTATGTGGTGGTCGAAGCGGGCCAATTGCGGCGCGTCTCTTTGCCTTAGCCCCGGTTCACAACTCCGCTGACGCGCTCAGGTTTCACGCGGATGACCACCCGGCCTTGCGCTCGCAGCGTCTCTTCGTAGCCTTCGGGCGGCCGCCAATCGGGCGCTCCGCGCATCGCCCGGTTGATGGCGATGTGATCCGGGACCACGTCGGCTTCGACTACGGTGGCAATGCCCTCGACGCTGACATAGCGATACGGCGCACCTTCATCCAGGACCGTCAAAACGGCCCGAGGGTCACGCTTCAACGTCTTCGTCTTGATCCGGTCTCTGGTGGTGCTGAACAGCAGGTCATCGCCGTCGACGGCGTAGAAAATGAGCGACGTGGTCGGGCTCCCGTCCTTGCGCAGCGACGTGACAATCGCCGACTTCATGGCACGGACGAAGGCGTCCTGTTCTGGTGTCCCAATCATGTAGTAGCTCCTCCGTTTTCGACTTCATCGAGGAATTCTCCGACGAGTCCGTTGAATGCTTCGGCCCGCTCGAAATAGACCGAATGTCCGGCCTTGCCGACGGCAACGAAACGGCCGTTGGGCAAGGTTTCCGCCATGATACGGACGGTTTCGGGCGGGATGACGATGTCCTCTTCGCCGGAGATGCAGAGCACTGGCATCGTCAGTGCGGCTAGTGCCGAGGCAGGCGCGATGCGCATCTCGCCCAGCTGGCGACGCAAAGCGTCCTTGTCGACACCCGATGCCAGGTCATTGATCTGCCAGTAGAGGTAGTGCAGGGCCGGCTGCTCGTCCGCCATGCGTTCGCCAGCCGCCGGGTGGATGTGGCGTTCGAAGAGAGCCTGTTCGCGCCCGGGCGGCTGGGCTGCCCAGATCGCCGGGAAGTCCGGATGGGCGAGCGTGCCGGTGGTGTCGCAGAGGACCATCGCCTTCACTCGAAGGGGATTGCGGAGCGCCCAATCGAGGCACGTCCATCCGCCCATCGACTGCGCGACCAGCCTGACTTCACCAATCCCAGCGTGGTCGAGGAGCGCGTCAAGGTCGTCCGCGAACGCCAGGGCGCCGGCGCCGCCCGCAGCTTCGGTCGAAGGGGCGAATCCACGGTGAGCGAAGACGGTGCAGCGGTAGTGACGCGCGAATTCCGGGATCTGCTGCCACCAGCTCATGTGATTGCCACCCAGCCCGTGGGCGAAAACGAGGTCCGGCCCTTCGCCGATGGTTTCGTAGTACAGGTGTGCCGATGGCAACTCAAGGTAGGGCATCCCCAAAGTCTACGCGCGGGATGGTATCGATGGCTCGAATCAACCGCCTCTATGGCCGAATTCACCCGTGCTGTAAGCTCCGGCACTTCAGCCAATATCTCCGGGAGGAACGTCGACATGGAACCATGGATCGTTGGGAGCAACCCGAGCACACGGTATCCGTTGTGGACCAGGGCCAATGTCGGCGAGGTGTTCCCGGACCCCGTCGCACCGCTCACCTTCAGCCTCTTCATGAAAGACCACACCGAGGCCGCCTGGCGAGCCGCGCTCGTGCGCATGGGCGCCTTCACGGACGACGAATTCGCGCCCGACGAGATGGAGACGCTTGGTGTCTTCGGTGGCTATTGCTACCTCAACGCGTCGGTCACCCGAATCCTCGGCGAACGTGGCCCGGGACTGACCGCCCAGATGATGGACGACCTCTTCTTCGGCGCGCAGCCGGGGATTCCGCCATACGAAGTCGCGCCCGGCGACCAGAACGAAGAGCGAAGCGCCGCGATCGGCGCGACATTCCAGTGGGCGCTCACCGCGGACAAGCTCGATGTGCCCGCCGATTCAGAGAAACTCGTCGATTCCATTCGCGCGTCGCGACCCGACCTGAATGCGATGTCGAACGAGCAACTCTGGGAGTTTGCGCGCGACCTTTACACCACCTACCTCGGCCGCTTCTTTTCAGAGCACATCTTCATCACGTTCCTCGCCACCGTGCCGGTCGGTGCCCTGACGCAGATTTGCGCAGCCGTCGGCCGGCCCGATGACGCGATGCGGCTTATCTCGGGCGTTGGCGACGTGGAATCCGCGGCGCCATCGATGGCCATGTGGAAGCTCGGCCGGCTGGTTGCTGCCGATCCGGCTCTGCAGGCGGAGTTCAACAAGGGCGTCGACGGCCTGCTCGACCGACTGAAGGCCGGGGGCGCGCCAGCAGCGGCGTTCCTCGCCGAATTCAAGCAGTTCATCACGGACTTCGGTTCGCGTGGGCCGAACGAGTGGGAACCGATGTACAACACCTGGGAAACCCGCCCCGAACTCGCACTGGCCGCGATCGACCGCATGCGCCTCGCCCCTGCCAACGCCGACCCGAAACTGCGCCAGGCCCACATGGCCGAAGAACGCCAGCGTGTCTTCGCCGAAATCAGCGCCATGCTCGCCGGCGACCCCGCCACCCAGGGCATGTTCCAGGCCGCCGCGAATGCGGCCATCCTCTTTCAGGCGGGCCGCGAGCGGACGAAGACGAACAACGTGAAACTCATCCAGGAAGCGCGCATGGCGCTCCATCTGCTGGGCAAGCGCTTCGTCGAACAAGGGCTGACCGACGAAGTCAACGACTTCGGGCTCGTCCTCGCCGACGAAGTCGATGCGTGGCTGAAAGATCCCGCGCCCTTCCGCGCGGAACTCGCGCGCCGGCGCAAGCTGATGTCGGAATACGCAAACCTCCAGGAGCCGTTCGTCTTCTGGGGCACGCAGGCCGACCCGTCGACGTGGGAGAAGCGGGGCGCGGCCAGCGTCGAAGCCGTGAAGGCTGGCGACGTACTTGCGGGCTTCCCGGGCTGCCCGGGGCAGGTCACCGGAGTGGCGCGTGTCATCCTCGACCCAATCGACCCAACGGCTCTCGAGCCAGGCGACATTCTCGTCGCGCCCATCACCGATCCTTCGTGGACACCGCTGTTTGTTTCGGCGGGAGGGGTGGTCGTCGATGTGGGGGCAGCCCAGAGCCACGCCATGATCGTCAGCCGCGAGCTTGGCATTCCCTGCGTGCCGTCGGTGACGAACGCCACGCGTCGCATCCCGAACGGCGCGACGGTCACCGTCAACGGGGATGCCGGCACGGTCACGATCGTCTCGCTTCCCTGA
>JBDTNM010000171.1:0-7141 GCA_039933735.1 bacterium | reverse complement strand
ACGTGGCCTGGTGCGAAAGCCGCTTCGAAACACACGCCCAATACGGCGGTGCGCTCGGGATCATGCAGATGATGCCCTACTGGTTTACTTCGGCCGGCCTCGATCCCGACCAGTGGAGCGACCCGGTCACCAACCTGCGCGCGGCCCTGTTCGCCTACCAGGAACACGAACGCAACCACGCGGACCCATGGGGCCCGTGGACTTGCAAGCCAGACCACGGCCTCGCCGGCCCCGACTAATCACCCCCACCCAGCACGTTTCCAGCGGCGGCGGCAGAATGGGCTGGTCGTGCGGATCTTTCTCATCATTCTCGGCGCTCTCCTTTCGCTCGGCGGGTTCGCGTGCGGCGCCTCCGGAATCGCGGCGTACCGTTCCGTGGGCAGCGATGGATACGTGAACGGCGGCGGCAAGATGACCACCGCCACGGCTGCCCTCGTGACAGACACCGCCGAGTTCGAGTCGGTGAGCGCGAATGACGCAGGATCGAGCGTTGGAAAAGTGCGGATCCGGATTTCCGCCGAACGCGCCGATGGCGGGCCGGTCCTTGTCGCAATTGGCACAAACGAAGTGGTAGAAGGCCTCGTGGCCGCCGCGAGCTTCGACACTGTGCGCGACCTCAGTTTCGGTCCATTCAGCTATGAGCACGTCGCCCAGGGCGGCTCAAGGCCATTGCCGCCGCCCGACTCTGGCCTCTTTTCGGTTTCGGCCTCGGGACCAGGCAAACAAACGGTCGACTGGCCCATTCAGGCCGGGGCATGGCGGGCGATCGTGATGAACGCCGATGGTTCAGCAGGGGTGGATGTCCGCGCCGATTTCGGTGTGCGCTTCCCGTATCTACGCGGCTTCGCCATCGCAGGGATGGTGATTGGGGCAGTGTTGCTGATGCTCGGGATCTTGCTGCTGTTCTTTCAACTCAAGCCGCGGAAGAGACCGCCGTCGCTCGCGGAAAATGTGGTCCCCGAGCCCTAGTCGCCGCCTGCGTCCGAATCGTCGCCGGGGCGAAACTGCGGCTTTGCGTCAGGTTCGAAGCCGTGCGTGAACGGCAGATGCGCCGCCTGACCAGCCAGTCCTGGCTCGCCGAATGAAGCCACGATGCCAGCAAGTTCCTCGCGCGTCGGGACTGCGGCCTTGCCCTGGGGGCCAAGCCATCCGTCGAGCCGCACGCTCGATGCCGGCGCCGACAGTTCGAGCCCCAGCGACTGGGCAAGCCGAAGGATATCGAGGTTCAAGATGTGCTTCGCCCGAAGCTCGATTCCCCAGTCAGCGGCAGCGAAAAAGCAATACAGCAGCACTTCGAGCGTCGCATCACCGATGCGTTCGAGTTCGCAGAAGAAGTAGTCCTGGCGGACGCGATCGTTGGCGTGGAGCAGCGCACGGACCCCCTCGCAAAAGGCCTGCACCTTCTCCGGCGGGGTACTCAAGGGCAGGTGCAGCGTCGTGTCGTAGCGCCGGTACGGCCGCACTCCCATGTTGTCGACGATGTGGTCCGCGAGGTGCCCGTTGGGCACTGTGACAAGCGATTCCTTGAACGTGCGCACACGCATCGAGCGGAATCCGATCTTCTCGACGGTGCCTTCCGTATCTCCGACGACGATCCAATCACCGACCTGGAACGGCCGGTCGGCGAGCACGGTGATCCCGCCCAACAGGTTCTTGATCGTGTCCTGGGCGGCGAGTGCCACTGCCAACCCGCCGATTCCGAGGCCCGCAATGAGAGCACCGACATCGACATTCAGGTTGGAGAGCACGAACAGCGTCCCCACCAGCACTACGAAGACGTTGGCGGTCTGGCGTACGAGGGGAATGAGCTGGTCATCGAGCCGCGTTTCGGTCATCCCCGCTTTTTCGAGCAGGAAATCACCGATTACCGCGATGCCACGGAGCAGGAGGAGGCCTGCGCAGACCGCGCCGAGAACACGGGCCGCGATTTCAACCGTATCGGCAAGGTCTTTATCGAGATCAAGGAACGGGATGCCGATAAGGATCGCCGTGGCGATGAACAGGCCGAAGATGACGCCGTCGAGCGTCCTCCGCTGCTTCCGCCAGAAGGCACGCCGATCCGGGCGGTTGTGTGATCGGATAAACAGGACGGCGAACGAGAGATACAAGATCTGGGCCACCAGCGCGGACGCCAGGATGATGCCGAAGCCACCGTATTGGCGCGGGGTGAGATTGAGCGCGCCATCGCTAAAGACCGAGAGGAAGGCCTGCACAGGCGGAGCCTATCGACCGCCACGCCAAAGGCAAAGTTGAGATTCGGTTAGTACAAGATGCCCGAGCGACCGTTGCATCACACTACTGACCGAGGCTACATTGCCGTCCGCACGGAGGTGCGCCATGACCATGCCCGCAAGCGAAGCCGAACGCGTTCGCGGCTACCTCATCGCTCAGGCCAACAAGATGAGCATTCCCGACCTTGTCGAGAAGGTCCGGACTGATTGCGCTCCGCTGGCAGAGGCCGGTGCGGCAGTTCCAGCCGCGAAATTCAACGATCGCCCGGCCGAGGGAGAGTGGTCGGCCGCCGAAGTCTGGACTCATGTCCTTGAAATGAGTGAGCACGGCGCCCGCGCGATTACCGGCATCGTGGACTCCGGCCAGTTGCCCGACCGCGTGCGCGACGCGATTTCGGGCAAGACTCGCGCCGGTCTGACGACATCGGCCGACTATCTCAGGGAGTACCAAGCCATCCGCGAGCCGCTCTACGAGCGAGTCTTGCAGGCGAATGGCGATGAACACCTCGATGTGAAAATGAATCACCCCATGTTTGGGGACTTCTCGTGGCGGGAGTGGCTTCTCTTCATGCGCGTCCACGACCTCGACCACATGCGCCAGTTCCAGGCAATCTCCGTCGCACTGGCCTGAAAGACGCAGGTCACATAACAGTCGCACCCATGCGGCTATACTCGGTGTGATGGGTACCGCTGCGATCACGTTTGACCGCGTCACCAAGAGTTTCGGCCAGAACATGGTGCTCAAGAACGTCACCGAAGAGGTGGCGCAGGGCGAGACCGTCGTCATCATCGGGCCGTCCGGCTCCGGTAAGAGCACTTTGCTGCGCACGGTCAACCGGCTCGAAACCATCGACGAAGGTTCGGTGATCGTGAACGGCATCTCGGTCCACGCCAAAGAGACCGATGTGAACGCCCTCCGTTCGCACGTTGGCATGGTGCAACAGGCATTCAACCTGTTTCCGCAAATGTCGGTGCTCGAGAACATCACCCTCGGGCCGCGGAAGGTCCGCAAAGAGAGTGGACAGGTAGCCGACGCCCGAGCGATGAAGCTGCTCGAACGCGTTGGCATCCCCGAAAAAGCGAAGGCCTATCCGTCGCAACTTTCCGGCGGCCAGCAACAGCGAGTCGCCATTGCCCGGGCGCTGGCGATGGAACCAGAAGTGATGCTCTTCGATGAGCCCACCAGCGCCCTCGACCCCGAGATGATCAAAGAAGTGCTCGACGTCATGCGCGACCTTTCGAGGGATGGCATGACGATGCTCGTGGTCAGCCACGAGATGGGATTCGCCCGCGAAGCCGCCCACCGTGTGTTCTTCATGGTGGATGGGCGGGTCGAAGAACAGGGCACTCCGGCCGACGTTTTCGAACGGCCGAAGAGCGAACGGACGCAGAGATTCCTGGGGAGGATCCTCGTCCACTAGAACTCGCGGTGCGCCCAACACACCGCTTAACGCCCGGAGTCCAGGGGGCTCTCCACAGTCCGAGGAGCATGAATGAAGCTATACCCGAGATTCCTGTTACTGCTGCTTGCCATCGTCGGCGCTATCGCGCTGTTCGCTGCCTGCGGCGACGATGACGACGACGCAACTGCAACGCCCGCGGGCACCAAGGCTGCCACCCAGGCCGCCGTCCCAACATTCGCCGCCGATTCGACCATGGCGAAGATCGTGGCAAAAGGTAAGCTCACCGTCGGCGTGAAGTTCGACCAGCCAGGCTTCGGCCTGAAGGACCCGGTGACGGGCAAGGTCGATGGCTTCGATGTCCAGATGGCCAAAGAGATCGCGAAAGCGCTCGGCCTGAAGGAAGAGCAGGTCGAGTTCGTCGAGTCTGTCTCCGCGAACCGCATCCCCTTCCTGCAGGAAGACAAGGTCGACCTCGTCATCGCCACGATGACGATCAACGCCGACCGCAAGACGCAGATCGAGTTCTCGCGGCCGTACTATCTCGCGGGCCAGTCGATCCTCGTGAAGAAGGACAACACCACGATCACCAAGGTCGATGACCTGAACGGCAAGAACGTCTGTTCAGTCCAGGGTTCGACTTCGGAAACGAACGTGAAGACCAAGGCGCCCCAGGCGAACTTGCTTTCCCTCACCGGCTACGCCGCCTGCGTGGACTCGCTGAAGAGCGGCCGCGTTGATGCGGTTTCGACCGACGACATCATCCTCGCCGGCTTCGCGGCCAGCGATAACACCCTCAAGCTGGTCGGCGGCCAGTTCACCCAGGAGCCGTACGGCATCGGCATCAAGAAGGGCAAGACCGATATGGCCGCCTTCGTCGATGCACTCCTGACGAAAGAATTCGCCGATGGCACCTGGGACAAGATCTACGACAAGTACCTTGGCAAGGTCGAAGGCCTGCCCAAGGCAGCCGACGCCCGGGCTAAACTCCCGCCAACCAACTAACTTCACCCCCGAACCCCCTCTCCACTTCGGTGGGGAGGGGGAGAAAGACCACGCTTGGGCGTCACCGCTCTCCTGATCTGGGGTTATTTCGTCATAGCACTGCCACTCTGGGTGGCAGTGGAGATAGTCCATACCCGCCCGGGACACCGGGCGGGTTGGTTTCCGGCACTCTTCTGGACGGGGCGGGGGCTGGCCCTGGCGGGCGTCACCTGGGCCGCGTTTGGCGCTACATACGGCGCACGAGGCTTCTGGCACGAAGTCTGGACGCAGCTGCGGGAGAACTATCCGGCGCTGCTTCGCGGCTACCGGATGACGATCATCCTCACGCTGCTTTCCTTCGCGCTGGCGATGCTGCTTGGCGGGGTCCTCGCCCTGTTCCGCACGTCCGAGTCACGCTTGCTCCGGGCCACATCAGGGGCATACGTCGAGTGGTTTCGAAACACTCCCCTCCTGGTGCAACTGTTCTTCCTCTTCTTCGCCCTGCCAAAACTCACGCTCCCGATATTCGGGCGGCCTGACTGGTTCCTACTCTCGCCGTTCAAGGCAGGCCTCATCGGGCTGACGATGTACACGGCGGCCTACACCGCCGAAGCCCTCCGCAGTGGCTTGCTCGCCGTGGACAAGGGCCAGACGGAAGCGGCGCGTTCCCTGGGGCTGAACTACGTGCAGGCGCGCATTTATGTGGTCACCCCTCAGGCCCTCCGCATCGCTGTGCCGCTCCTCACCAGCATCTTCAGCGCCCTTTTTCGAAACAGCGCCCTGGTCTCAGCCATCGGCGTGCGGGAACTGCTTCAGACCGCCGACAACATCCAGCAAAACAACTTCAAGACGTTCGAACTGTTCGCGCTGGCAGGTGTCATGTACCTGTCGCTGACGCTGCCGCTGGCATACGCCTCCAACCGGCTCGAACACCGCGTAGCGAGGTCCCGCTGATGGACGCAATCTGGGGCCACCTGCTCGACCTCCTCCCGGGTGATTGGACGCTCTTCAAGGAGTGGCCCTACTGGCGGTTCCTCTTCGAAGGGCTGTGGGTGAGTGTCCAGATCGCCGTCGCAGGTATCGCGCTGGCGATCCTCGTCGGCGTGATCATGGCGGTCGCCCGGCTTTCGCCGATCCCGATCGTCCGCGTGCTCGCGACCACGTACGTCGAATCGTTCCGGGCGACGCCGCTACTGCTGCTCATCTTCTTCGTCTTCTTCGGCGCTGGCCGCTTGAATACCGGCGGCGCGAAGGACTGGCCCATCCTCGATTGGTTCCTCGATGACAACTCCGGTGACCTGACCCCGAAGGCATCGGCGATCCTCGCGCTGGCGCTCTACAACAGCGCCGTGGTCGCAGAAATCATGCGCGCGGGCATCCTCTCTATCTCGAAAGGCGTGATCGAGGCGAGCCGCACCATCGGTCTTAGCTATCTCCAGTCGATGCGCTACGTGGCCGTGCCCATGGCCCTGCGACGCATGGCGCCCGCGCTGGTGAGCCAATTGATCACGCTCTACAAGGACACCTCTCTCGCTGCCCTCATCGCAATCGAAGAGCTGCTACGGCGCGGAAAGATCTTGTACGAAGCCCCATCACTCGGGAATCACACCATCGAAGTGCTGACCGTCGTCGCGCTGATGTACTTCATCCCGAACTACGCGCTTTCGCTGCTCGCCGCGCGCCTGGAGAAAGGACCGGAACGGCGAGCGGGCGACGATGCTGGAGGCGCCTCGATCATCGAAACCGCCGTGGCCCGCGGGTAAGCCAGCCGTCACCCCGTTCGGTGGCAGCGGCCTACACTGCAATCAGTGACCAGAACCGCCTCGCCACTCGTATGGCTCCTGGCAGGATCGGCCTTCCTTGCTGCCGTCGTCGCGGCGCTCTACCTCGGCCTCGCCGATACCTACAGCAGCGAAAGTTGCTCCGCCGCCGCGGACGGCGTCACACGGTGCACTCAGAGCGGCGAGACCCTGGCCGAAGCCAACGGCAATGGCGTGCTCTGGCTCCTTCTCATTCCGATCCTCATGACCACCGCCGTGTTGGTCGGCGCCGTCTTGCGCGCGCCCGGTTGGCTGACCTGGTCAATCTCGGGGCTGTTCGCCTCGCTCTGCGTCGTTTCGGCCCTCACCATCGGCGGCTTCTTCTTCCCGGCCGCTGTGCTCGCGCTCGCCGCGGCTGCCGCGGCTGGCAGGGCGGTCCGCCAAACACCGCACTTGGAATCGCTCGACGGCCATGCTTGAATGCGCCTCCCAAGGGAGGCCACATGTCATCTGCCGCAGTCCCCGCTCACGCCGAGATCCCGCCGCCCACCGTTGAGGAAGTCAGCAAGGGCATCTTCGCTTACATCCAGCTCGACGGTTCGTGGTTCCTGAACAACGCCGGTTGCATCGTCGGGTCCCAATCGGCCACGGTGATCGATTCGACGGGCACCGAGGCTCGCGCCCGCGCGTTCCACGCCGCCGTCCGCGAAGTCACGCCGTTACCCGTGACCACGCTCGTCAACACCCACAGCCACGGTGACCACAC
>JBDTNM010000170.1:0-7148 GCA_039933735.1 bacterium | reverse complement strand
GGCGCCCAGGTCTCGCGCACGTTCTACGCCCGCGGACAGACCGGCCAGCAACTCCTGCTCGGCGCATATTCAGCGCTCGAACGGCAGATCGACGCCGGCACCGTCAAAATGTACTCCCGCCACGAAATGCTCGACCTCGTCACCGAAAACGGCCGGGCCGTCGGCATCATCACCCGCGACCTCGTCGATGGCACGATCGAACGGCACTCGGGCCACTCCGTCGTCCTCGCAACGGGCGGCTACGGGAACGTTTTCTACCTCTCCACCAACGCCAAGGGCTCGAACGTCACCGCCGCCTGGCGCGCGCACAAAAAGGGCGCGCTCTTCGCGAACCCTTGCTACACCCAGATTCACCCGACCTGCATCCCGGTCAGCGGTGAGTACCAGTCGAAGCTGACGTTGATGAGCGAATCGCTTCGCAACGACGGCCGCATCTGGGTGCCGAAAGACAAGAACGACAAGCGCAGCCCGAACCAGATCCCGGAAGAGGACCGGGACTACTACCTCGAACGCATCTATCCGTCGTTCGCGAACCTGGTCCCCCGCGACGTCGCATCCCGCGCCGCCAAGCGCATGGTCGATGATGGTTACGGCGTCGGGCCGCTGAAGAACGGCGTCTACCTCGACTTCAAGACCGCGATCGCGCGACTTGGCCGAAACGTCATCGAACAGCGTTATGGCAACTTGTTCGACATGTACGACAACATCTCCGGCGAGAACCCGTACGAACAGCCGATGCGCATCTATCCGGCCGTGCACTACACCATGGGCGGCCTCTGGGTGGACTACAACCTGATGTCCAACATCCCCGGTCTGTTCGTGATGGGCGAAGCGAACTTCAGCGACCACGGCGCCAACCGCCTCGGCGCAAGCGCCCTCATGCAGGGCCTCGCCGACGGCTACTTCATCCTGCCGACGACCATCGCCGGAGAACTGGCCAACCACCTCAACACTCCCGCCCCATCGACCGATTCGGCAGCTTTCAACGAGGCCGAAGCTGGCGTGCGCGAACAAATCAACGGCTTCCTCACCAGCAAGGGCACCCGCTCTGTGGACTCGTTCCACCGCGAACTGGGCCACCTGGTCTGGGATTACTGCGGCATGGGCCGCAACAAAGCCGGCCTCGAAACGGCGATCAAGGACATCGGCGCTCTCCGCGAGGAATTCCACGCCGGCGTCCGCGTCCTCGGTGAAGGCGAGTCCTTCAACCAGTCGCTCGAAAAAGCCGGCCGCGTCGCCGACTTCATCGAACTCGGGCAGCTCATGTGCCAGGACGCCCTCGCTCGCGAGGAATCCTGCGGCGGCCACTTCCGCGAAGAACACCAGACGCCAGACGGCGAAGCCCAACGCGACGACGACAACTTCGCCTACGTGGCAGCCTGGGAATACACCGGCGGCGGCAAACCGGCCGCACTACACAAGGAAGACCTCGTCTTCGAAAACGTCCACCTCGCCCAGCGGAGCTACAAATGAGCCTCAAACTCCTCCTCAAAGTCTGGCGCCAGGCTGGCCCGAACGTCGAAGGCCAGTTCGAAACCTACTCACCCGAAGACATCAACGAGGACATGTCGTTCCTCGAAATGCTCGACGTCGTCAACGAAGAACTCATCGGCCAGGGCAAGGAACCAATCGCCTTCGACCATGACTGCCGCGAAGGCATCTGTGGCTCGTGCGGCGTCGTCATCAACGGCGTGCCCCACGGCCCCAAAAAGATGACCACCACTTGCCAGCTGCACATGCGCAACTTCAAGACTGGCGACACCATCACCGTGGAGCCGTGGCGCTCGACCTCGTTCCCGGTCATTAAAGACCTCGTCGTTGATCGCTCGCCGTTCGACAAGATCATCCAGGCCGGCGGCTACATCTCCGCGCCCACCGGCGCCGCCCGCGATGGCAACGAAATCCTCATCCCCAAGCCGACTGCTGACCTCGCATTCGAAGCCGCTGCCTGCATCGGTTGCGGCGCCTGCGTCGCGGCCTGCCCGAACGGCGCCGGCCAGCTTTTCACCGCGGCCAAGCTCGCTCACCTGAACCTGCTCCCGCAGGGACAGCCTGAGCGCTGGAGCCGCACGGTCGCGATGGTCGACACGATGGAGGAGTACTTCGGCAGTTGCACCAACTACGCCGAATGCGAAGCCGCCTGCCCCAAGGGCATTAGCATCGACTTCATCGCCAAAATGAACCGCGACTACCTCAAGGCGAAGTTCAAAGACCGCCGCATGACCCACAAGATCGACACGACCGAGGCGGGCGGGTAGTTCGTCCCTCTGCAACGGTGGATTCCGCCAATTCTTGTCCGGGATTCACTACAATCCCGAGCGATGATGGCCTCGGAACCAAGTGACGCGTCACGTCTTTTGATAGTCGAACGGGAACGCGAACTCGAAGCGCTGAGCCGTACGCTCGCCGACGGCCAGGACGGCGTCCCTTCCGTTGCCCTCCTGGTGGGAGAGCCGGGTATCGGCAAATCGCATCTCCTTCGCTCGTTGCGAGGGGCACCGGGCGACCTCGTACTCCGGGGATACTCGCTGGAAACGGACGCTCCGCCATTCTTTCCGTTCCGCCGGGCACTTGCGAAACTCGATCGGGAGGGCTCGACGCCGCTGCCGGTCGCTGCCTCAAGGACGCTGCGGGCTGCCGGGATCTTGTCCGGGAATGTACCGGGCACCGACGTTCCCGCGCCGGCCGACCGTCTCGCGGTCTTCGATGCACTCACGGAGTTGCTCATTAGTCTCTCCGCCGAAGCGCACGTTGTCGTCGTGCTTGATGACATGCAGTGGGCATCCAGTGCGACCTGGGAGGCAGTGACCTATCTGATCCGGGCGGCGGAAGGCGCGCGCATCTCGATGATTCTCGCCAGCAGGCCTGAGGGAATCGAGCCGCCGAATCCAGGCGCTGCGGCTGTCGCCGAGCTCAATCGCAACCGGCTCCTCCACCTTCTGCAACTGAAGCCGCTCTCCGTGGAGGGCATTTCAGGGCTGGTCGCGAACCTGGCCGGCGCTGCACCGGTGTCTGCGTTTCTCTCCCTGCTCCTCCTTCGGACTGGCGGAAATCCGTTCTTCCTCGAAGAAGTGCTGCGGAGCCTTTCGGAATCCGGTCAACTCGTCCCGACGCCCGAAGGACTGGCCCTCGCGGATTCGACGCGGGCGACGATCCCGGTGCCGGATACCCTGCGGCTCGCCATCTGGCAACGAGTCGCCCGCCTCTCCGAAGCCACCGGAGAAGCACTGCTGGCAGGGGCGACCCTGGGCCGCATCTTCGATGTGGCGGTCGCCGCGAAGATGCTCGGCCAGCCAGTCGAGTGGCTGGTGGGGAGGCTCAAGCCGGCGGCGAGGGCCGGGATCGTGGCGGACGAAGGTTCCGGCCGTTGGGCGTTCGCCCACGACACGCTGCGCGACGCAGTGTTTGACCAGGCAGCCGATCGGAAGCCGGAGCTGCACCGGGCGGCAGCCAGGGCCCTGGCAGAACTCGACCGGGCTGGAGCACTCTTGGAAATCGCTGCCGCGGTGGCCCACCACCTCCGCGAAGGAGGCGATGACGCGGCAGCGACTACGGCCTGCCTTCAAGCGAGCGGCCTGGCCCTCGCATCGCACGCGGCGGAAGAGGCCCTCGAGCTGGCCGAGTCCGCCAGGAAGCTGTTCTTCAAGAGCCAGACCCCTCCATCGCACGTTTCGGCGCGCGACGTGCACCGTGCCGTCGCTCTGGCTGCCGGCGCGGCTGCCGACTATGCCCGGGCGGAAGCGGCGTGGTCTTCAGTGCTGGCAGTCACCGAGGACTCGGCTGAGCAGGCTCGCGTGCTGGTTAGCTTGGCCACTGTGGCCCGCAAGGCGGAGCGGAGCGACGCCGCAGCAGCCTATTTCCAGCGCGCCCTCGCCCAACTCGAAGGGGGATCCGATACGCGCACGCTGATCGAGGCCTTCGTGGAGCTCTCGACCCTGGAAGGGACAACCCGATCCGAATACGAAACCGCGCTCGAACACGGCGAACACGCCTTGCGCCTTGCGAGGGAGACGCTCGATCCTGGCCTCGAAGCTCGGGCCGCCCTCGCAATTGCGAACGCCCGCGCCCGTAGCGAGACACCGGCAAGCGCGCGCGAACTCCTGACTCTTGCGTTGGACAAAGCGCTCGAGGCTAACGACCTCGCGGTCGCGGCTGAAGCAGCGGCATCGCTCTCGAACGCCTACTACTGGACCGGCGAACTGCGCAACGCCATCCACTACGCCGACCGCCGTCTGGAGATTGCCGAGCGCGGCCGTGACGCATTTGCGCTCCGCCATGCCTACACCTGGCTCGCGCTCCTCGCGACAACGGCTGGTGACTGGGATCGCGCGCGCCTCATGACGAAGCAAGCCGAGCCGGCGATAGCGCGTCTCGGCAGCCCGGAACCCCTGGGGTTCCTGCGGCTGGTAGAAGGGTTGCTCGCGTTGCGCACCGGCGAAATCACCCTGGCGCTGACTCGCACCGAAGAGGCCATGGGCATCTTCGTCCCGCTCGGCGAGGCGACCGTCTCGTGGTATGTAGCAGTCCGAATCTGGGCGCTGATTGCGGCGGGCCGCAACGATGAGGCAGCCGCAGAATGCGCCGCCCAGGAATTGCGCCTTGCCACCATGCCCGACAGTGCGCTCCCCGCTCGCTCTTCGCGCTGCGGCCTGGGTCGGGCCTATGTCGCGCTCGGCGACAGGGCACGGGCGCTCGCCTGCGAAGAGAAACTGGCGCCGTTCGCCGACGATTTCCACTGGCGCCCGGCGCGGCTCACCTTGGCGGCGACGGCCGCTCTGCGCGGCGACCGCGCTCGGTCGCTCGAGTTGTTGCGCGAGGTCGAATCTTTCGCGGCTGCCAACGGCCTTCTGTATGACCTCGAAGACACGCGGCGCATCGCGCGGCGACTCGAAGATAGCGCCGCCGCGGAAGTCGCATTCGCCCGTCCGGATGCACCGCCTGTCCCTGCCGCGGCGTCTGCGCCCTCGCCCGGCGGCCTTTCCCCTCGGGAGCGGGATGTGCTCCTACTCGTGGCCGACGGGCTGAGCAACCGCGATATCGCGGAACGACTGGTCCTCAGCGAGCGCACCGTGGTGAACCATGTCAGCCACATTTTTGAAAAGATCGGCGTCGACAACCGCGCCGGGGCGACCGCCTTCGCATTCCGTTCCGGCCTGACCCGCCAGGAATAGGAAGAAACTACCAATTGCGGCCCGTGACCCAAAATGAGAATCGCCGACGATGTGGCAGGCATGGCGCCGCGCCTACATTTCCTGCGTCACCGGAAACAAGCCCGGACAAAGGAGAATCAAAATGACCACTGCAACCGCAGCAGAACGTAGACTTTTCACCAGCGCCGATGAGACGCGCGAATTCCCGTTCGGCAAAGTCGACCTCGTGAACATCGGCGGCGGCTCCGTCGGGCGGCTGACGCTGCAGCCCGGCTGGCGCTGGGCCGACCATGTGAAGCCGGTCGCCGGCACCGAATGGTGCGAGGCGCCCCACTTCCAGTACCACGTCAGCGGCACCCTTCGCGTGAAGATGTCCGACGGAAGCGAGTTCGATTGCCTCCCGGGCGAGGTCACCGCCCTCCCCTCGGGCCACGACGCCTGGGTCGTCGGCAACGAGCCCGTGGTAGTGGTGGATTTCTACGGCGCCAGCAACTACGCGAAGGGATAGCGCCACTCCAACATCCATGTGGCGAGGCGCCCGGACCCGGCGCCTCGCTTTTGTGTCTGGCGCTCGCCGATCCTCGTCCGGCCCGGCCCGGTCGTCCTACCGGCTCCCCAACGGGCTGAGCACCTTCGCCAGGAACCCATCGACCAGCGCGTTGTACTGCGACGCAGCCTCGTAGTAGACGTTGTGCGGTGCGCCATCGATAACGTGGTATTCCGCTCCGGTAACCGCCTTCGCCAGCGTCTCGCACCGTGGCACGGCCGCATCGAGGGAACCGACGATGACGCACATCGGCGAAGTGATGCGCCCAACCGCGCCCGCCATCGCCTCGCGCTCGGCAATTGTCTTTGGGCCAGGCTTGCGCGGATTTCGCAGCGCTTCCAACCTCGTGGCCGTCGAACGGATGCGCAGGTAGCGTTCGAACATCCTCGGTTGCGCCGCCTTGAATCCGTCCGTGAGCGAATCGCCGATCGGCAGGAAGAGGACGTCAGGATCGAGAGGTGAAGCCGCAGCCGGCATCGCTCCGGTCTGGCCCGGCAACGTCACCCCCGCACCTGAAGGGACTAGTGCGAGGGCATCTCCGGGGTGGCGGGTCGCCCAGCGCGTGAGCGTATTGCCGCCCATCGAGTTGCCGACGAGGATCGGCCGCCGTATGTCCATTGCCGCGAGGAAACCTTCGAGTTCGTCTGCCCGGTCGGGTTCGTCGGCGTCGCGGGGCGAGTTCGAAGAGTGGCCATGGTTCACGCTGTCGTAAGCGATACAGCGAAAGCGGTCACGGAAGTGCGCGAACTGCTGCCACCAGGCCTCTCCGCACGAACTCATCCCGTGGAGGAAGACCATCGGCTGGCCCGACCCCTCTTCCTGGTAATACACGTCGTTCCCATCGAACTCGACCCAGGGCATCCCGCAAACCTCCGACCCGGAATGGCCGGGATTGTACACCCGTGTTCGAAACCCTGGGACAACGAAAAAGAGAGGCACGGTAATCGTGCCTCTCGTTTGAATCCGCCCTGTGTTGGATCATCTCCGCCGAATGTAGCTGCCCCCGCCGATGAGGCTGACCAGCAGCATCACGGCCATCACGATGAAAAAGACTTTCGCAACGAAGATTCCGAGGCCGCCGAAGAGCAAGACGCCGAGAATCAACAAGAGAATCAGGGGAATCATTCGGAGCCTTCTTACTGGATCCGGGTAGTGGTCGTCGGCCGGTCAACCACTTCCGTCGTCGTCGTGCTTCCGCGGTAGAACGGGGCGAAGCTCGCCAGGAACAGCAGGTACATCATGATCCCGAGGAAGCCCACGGCCATGAGAATCCAGCCAACAGCGGCGATATCGACGCCCTGCGCCTGGTAGTTGACTGCGAACGCCAATACAGCGCCGACGGCCAGAAGAAACAAACTGACTCCAGCAGACATTTGCATATCCTCCCTGGAAATCCGGGCTAGCCGGTCCATGAACGAATCATGCGAGTTATCCCCTTGCGACCGCGACAG
>JBDTNM010000169.1:0-7157 GCA_039933735.1 bacterium | reverse complement strand
GCCACGTTCGACATCTCAACGTCGTTGTGCCAATCGCGGACGTGGAGCTTGCCGCCCTTCTTCAGCGTGATCTCATAGAACTCGTTCTGCAGGTCCGGCACCTGGTCTTGCCCGCGGACCTCCGCCGTAGCGGTCCCGGACGGGATCAGCATCTGCGTCCCGACCGAAGCCGTCGGCGGCAGCACAGCCACGATTTCGGCCCGCCCGCTCTTCCGCACGGTGATTTCGGCCGTGTCGGCGAGGTTGTTCGCCGCGATCTCGCGCACCTCGCGCCGTACCTGGTCCTCGTCCACCACCGTGATATCCGGGCCAACGGTCGTCGTCACCTTCAGGTGTCGGCCGTCCAGTTCCCATTCCATCGCCTCGATGTTGTGGTTGTCGTAGCGCTGCTCCCGCAGGAAATCGAGGTGCCGCATCGCCTGCCAGGCGGTCAGCCCATCCTGCTGGACCAGCACTTCGGCGCGCTCCTCCCGTTCGATAGCGAAGGGCACCCCGCCGCCATCTGGCAGCGCCAGTACCTCGGCGGCGGCCCAATCGTGGGGGACATTCGCGCGCAACACTGTCGCCGCGTTCGCTACCGGCCGAAACACCGCCAGGCCGCCGGGCGCAGGCACGGCCATCCGCCCCGCAATGTGCCACATCGACTCTTTCGCGACCTGCTCCGCCAGCTGCTCCGCCCGGTCGTAGCGCGGGAACATCTCCACGTGCGTCTGGTCCACGCTGCACCCGCAGATCGAATCGTGCGGCGAGTTCTCCAGCAACGTCCGCCAGGCGTGACGCAGCGCCGGCGTGCCATCGGCGCCGTGGTGAAGGTAGTTCAGCAGCTCCATCGGCTCGGCATACTTCTCCAGCGCGCCCGAAACCTCGAAGTCCCGCTGCTTGATGTTCATCCGCGCCGAAAGTACTCCCACGAGCACGTTCGACCGGTCCGGCGAACGCATCTCACCGTGGTGCACAACTTCATCGATGCCTGCCGCCAGTACGGCCTTCTCGTACTCGGCCAGTGTCCCCAGCTTGAAGTCGTAACCGCGCTCTTTCGCTGCCGCCAGCGCACCCGGGACGTGCGGCTCCATGCGTGAATGGTCGGTACCGTTCATCAGCACCGCCGGCAGTCCTTCGGCCAGGTCGCGTTCCTGCCGCCGGACCCGCTCAAGCAAGTCATCGGTGTGGTCTGGCAGCCGCCACCCACTCGAATAGCTGTTCCGCAGGTAGAGCACCGGCAACCGCGTCGTATCCGGCGCCTCCCACCAGAAGCTCCACCCTGGGATAGCGTCCGAAACCCCACGCCAGAGGCAGGCGCTCGTTAGCTGCAATTGCTTCATCAACTGAGGCATCTGCGCGATGTGCCCGAACTGATCCGCGCAATGCCCGACCCGCAGCGATCCACCCAGCCGCTCCGCGAACCGAATGCCCTTCTGGAAGCTGCGAATGTGCGATTCGCCGCTCGGCAGGAACTCATCCGGCTGCACCCACCACGGCCCAATCACGATTCGGCCGGCCTCGATCATCGCCTTCAGCCTGCCTTCGTTCTCCGGCCGCAGGTCCAGGTAGTCATCGATCACGATGCTCTGACCATCGAGGTTGAAGCAGCGGTACTCCGGGTGCTTCTCCATGTGGTCCAGCAGTTCATCGATCATCTGCACCAGGCGCCAGCGAAACAGTTCGTGCGGCTGGTACCACTCCCGGTCCCAGTGGCAGTGCGGCACGACGTAGACGGTTCGGGTCATCGGGTTTGGCTCCAAAGAATTTCGCGAACGAGCATTGTGGCATGGCTCCTTGCCACGTGCGGGCGCTACGATCGCCGCTCGGAGGGAGATCCCGCTTGCGTACTGCTACCAATGAAGCGTGAAGCCCGCACTTTTTCTTCCGGCGCCTCCCTTGAATTCGACGTCTGTCTCATCGGCGCCGGCCCTGCCGGCCTGACCCTGGCCCAGTCCCTGGCTTCAGCCGGGCACTCCGTTTGCCTGCTCGAGGCCGGTGGCGAAACACCCCCGCGCAAGGTCCTCTGGGATTCCGGCGGAAGGGTCGTCGGTGAGCCGTATTGCCGCCTCCGCGCCCCCGGCCGCAGCGGCCCCGGCGGCAACTCCTGGTTCTGGCAGTACAAGGATCAGTACAACACTCCCGCCATGGGCGGCGGTTTCCGTAGCCGCCCCCTCGATCCCATCGACTTCGAGCAGCGCGATTGGGTGCCAAACAGCGGCTGGCCCATCTCCTACCACGACCTCGCCCCCTGGTACCCGGCTGCCCACGCACTCTCGGGCCTCGTCTTCGACGACTACGAAGCGGGGCATTGGGCCGATTCGCAGCACGAGCCCCTCGCCCTCGGCCACGGGGTCGAATCCACCATTTACCAGTTGGGACCGCCCTACCGCTTCCAGGAACTCGCTGTCGAAGTCGCCGCATTGCCCGGCGTAACGCTCATCCACCACGCCAACGTCACCGCGCTCGAAGAATCGGAGACGCCGGGCGTTCTCACCAGTGCGCGCATCGCCATCCCCTCAGGCGGCGGATTTCGCGTCCGAGCACGCCAGTTTGTGCTCGCTGGCGGCGGCATTGAAAACGCCCGCCTCCTTCTCGCCTCCAGCTTCGCCCGCCCCGGGCAGCATGCGAACCCGAAGGACCAGGTCGGCCGCTACTACCTCGAACACCCGCACGTCGAGACCGGCGAGCTGCGCGCAATCGACTACAACTCGCCGACTCTGGCGTTCTATCGCCGCCATCGCACCCGCGACACCCAGGTACTGGGCATGTTTCGCATCAGCGAGGACGTTCAGCGCCGCGAAGGCCTGCTCAACGCCGTTTGCGAACTTCAGCCACGTGGCCCCGAATTCTCTTCCCCCGCGGTCCGTTCGTTCTCCGAACTGCGTTACGGGTTGCGCCACTGGTCGCGGCCGAACGGCGTCCTCGCTCATTCGCGCAACGTCCTGCTCGGCCCCCGCGCGGTCGCCCGCGCCGCCACGCTCAAGGTCCGCGGTCGTCTCGAAAGCCACCCCAGCCTCCCGCGCCTGCTCTTCACGATGGAACAGGTACCAAACCCGGGCAGCCGCGTCACCCTCGGGCCGCAGCGCGATGAGTTCGGTGTGCCGAAGCCGGTCCTCGATTGGCGCCTGACTCCGCTGGATTCGCGCAGCATCCACCACACCCAGGAGATCCTCGATCGCGCCTTCCGTGAAGCTGGCCTCGGCCCAATCTCGGAACGTTGGGACGAAGCTACCCCGCACCCCCGACGCAACGGTTGCTGGCACAACGTCGGCACAACCCGCATGAGCGCCACCTCCGAAAACGGCGTCGTCGACCCGAACGGACGCGTCCACGGCATGCGCAACCTCTTCATCGCCGGAAGCTCCGTGCTTCCCACTGCCGGGCCAGCCTCAATCACGCTCACCCTGGTCGCGCTCTCGCTCCGGCTCGCGAACCATCTCAACCACGAGTTGAGTCCATCCGGCTGAGCGACGCCCCGCCACAACTGTAGGATGCTGGCCCCGATGAAACGCGATAGCAGCACAATCGCGAGCGGCGCAACCCTCGATTTCGATGTCTGCGTCGTTGGCGCCGGACCAGCAGGAATCGTCCTCGCCGAAAGCCTCAGCCGCTCGGGCCTGCGCATCGGCGTCCTCGAAAGCGGCGGCGAACGGCCCGCGCCCAAAACCCAGGAATTCGCCGCCGGCGAGTCCTCCGGTATCCCCTACTACCGCCTCGAACGAGCCCGCACCCGCGCCTTCGGTGGAAGCTCATGGCAGTGGAGCGACGGCGGCTCCAATTGGCCCCACGCTGGGGGCATGCGCGCCCGCGCCCTCGAATCCCTCGATATCGAGGCGCGCCCGGAAGTCCCCTTCAGCGGTTGGCCGTTCGGCATCGAAGAACTGGCGCCCTGGTACACGGCCGCCGAAGAGCGCTGCCGCCTCCCCGCTGTGCCCGGCATCGAAGCCCTTCGCGATGCCGGCGAACCCCTGCTCGACCTCGGCCCAACGCTCGCCCCGGTCGTCAGTACCTTCGCTCTTCCCGATCTCTTCACGTCGCTGAGGGACCTTGAAGTCACCTCGAACGTATCCCTCATTCTTCGCGCGACGGTTCTCGAAATGCTCCTCGCCGAAGACCGCGCTTCCGTCGGCTCGCTCCGCGTCGCCGCAGCCGGCGGCGGCTGGTTCACCGTAACCGCCCGCCAGTTTGTCCTCGCTCTCGGCGGCATCGATAACCCCCGCCTGCTGTTGGCCTCGCGTTTTGGCCGCCCCGGCGGCCTCGCGAACCCCAACGGCCAGGTCGGCCGCTACTTCATGGAACACCTGCACGTCGAATCCGGTGTCTTCCAGCCTGCCCCCGGCGCCGAAGCCGCATTCGCGTTCTACCGCCGCCACCTCTTCGCTGGTCTGCCGCTCGGGGCGGCTCTCCAGGTTTCGGCTGAAACACGCCGCTCTCTGGGCCTCCTTAACGCCGTGGTCGAATTCCGTGCGCGCAGCCCCCTCTTCCTGTCGCCTGGCGTCCGTTCGCTCGCCGAACTGGCCTGGGTCGCCGGCGAACACCACTGGCCTCCGGCACTCGGCCGACATCTAGCAAACGTTGCCGCTCACCCTCGCGCCGTCGCCAACGGTGTCTTCGACCGCCTTGCCCAGCGCGGGCGTCTCGGTGGAACCGCCACGACCCTCATCGTCACCGCCGAACAGTCACCCAATCCACGCAGCCGCGTCACCCTCAGCAAGAAGCGCGACCAATTCGGTGTCCCCCTCCCGCACCTCGATTGGCAGCTCACGGAACTCGATACCCACAGCATTCGCGCCACCCAGGATGTCATCGATGCCGCGATCCAAATTGCCGGTCTCGGACGGCTCGAACAGAAATGGGGCGAGACGTCCCCGACTCCCTACCTCCACAGCTGCCATCACCACATGGGCACCACCCGCATCAGCCCCGACGCCACCACCGGTGTCGTCGACGCGAACTGCCGCGTTCACGGCCTCACGAACCTCTCGATGGCCGGCAGTTCCGTCATGCCGACCGGCGGCGGAGTGACCGTTACGTTCACCGCTATCGCCCTCGCCTACAGGCTCGCTGCCCATCTCCAGAAAGTGATCAGCGCTCCCGCCCGCTAGCGCACCGACCAGCCCAGCACGCGCAGGTACACCCACCCCGGGAAAAAGCTGATCCGCGACATCCGGAACGGATCCGTCCGCAACACCGAAAGGTGGCGCCCGGCTACAGCCAGGACGTCCGCTTTCGATGAGCCTGTTCCGGCTATGCCCAGCTTGAGCATCGCCCGATTGAACCCGAACAACCGCCAGGCCAGCTTCGGCGCTCGCCGGGCATCCGACATGAAGTTCGCGGCCCCGGAGGCAACCCAGTGCCCGAGGTCAGTTGTCAGCGGCACTTCGCCCGGTTCCATCCCATGCCGGTCCGGGGCCGAAGGGTCGAGTAGCAGCACTCGGCCGCCATCGACCATCACGTTACCGCCGTGGAAGTCGCCAATCGCTGCCCCTTCCACCCGGTGGTAGGTCTTCAACGCCTTCAGCAGCGGCCGCGCAACGTTCGATCCAGCCGTTCCCGCCCTCAACGCCTCCCGCAGGGTCACCCCTTCGACGTATTCAAAGAGCATCGCCTCGAAGCCTTCGACTGCCCCTTCGAATCGCGGGAACAGCGGCCGAAGCTCCGAACCAGCTTCGTTGATGCGTTCGTAAATGCTCGCCCGATCGGTCAGCTTCTTCCCCGGCGAAGCTCGCTTCAGGAACAGCTTCCCCTTGCCCTCGACATCCAGGACGTAGCAATGCGAGGCCGCGCTCTCCCACGCCCGCTCCACCGAATACCGCGCCCCGCACAGCGCCCGCTCCAGCGCCCCGCCGAACTCTTCGTCAAATCCCTCGAATGCGACCGGCCGGTACGTGCTGAACAAGAATCAGAATCCTACGGACTCAAACTCCAGTGCGCCCGCGCACCGCCGCCCGGGCCGTTACTCCACCTCTGGGTCGCCTCTCGCGATGGACCTGCAATAAGCGGCGCACCCGTCCTTGCCCGTTCGCAATGCCTCGGTGCCTACCTTGGAAAGGCCGCGGGGAGACCTGCGAGCCCGCAAACCAGGAGGCCCACGATGGCCGAGAGCAAACGCTGCGAACGTTGCAACCAGGAATTCCAGGATCAGGAACAACTCAACCGCCACAACCAGGAACAGCACCAGGGCCAGGCCGAGAACTAGCCCACATCGAGGGAGAGGGAGAATGGTCCCCCGCTTCTCCGTTCTCCCATCTCCCTCCTATACTGGTTGGCGTCCGGGAGTCCCGGCCTGGAGGTTCCCTGTGAAGAAAGTCCTGGGCTTTTTCGCCCTGTTCGGCGCCCTCGCTGGCGCGGTCATGTTCTGGCGTCGCCGTTCCGACGACGATGAGTTCCTCGACGAGGAACTCGACTAACTCGTACCTGCGATAGCGGAAAGCCCACATGGCGGCGTGAATTGCTCACCCGCCCTAGCTTTATATCGCTCGTTCCCCCGCAGCGCGGTACCATTGATCCGTGCCAATTGAAATTACCTACCTCGGCCGCAACTGCTTCCGCCTCAAAGGCCGCGATGGCGCGGTAATCACCGACCCGTACCCGCCCGAAAGCGGATTCACGCTCGGAAAGCAGACTGCCGAAATCGTCACAGTCAGCCGCCGCGATGACCCCGGTTACGCGTTCACCGAAGGTGTTTCCGGCAACCCGGTCGTCCTCAATGCCCCCGGCGAATACGAAATCGGCGGCATCCTCATCACCGGCATCGCGAACAAGCGCCCCGATGGCACCCGCAATGTCATGTTCATCGCCGAAATCGATGGCATTCGCGTCGGCCACCTCGGCCTCGCCAACAACGTCTCCCTCGAAGACTTCAAAGGCGTCGATGTGCTGCTGCTCCCCGTGGGCGGCACCAACGCCCTCGCCCCGAACCTCGCCGCCGACCTGATGACCAAGATCGACCCCCGCCTCGTCATCCCCATGAACTACAAGACCGGTCCTGAAACGATGGAACTCGAACCCCTCGAAAGCTTCCTCAAGGAAACCGGCTCCCGCCCCGAACCCCAGCCCAAGGTCAGCGTCAGCCGAACAAGCCTCCCCCAGGACCTCACGATCATGGTCCTCGAACCCAAAGCCTAACTCCCCGCGGCGCACCAAATCCTGGATCCGACCGTCAGGGAGGCGGC
>JBDTNM010000168.1:0-7171 GCA_039933735.1 bacterium | reverse complement strand
CTTCCCGACGAGGACCAACTGGCAGACCTTTACGAAGCGGCGACGGATCTGCTCCTGGGCGAGGGCTACGAACAGTACGAACTTTCGAATTGGGCGAGGCCCGGGCACGAATCGCGCCACAATCGAACGTATTGGACCGACGGCGAGTACCTGGGCATCGGCGCGGGCGCGCACGGTTACCTCGCCGGCGAGCGGTATGAAAACCTGGCGCACCCCTCGGAATACATCGAGCGCTTGTCGGGACCAGTTCTGGAGGCAAGCGGGGCCGTCGCATCACGGTACTCGCCGGACCCGGCCACTTCGATGAGCGACTGGCTGGGTTTACGGTTGAGGTTGATCGAAGGCTTTTTGCCCGAAGCGTTCGAGTCGCGGTTCGGAAAAACCGTTTTCGAATGTGTTGGCCCGGTGCTAGAGGACTGTGCCTCGGCTGGGGTCCTCGAAGTCGGGCCGCGCATTCGTCTGACCCGGCGAGGGCGGCTGTTGCACGGCGAAGTGGCAGCCAGGCTGCTTGCTCACATCAACCGGTCGCAATCCAACACATCTGGGGTTTCCTGATGCCCGTCATTGGCACGGCCGGACACGTTGACCACGGGAAGAGCACGCTCATCCATGCTCTCACGGGCATTGATCCGGACCGGCTAAGGGAAGAGAAAGAGCGCGGACTCACAATCGACCTCGGCTTCGCGTGGCTCAAGCTGCCGTCCGGGGAGGAAGTTGGCGTCGTCGATGTGCCGGGCCACGAACGGTTTATCAAGAACATGCTTGCTGGCGCTGGTGGCATGGACCTGGCCCTGCTCGTAGTTGCAGCGGATGAGGGGCCGCGGCCTCAGACCGCAGAGCATCTCGCCATCCTGGACCTTCTCGAAGTCCCCGCCGGGATTGTCGTACTGACCAAGTGTGACCTTGTCGAACCGGACTACGCGGACCTTGTGGAAGCGGAGTTGGAGGATACCGTTCGTGGAACCCGTCTCGCTGGCGCGCCGATGGTGCGCGTTTCGGCGACGACGCGCGCAGGCCTCGACAAACTGCTGGTCGCGATCGACGAATCCCTCTCCCGGCTGACGGCGCGGCGGGACGTTGGGCGCGCTCGCTTGCCGATCGACCGGGTATTCACGATCCCGGGCTTCGGAACGGTAGTGACCGGCACGCTCATCGATGGTGCGCTTTCGACCGGAGACGAGATGGTGCTGTTACCCGGAGAGATAAAATGCCGGGTCCGCGGCCTTCAACGCCACCGCACGAAGACTGACCGTCTTGGCCCTGGCACCCGGGCGGCGGTAAACCTCAGCGGCGTCCACACCGATGACATCCGGCGCGGCATGGTGCTCGCACGTCCGGGTGCGCTGCAGGTTGCCCAGAACTTCGTTCTGCGGCTCTCGGCAAGTCAAATCCTCCAGCATCCGATAAGGCACGACAGCGAACTCACGCTGCTTACCGCCACCGCAGAAAGCCAATGCAAGGTGCGGTTGCTCGATGCCGACGCCCTCGATCGAGGCGCGAGCTGTTGGGCTCAGCTGGTTCTCGATACTCCAATTGCTGCCCTGGCCCGCGATCACGTGATTCTTCGGACACCCGACGAAACGGTCGGAGGTGGGCCAATCGTTTCCCTGAACGGAAAGCGGCTGCGCCGGAATCATACGCAAACGCTAGATTCCCTCGAGAAACTTTTGGCCGGCAGCCCGGCGGAGCGAGTGCGTGACGCGCTGATGAACGGTCCTCGATCCACGGCTTCGCTCGTCGCGGAACTTGGGTTGAACGAAGCGGTTGTCTACGAGGCTATCTCCGGACTCGCCTCGCAAAGTCAAATCTCAGATACCAACGGCCGGCTCGTCGGCGCCCCATGGCTTGATGCGCGCCAGCAAGACCTTTTGCACTCGGCTCGCGAGTTTCTGGCGGCGAACCCGCTTCGCCGGGCGGTCCCCCGCGAGCATCTGAGGCGGTCGGTCGGGCTCGAATCGACTGAATTCGACCTGGTATTGAATGCGTTGGGCGAAACGGTTGAGGTTCGTGGTTCGGGGATTGCCCCGGCCGGTTACGAGCCGAAGCTTTCCCCATTCCAGCAAGCGGAAGTCGAGGCGTTCATGGCTTCGCTCGCGATGAATCCGCATTCGCCGCCTACAGATCACCTGCCCTCAGCACCACTGTTGTCCTATCTGGTCGAGCGAGGTGACGTAGAGGATACCGGCGCCGGGGTGGTGTTTTCGGCCGATGCTTTCGCAGGAATGGTCGGCACCGTGCGAGACCACTTCCGCGCGAACGAGACTCTGTCGCTTGCTGAAACGCGGGACATGTTCGGGACCAGCCGGAAGTACGCGCAGGCCCTCCTGGAGCACCTCGATGCGCTCCACATTACGCGCAGGACGGGCGAAACCCGGACGCTGCGCTAAGTTTTTCAGGCTGGGTCTGGGACTAGGGCTTCGTCCCGTTTGCCGCGGATGCGACGTATGAATTTGCCGATATCGTTGTTTTCCCACGCGACAACCAGCTGGGACGCGATCCCGATGCTTGAATACGTGCCAGAAACGACACCGACGAGCAGCACAAGCAAGAAGTTCCGAATCGTGACGCCGCCGATCAACATCATCGCGAGGACTGTGAGGACGACCACGAGCGAGGTGTTGATCGACCGGGCGAGCGTCTCGGTCATGCTCGCGTTGACCGCCTCTTCGAACGGGATGTACGGGTCGTTCTTGATAGTCTCGCGAATTCGGTCGAACACGACGATCGTGTCGTGAACGGAGAAGCCAATGACGGTGAGGATGGCGGTTATGAAGGCAGTATCGACTTCGGTGCCGTGAAACTCGCCGAGGAATGCGAAGAGCCCAAGGATGATAAAGGCGTCGTGGAGCACGGCGATGATCGCGGCGGAGCCGTAGAGCCAGGCTTTGGGCAACGCTCGGAAGACGATGGAGATATAAATCAGAATCGCCAGCGCCGCCACGATGACGGCACCGGTCGCGTTTCGCGCGATTTCGGTAGAAACCGTCTCGGAGACCGTGGAGAAATTCGTTCGGTTAACGCCGCCGAACCGGTCACGCAGGCCGGCCTCGATTTGATTGATCTCGCCGGGCACTTCAGGCCCTTCCACAGAATCAAGGGCCGGACTGTTCTTGAGTTCACCGGTATGGACCAGGAACTTATTCGTTCCTGCACCCTGTACACGCGCCTCAGGGTGTCCTAACTGGTGTATGGCGTCGCGAACCTGGCCCTGGGTCACTTCGCGCTCGGTGAATTCCACGGTGAACGACGAACCCGAGGTGAACTCAATGCCCGGCTTCAGACCCCAGAGTGCCAGTGCAACCGCGGCGATGAGGAACAGGATTAGAGAAATGGTGAGATACCACCAGCGCTTCCCAGCAAAGTCCAGCATCTGACTACTCCTCTGCCGTAGCTGGCGTGTTTCGCCTGCCGGCCGGTGTCGAACGCTTCACCTCTTCCGCATTGAAGAGGAAATGGCTTCGAGCCAGCGGCGTGCCGAGAGTCATCTTCAGGAACGTCCTCGTGATGATGATCGCCGAGAACATGCTGATGCCGACGCCGATTGCCAGCGTCAAGGCGAAGCCCTTCACCACCGCGGCACCGAATTGGTTGCCGAACCAGAACAGGATGAAGCACGTAATCAGTGTCGAGACGTTCGAGTCGCGGATCGATGTCCACGCCCGCCGGAACCCAATATCGATCGCCGCGTTGAGGGTACGCCCGCGACGTAACTCCTCTTTCATACGTTCGAATATGAGGATGTTCGCATCCACCGCGATGCCGATGGAAAGTACGAAAGCCGCGATACCCGACAGCGTCAACGTGACAGGCCAGAGCTTGAAGACCATCAGTGTTATCGACGTGTAGACGAGAAGGGCGACCGAGGCGAGGAATCCGGGGAGCCGGTAGTACAGGATCATGAAGAGCATGACCGCGATCAGGCCGACCTGGCCGGCACGGACCGATTCAATGACGGAGTCTTCGCCGAGCGTCGCACTCACTTCTTCGCTCTGAATGATCTTGAGCGGAATCGGTAAGGCGCCCGCGTTCAGCTGCTTCGAAAGGTTTTGGGCGTCGGAAAAGCTCGATTGGCCCGTGATCACGCCGTTGGACGAGATCACGCCCTGCACCGCTGCCTGCGAAAGCACCGTTTGGTCGAGCATCACGACGAGGTAGTTCCGTGGGTCCGAATTGGGATACTGCAAAGCTTTCGTCGTGATCTGTGACATGAGCTTTGCGCCCTGAGTCGTTGTTTCGAAGACGACGGCGAAGGTTGTCCCCTGGCGTTGGGGGAAGGTGTTGTTCTTCAGGTCGGATCCGGTCATGGCGATGGTTTTACCGTCGACCACGCCCGTCGCGTCCACGAGTTGCTGGTTCTCGTCATAAACCATGAACTTGAGCGACGCCGTTTTCCCGATGAGGTTCTGCGCTTCATCGAGGGTGAGGCCCGGCACCTGGACGCTGATGCGGTTGCCGCTGGTCTTCTGGATTTCGGCCTCACTCACGCCGAACTCGTTGACCCGGCGCTCAACGACGTTCTTCGCTCCGTCGAGGGCCTGTCCGAGGTCGCCCTGGTAATCGGCAGGCGGGTCCGCCTGAAGCACGAGGTATGCGCCGCCGCGAAGGTCGAGGCCAAGGCGCATCGTTTCCCGCTCCCAGCCGCCTACCTTGATGCCGCGCCCGTGGGGCCAGAAATCGCCGGGCAGGTAGCGCTCAGGCGAACTCGGCCAGATGACGATCAGGCTGAATGTCGTCAAGGCCGCGACGAAGAGGAAGATGAGGACGTTGCTGGTACTACGCACTGGTGTGGGATACCTCGCCGGGTGTTACCTCGGCAGTTAATGCAGGGGCGGGGGTCTCTTCGGGTTCAAGCGTGCTCAAACGCCTCAGGACTGCGTCGGTAACCGCGCGAACGCGAACGCCGGGCGCGATCTCGATGATCAATTCGGTAGGACCGTCGACTGGTACGACGACATCTTTGACTTCGCCAATGATGCCACCTGTAGTGACGATCTCGTCGCCTACCTGCAGTTGGCGGACAGCCTTTCGCCTGGCCTTCTGATCTTGAAGGACCGGCCGAAGCAAAAAGAAGTAGAAGGCGATCACCGCGAAACCGGTGTAAAAAATCACCTGCCACATTGCAGTCATGGGCGGGAACTCCTGCTCGAAGGCCCTGGCCTGTCTACTCTGCGGCCTTCAAGGTCTCCAGGACCGAGCGTGCCAGCGCAAGTGCCTCGGGCTTCGTCGAAACGGCCCCCTCGAGTTGGGCTCGGCGAACCGATGTTAGGACAGCCCCCAACAAGCGTCCACCGGGAAGGTCAAGCATTTCGATGAGATCGTCTCCAGTTACCAGCCGGGGCTCACCTTCTTCGCTCGCTGCGTAGGCGCGTGCGGTTACGTAATTCACGAAGGTGCAGTGACGCCGGAAATTCTCGCGGGTGTAGGTTGGCCCCCGAGTCGCCCATCCATCGGCAAGGTTCACTAGCATCAGCGGCAGCACATGGCCGTTCAGGTCTGCGACGAACTTTCGCACGGCCCGGTCGGTCACGGGCCAGTTCCGGATGAGTTCGCCCGGACGCAGGTGGTAGCGGATGAGCCGCGCCACGAATTCGGTGGCGTCAGGTCCGAAGCCCAACTCAGGCAAACGCTCCCGCATCAAATCAGCTCCCCGCGGGCCGTGGCGAGGGAAACGTAAGCGTCCGTCTTCGAAGATGGCCGTCGCTGGCTTGGCTACGTCGTGCAACAGCCCGGCCAATTTCGTCAGTGAGCCGATTGGGACTCCTTCGACTTCTATGGCCAGCGTCTCGTGGAAATCCAGCCACGAGACCTCCCCCTGGAGTTCGCTGCCCTCCTCGGTCTCTCCGAGCACGGCATCGAGTGCACCGACCGCCGCCAGGTTGTGCTGCAAAACGTCGAAGTAGTGCAATTCCGGCTGTACGAATAGACGGCCCGCTTCGAGTTCGGGAAAGAAGCGCGTCAATTCGCCGCGTTCATCCATCAGGCGAAGCCGCGGGAGCGTGTCAGGAGCTTCGAGTGCCGCGAGCAAATCGGCTGGCGCAACCATCCGGGCAAGACTACAGGCACGCCTTTCGGAGTGCCTGTGAATCGGTTCAGACTGAGGGCACAGCGGATCTTAAGAGGCCCTTGGGTGCGCCTTATCGTATTCGCGTCGTTTCTGATCACCGGTGAGGTGTGTGTAAATCTGCGTCGTGGAGATGCTGGCGTGGCCGAGTGCGTCTTGTACATTACGCAACGGCATCCCTCCGGAGAGCATGTGAGTGGCATATGTGTGGCGCAGGGTGTGCGGCGTAATCGCCTTGTCGAGGTGCGCTTCCCTGGCGTAGTTCTTGAGGATCAGCCAAAAGCCCTGGCGTGTCAGGCGCTCACCGCGTCGGTTTACGAACAGCGCCGGCTCGCGCCGATTCCGCACCAATCGAGGGCGAACATGGAAGATATATTGCCGCAATTCATCGACGGGGCGCTGATGGAGAGGGAGCACGCGCTCGCGCTCCCCCTTGCCGACGCAACGGACGGTCACCGGGTCGCTCTCCAGGGCGATGTCGTTGACGTCGAGCGAAACCAGTTCGGTGACGCGTAGACCGGTCGCGTAGAGCAGCTCGAGCATCGCTTTGTCGCGGCGTGACTCGGGGGTGTTTCTGCGCGAGGGCTGCTCCAGGAGTTCGTCAACTTCTTCCACCGTGAGTGCGCGTGGAAGCGTTTTGCCCACCTGTGGAGACTTCAACTGGTCTGTCGGGTCGGCATCGACCATGCCTTCGGCCGAAAGAAACCCATAGAAGGACTTCACAGCGGCGACCTTACGGGCAACCGTCGCATCCTTGTATTGAGCGGTGGTCCGGAGGTGTTCAACGTAGCTCACGATCAGATCGTGGTTGATCCCTTCGATGGTGCGCCCGGGTGACTTCGTCGCTACGAAGCTCAGGAACTGGGAAAGGTCGTTTCGGTAGGCAGCGATGGTGTTGCCCGAAGCGTTCTTTTCGACCGCCAAAAAATTCAAAAACTGACCTATGCGCTCGTCCATAACGTCGCTTTACCTCGATACGTAACGGGGGTTGGTTCCAGGGGCGGCGCCATAATAGTCAGCGCCTCTGTGGCCTGTCCACGGAAAAGCAGGCGATCTTTGTGAAGATCCGGCGCCTGAAACAGTCCGATAACAATATGACGAACGACTATG
>JBDTNM010000167.1:0-7221 GCA_039933735.1 bacterium | reverse complement strand
CCGCGTTCTCGCTGATCACCCGCGACGATGGCGCCAAGCAGATCGCCTACAACGGGAAGCCGCTCTACCGCTACGGCCCGGATAAGGCTCCGGGGGATGCGAATGGCCAGGGCATCGGCAACGTTTGGTTCGTTGCCACCTCCGCTGGCGCGGCCGGGTCACCGGCAGCCGGCGCCGCAAACGGCACACCCGTTGCGACCGGCGACAACCCCTACGGCTACTAGCGCCGCTGCTCCGGTGTTTGGTGGAGGTCGCCGTCCGCGAGTACGATCGGCCTCCATTCCCTTCCGGAGCTGACCATGCCCAACCTCGCGAAACGCACCCTCGGCCGGACCGGCCTCGAAGTCACGACGCTCGGCTACGGGGCGATGGAACTGCGCGGAGAACCCCGTGGTCCGGCCGTCAGCGAGGCTGAGGCGAGCAGCATCCTGAACGCCGTGCTCGATTCGGGTATCAACTTCATCGACACCTCACCGGACTACGGCAACAGCGAAGAGCACATCGGGCGGTCGATCGCCCACCGCCGTTCCGAGTACTTCCTCGCGTCGAAATGCGGCTGCCTGGTGGGCGCCGCGCCGGCGCCCGCTGGTCAGCGCAACCCGCACGTTTTCACGGCGGGCAACGTGCGCGCCGGGGTAGAGCAGAGCCTGCGCCGCATGAACACCGACCACCTCGACCTCGTCCAATTCCACATCAGCCCAAACCAGCAAGAATTGGAGGCTGAGGGCGCACTCGACGAGCTGAAAAAGCTCCAGGCGGAAGGCAAGGTGCGCTTCCTCGGCATGTCGGGCACGCTACCAAACTTGCGTCAGCACATCGCCATGGGCGTGTTCGATGAGTTCCAGATCCCGTATTCGGCGTTGGAACGCGAACACGAAGCGGCAATCGCCGAAGCCGCGGCCGCGGGCGCCGGGATTGTCATTCGCGGCGGAGTCGCTCGCGGTGCCCCAAGTGAGTGGGATCGCGCCCGCCAGGGACTTCCCGTGAAGGATCGCTGGGAGGGGGCAAAGCTCGATGACCTTCTCGATGGCATGAGCCGCATGGAGTTCACGCTTCGCTTCACGCTCACCCTCCCGCAACTCGCGACCACCATCGTCGGCACGCGCAACCCGAAGCATCTCCAGGAGAATCTCGACGCTGCGGCTAAAGGCCCGCTGCCGACAGCCGTTTACGAAGAGGCGAAGCGCCGCCTCGCCGCCGCCGGGTCAAAGCCAGAATGACTCCCGAACAGCGGGAGGCGTTCGTCGTTCGGCCCCTGCCGGCCACGCTCGGGACCGTTGATGCCAGGGGCCGCGCACATGTGGTCCCGGTCATCTACCTCTACGAAGGCGACGAGTTCCTGGTCATCACCGCACGCGGCTCCCAGAAGGTGAAGAACGCGATTGCCGCGGGCCGCGCAACGCTCTGCATAGAGGAGCGCGAGAAGATGCGCTACCTCTCGGCCGAAGGCCCCGTGCGCGTGGTCGACCCGGTCTCCTACGAGACGCGGCTGAGGCTGCACACCCACTACCGCGGCGCCGAAGCCGCGCTCAAATCGACCTCGGACGGCGGCCACGAACGCATGGTCGCACTGATGATCACGCCGGAGCGCTGGTACTGAGCGAGGAGCCCGACCATGCCTGACCTTGCAATGCGAGAAGACCTGCTCGAACGTGCCCGCTCTTTGACTCCCTTGCTGCGGGCCTCTGCCGACGAGATAGACGAGGCGCGACAGCTCCCGCCACACATCGTCCAGGCGATGAAAGCCTCCGGCATCTTTCGCATGTCGATGCCCGCGGCCTGGGGTGGCTGGGAGGCGGACCCCATCACCCAGAACCTGGTCATCGAGGAAATCGCAGCCGCCAACGGCTCAGCCGGCTGGTGTTTGATGATCGGACTCAGTGGAGGCTTCCTCACGGGCCTCCTCGATCAGGACGTTGGCCGTGAGATGTACCCGGACGCCGACATGCTCAGCGCCAACGCCTTCGCGACTCCCGGGAAAGCACGGCCGATCGAAGGTGGCTTCATCGTGAATGGCCGTTGGCAGTTCGCGAGCGGCATCACCCACGCCGATTGGGTGCAGGCCACCGTGCTGATAGTCGATGAGTCCGGGCAGCCCGTACAGGACCATCATGGCCGGCCCCAGCAACGCCTGGTTTTCGTCCCCAGGCACCAGGTCGAAGTGATCGATACGTGGTTCACGACGGGCCTGAAGGGCACCGGCAGCCGCGACTTCGCCTTCAACGACCTGTTCGTGCCGGCCGAGCGAGTGGTTGACCACGTTCGCGGGCCGTGGAAGCGCGAGGGCCCGCTCTACCGCTCCTTCGTCCCCATCCTGCTGAACCACTTTGGGCCACCGCTCGGCATCGCCCGCCGCGCCCAGGAGGCGTTCGTCGAAGCGATGCGGGACAAGCCGGGAAAGTTCGGCGTCGAACCGAAGGACGACGCTTCGCTGCAGGCACCCCTGGCCCGTGCCACCGCGATGATCGCAGCCGCGCGCGCGTACGCCTTCGATGTCCTGGAACGGGTTTGGGCGGGAATCGAAGCTGGTAACACCCACACTTCCGTGAAATGGGAGCTGGCCAACGCCTATGTCCATGACAGTTGTGCCGAAGCGATTCAGATCCTTCAGCACGCGGCTGGTTCGAAGGCGGTCTATCTGCCCAGCGACATCGACCGCTGCTTCCGCGACATCCATACCGCGCGGCAGCACGGCATCGTCCGCCCCCGCGTGTATGTCGAGGCCGGCAAGGCCATGCTCGCCGCGAAGCCAGTCGACTAGTCGGATTGGCTAACGCCTATTGCCTATCGCCTATACCCTATCCGCCATGGGCAAACTGGATGGCAAGACGGCGCTGATCTTCGGCGTTTCGAACGACCGCTCTATTGGCTGGGGCATCGCGAAGGCGCTGCACGCAGAGGGCGCGAAGCTCGCGTTTTCGTATGCCATGCCGATGGAGAAGCGGATCATGCCGCTGGCCGCGGAACTCGGCGTCGAGTTCGTCGAACCGTGCGACGTCGGCAGCGATGAAGAACTCGACGAAGTCTTCCGCAAAGTGCGCGACCGCCTCGGCACGATAGACATCCTCGTCCATTCGATTGGCTACGCCGCCCGCGAAGACCTGGCTGGCCGCTTCGTCGATACCTCGCGCGACGGCTTCCTGCTCGCCCACAACATCTCGGTCTACTCGTTTGTGGCGTTGGCCAACCGCGCCCGGCATCTGATGCCGAACGGCGGCAGCATGCTCACCCTGACGTACTACGGCTCCCAGAAAGTGGCGCCCAAGTACAACGTCATGGGCGTGGCCAAAGCAGCCCTCGAAGCCACCACGCGCTATCTGGCCTGGGATCTCGGCGCCGAACGCATCCGCGTCAACGCTATCAGCGCCGGGCCGATTCGAACGCTGGCGGCGAGCGGCATTTCCGGCTTTCGCGATTATCTCAAGCAGTTCTCCAGCGTCGCCCCTATCCACGAGAACATCACGATCGAGCAGGTCGGCGCAGCGGCCGCATTCCTCTGCAGCGACGGCGCCAGCGGCATTACTGGCGACGTGCTTTACGTCGATCACGGCTTCAACATCATGGGCCTGGCCAGCGAAGAACGAGAATGACCCGGCTCCCCGGCCCGTTTCAGATCGTCCCCTACAATCGCGCGCGCCATGGCGACGGGCCGTACCGGGTGGTCTCCACGGTCTTCGACGAGTACGGATTCCCGTTCGCTGAAAATGACTACGACGCCGACCTTATGGCGCCGGACGTGCACTACGACGGCCAGACTGGCTGGTTCTCGGTGGCCGAAGACGCGGATGGAAACGTCGTGGGCTGCGTCGGCGTTTCCGACGAAGGCAACCGCGAGTTCGAACTGCACCGGCTGTATGTCCTCTCCGAAGCGCGCGGATACAACCTGGGCGAACGCCTCTGCACCTGGGTCATCGAAACGGCGCTTTCGAAGGGCGCGCGCCGGCTCGTGCTGTTTAGCGATGTGCATTTCAGCCACGCCCACACGCTGTACGAACGCATTGGCTTTCGCGCCGACCGCTTTCGCTACGCCCCCGACCCGTGGCAGAGTCGGGAGTGGGGATTCCTGATGGAGTTCCCGGGCGAAGGGAGCCACTGATGCCACGACCCCGCTGCACCTGGTGCACCGAGCCGCCGTTCCAGGACCTCGCCGTACTGAAATGGCGCGGCGAAGAGCGCGAACGGATCACGATCCCGCTTTGCCGCAAACACCTCAGCCGCCTGAAAGAGGCGGGCAAAGCCGGCCGCGAATTCAAGGGCTGGTTCTACAAAGACGGCTGGTGGTAGTGGTGTAAGGCGCTGGCGGATCGGCCACAATCGGTTGGCCAGAACCCGGAGGTCGATCCCGGATGACCCATAGAAGTCCTGACGTTCTCAATTCGCTCCTCGGACTCGCTGATGATTCGCCGCTCGCGAAGCTTCGCGCCGAGCGCGAGGCCGCGACCATCCACACGCAGGGCAGCTACGAGGCGCTGTTCGGAGACCAACCGGAGACCCCGGTGACGGCGCTCGAACGTTTCGCCACCGGCCTCCGAGTAGCTGTACTTCACGACGAGCCAGCCTTCATCTCCCACTTCACCCGGCTGCTCGAAGCGACCCCTGACGGCCCCGTCTACGTCGTCGCGGGCATCGAAGGGCCCGATGCGGCTGGCTTGTCTGCGCGGTCGAAGGCCATCCTCACCCACACCGACCTGCTGGTGCTCAACCCGGCAGCGGCCACCCCGGACGATCTCGCCGCCCTGACAGCCGCAGGGCTCAGCGCCGCGGAAATCGTCACTATTTCGCAGATCATCGCGTTCACGAGCTACCAGATCCGCGTCTATATCGGTCTCGCGCTGCTGCGCGGCGATGACCGGGCAGTGCCCGCTTGCAGCCTCGGCCCCGTCAGCACCCGCAACAGCGGCTTCACCCAGGAAACGCTTTCGTGGACACCGTGGATCGAACCGTTCGCCGCTTCAGAGGCGACCGAAGCTCAGCGAGCCGTCCTGCCCGGCCCGCGTCTCGAATCGCCGTACTTCCGGTTGCTCGCCCTGGACCCATCCGCGCTGCGCGAACGGACCGCAACTGATAACGGCATCTTCCAGACCGAATCCGGCCTGCCCCGCGCTGAGCGCGAGCTTTCGGCCGCGGTCACCTCGCGGGTCAACGGCTGCATCTACTGCGCGTCGGTACACAGCCGCTCAGCCTCGAAATTCAGCGACCGAACGGATGACGTTCAGCGCGTCCTCGATGACGGCATCGATGCGGAACTCGATGAGCGCTGGCGCACGATCACCGATTTCGCTGCTGCACTGGCTGTCACTCCTCCGGCGGCAACGCAGTGGCATATGGAGCGGCTGCGCGAACAGGGCGTCGAGGATCTGGCGATCCTGGATGCGGTTCAGGCTTCGGCGTTCTTTGGCTGGGCGAACCGGCTCATGCTCACGCTCGGCGAACCCGTCTTGCCGGGATAAGCTCTTCGGCCGAACGGTTTCGTTTGCGGCCCGGGGCCTCTCTGTTCGCCGGCTGGGAGTCGAAGCCGAAGTAAAGGCCGGACTCAGGTAGGGTGGCCGGCCCACGCGCGACGATCTTCCCGATCGGGCACAATGGGAGGCCCGTTGCGTAACGGAACCAGCCACCCGGAGACAGTTCAGCAGCATGCGCATCGCCATGGTTTCGGCACACACCAGCCCACTCGCGCCTCTCGGCGGCCGCGAAACGGGCGGGATGAATGTTTATGTGCTCGAACTTTCGCACGAGTTGGCGCGGCTCGGGTACGAAGTCGACATTTTCACGCGGCGCGACGGTGAACTCCCGTACGTCGAAACCGTCGCCCCGGGCCTGCGCCTCGTCCGCATCGACGCTGGCCCAAACGAGCCCATCGAAAAGGAAGAGATCGTCCGCCATCTGCCCGAATTCCATCGGAACATGAAGCGTTTCGCGGAAGCGCAGCCGGGCGGGTATGACATCATCCACTCCCATTACTGGCAGAGTGGCTGGGCCGGGACATTGCTGGCGCGCGAACTCGACTTGCCCCATGTCGTCATGTTCCACACGCTCGGAGAGGTGAAAAACCGCGCCCGCTTCGGCGAGCAGGAGCCGAAGTTACGGATCCGGCACGAGCGGACAATTGCCCGTCGCGCCACGGCAATCGTCACCGCGAGCGACCACGAACGGCTGCTGTTGGAGCGGTATTACGCCGCGGATTCCAGACGCATGCATACCGTTCCCTGTGGCATCGACCTGGACCTGTTCCAGCCACGGGACCGAACCGAGTCGCGAGAGCGGCTAAGCCTGTCGAACGACGCCCCGCTTCTCCTCTGGGTCGGACGGTTGGAAAAGCTGAAGGGCGTCGAGATCCTCGTCGATGCGCTCGCCGAACTCGACCGCCGCGATTTCACGCTCCTCATCGTTGGCGGCGATGAGCGGGCCTCGAACATCCGATCGGAACTTGAGGCGCAAGCGGCCGCCGCGGGAATCTCCGCGAACGTCCGCTTCGAAGGCGCTGTGCCGCACGACAGCCTGCCAACGTATTACTCGGCCGCGGACGTCTGCGTCGTGCCGAGCTACTACGAGAGTTTCGGACTGGTGGCCGTCGAAGCCATGGCCTGCGGGACGCCGGTCGTGGCGTCACGCGTCGGCGGGCTCGTCTCAACGGTGATCGATGGCGTCACTGGCTATCTGATCCCATGGCGTTGCCCCGGTCCGTTCGCGGAAAAGCTCGAGGTGCTGTTGGGCAACCCAGAGCTTCGCCGAAACTTCAGTCACGCCGCACAACGTTCTGTAGAACGCTTCCGCTGGAGCAGCGTCGGCTTGCGCATCGCCGATGTGTACGACGCCGCCCGTGAAGCCCACACGCGCGGCCGCAACGAAGGCTTGCAGCTTTCAGGCTTCGGCAAAGAAGCCTGGGAATCCGCGGTTCTCGCCCGCTAAAGGCTAGGTGCATGCCTGAATGAGCAAGACCGGCAACAAGATGAAGCCGACGACGACGCCAATACCGAAAACAGCAATTTTTCCCATGTCTTGAGACTAGACGGGCGAACGTTTCCGCCGCGACGGTGAAACTCGGCTTCGCGTTGCGCGTGTATTGCAGGTCGGACACAAGCACTAAACCCGATGCCATCCCGCTGTAGGATCGGATCGGCTAGCACTGGAGGTTTTTGCATGGGCAACGGTGAACAGAAGTTCCGCGCGGTTCTTCTCTCGAACGGCAAAACGGCGACCGGCATCCAGGTGCCGGAAGAG
>JBDTNM010000166.1:0-7221 GCA_039933735.1 bacterium | reverse complement strand
TGGCGGAGAGGGGGAGATTCGAACTCCCGGTGACTTTCGCCACGGCCGTTTTCAAGACGGCTGCATTAAACCACTCTGCCACCTCTCCACCGCCAAGTTTAGCGGGCGCGGAGGCGTGTGCCAGTTAGCACTCTTGACTGCTGAGTGCTAACGAGGGCACGATGATGGACAGTACGCTTCGCGCCAAGCGCGATTTCTGAGGTCCCGTTGCCCACTTACGAATACCAGTGCAACAAATGCAAAGCCGTCTATGACCTTCGCCAGGGTTTCGACGCCGAAACGACTCATACCTGTGAAGAGTGCGGCAAAGGCATCGCCAAGCGAGTCCTGCACGCTCCGCCCGTCGTGTTCAAGGGCAGCGGATGGTACGCCACGGACAGCCGCAACAAGACTTCGGCTGTGACCGACAACAGCGATTCGAAGTCAGACGGCGACGACAGCAGTTCGACCGGCACTTCGAGCGAGACGGCGACGACTGAGACGAAGCCAAAGGCGAAAGCAAAAGCCGAGCCGAAGTCGACCAGTTCGGAGAGCGCCGCAACGACTTAGAACTGTACTGAAGCGGAAGTCGAAGGCTATTCGCTTCCGGTGGGCGTGTGCCTATACTCCGCGCATGCCGCGAGCGGACCGCTCACAGGGCCGAACAGCCGGCGAAAGCACTCGGAGTCGAATTCTCGCCGCCGCCGCTGCGCTATTCACTGAACATGGTTATTCAGGTACGTCTATCCGGGGGGTGGCACGGAGCCTGGGACTTTCAGACCCGGCCGTGCACTATTACTTCAATTCCAAGCAGGCCCTCTACGAAGCGTTGCTGGAACAGCCGGACTACGGCCCCCTGCCGCTGGACAATGCGCCGCTCACGTACGAATCGCTCCTCCGCCAGGTCACGTACATCTTCAACTGGTGGGCCGACCGGGCAGGGTTCGGGCGAATGCTGCTCCGGGAGCAACTGGCCGGCGAGGCAGCGAGTGTCGGGTTCCTTGCCGGATGTAAGGCTGACTGGGACCGGCACGTGGCCGCACCGCTGGAAGAACTTTTTGGGAGTGAAGCCGCGTGGCGTTCGGATGTGGTGTTCGACGTGGTCGCGGGGCAGTACTGGGATGCCATCCTTGCGTACGGCGAGACCGCGTCGGAAGTGATGCGTCAGCCGTACTTCAGTACCCGCCTGGCGCAAATCCTGCGCCTTGCGATTCCTGAAGGGCCGGGACAACAACCATGAGTGTGCGTGAGCCTCGTCGTGACGAGACGCGATCCCGGATCCTCGCCGCAGCCGTGGAACTTTTCGGGATGCAGGGCTTCGACGCGACGACGATCCGCCAGATTTCGCTGCGGGTCGGACTTACGGATGCGGCGCTCTACTACCATTTCAAGAGTAAGCGCGAGATCCTGCAGGGGATCTGGGCTCTGCCGATGGGCGGCGGGCCGACGCGCATTCGCCCCGATGGGCCGCTCACGACCGGACGCCTCCGGACCATCCTGGACGCTACGCTCGACGTCGCCGTCCACAACAGCGACTTCTTGCACTTGATCATGTCAGAGGTGCTCGCGGGTGATGAGATCGCACTGGCGCTGCGGGGTGAGGGTCGATCGTTCTTACGAAGGTCGTTGACGGAGCACTTCCTGACGGTGACCGACGCAATGGACGCGGAGATTCGAGCCGACGCAATCGTCGCGCTGGTTACCGGCAGCACGATGAGGCAACGGATCGAACATGGAAGAGCGTTCGCTGCGGCTCTAAACGACGCCGTCTACCGGGAGCGTTTGTTCCGGGGGGCGTTGGAACTGTCCCACCTCGGACAACAGCGTTCGGCGTAGCGCATGCGGGCTGTCGTCCAGAGAGTCTCAAGCGCCAACGTCGAAGTGAACGCCACGGTCGTGGCAGAAATCGGCACGGGTTTCCTCGTATTGCTCGGGGTCACTCGTACTGACGGCATCACCGAAGCGAAGCGGCTAGCCGCCAAAGTCGCGGCACTCAGAGTCTTCGAAGATGAATCGGGCCGAATGAGCCTCGGCCTCAACGCCGTCGGTGGCGAAATCTTGTGCGTCAGCCAGTTCACGCTCTACGCCGACCTGCGGCGAGGCAATCGACCGTCGTTCGACCAGGCCGCTCCGGGAGACGTCGCTTCCCCAATCTACGATGCCTTCTGCGATGCTCTAGAGGCCAATGGAATCGTCTGCCGGCGTGGCGTCTTTGGGGCGGAGATGCGCGTCAGCCTCGTGAACGATGGCCCGGTGACGCTTGTGCTCGACACGGTCGAACTCGAAGCGCCACGCCGCCCTTGACCGCAACCCGGCCAGCCCCGCAACGTTCCTGATACCACCGAACCCGGAGCCATTTCCCATGCGCATGAGCAAACTGATGCTGAAGACGTTGCGAGAAGCCCCGTCCGAAGCGGAACTCGAAAGCCACAAGCTCTTGCTTCGCGCGGGTTTGGTCACCACATTCGCCGCGGGACTTTATGCATTTACGCCGCTGGGCTGGCGCGTCATTCGCCGTATTGAAGAAATCATCCGGTCGGAGATGGACGCCACTGGCGCGCAAGAGGTCCGGTTGCCGGAGTTGAACCCGGTCGAACTCTGGGAACAGTCGGGCCGCGCACAGACGATGGGCGCGACCCTGTTCCGCCTGGCGGACCGCAAGGAGCGCGGTTTCGTCCTCGGTCCGACCCACGAAGAAGGCATGAGCTTCCTCGCTTCGCGCCACATTCAAAGCTATCGCGACCTACCCGTGACGCTCTACCAAATCGAGACCAAGTTCCGCGACGAACAGCGCCCGCGGGGCGGTCTCGTGCGCCTGCGCGAATTCACGATGAAGGATGCCTACAGCTTCGACACCACCTGGGAAACGCTCGATGCCTCATACGCGGCGGCCTACGAGGCGTACATCCGGATCTTCGCCCGCGCCGGAGTGCCGGTGATTCCGGTGGCAGCGGACTCCGGGGCAATCGGGGGCAAAGAGAGCCAGGAGTTCATCTACCTGACTGAGGACGGCGAGGACGAGATCCTCCTCTGCCCGGGCTGTGGATATGCAGCCAACGCTGAGAAGGCAGAGTTCGTCCCAGCTGCGGCGATCGCCTCCGATCCCGCCCCAATGGAAAAGATTGCGACACCAGGACAAAAGACGATCGCCGACCTTGCCAAATTCCTGGGCCTCGATGAACGCCAGACCGTGAAAGCGGTGTTCTACAAGGCCGACGGAGAACCTGTCTTCGTCGCGATTCGCGGCGACCTCGACGTGAACGAAGTGAAACTGAAGAACGCCCTGAAAGCCCAGGACGTCGACCCGATGGACGAGCCAATGGTGAAACGACTTGGTCTCGTTGCCGGATCGGCCTCTGCGGTGGGGTTGGTCGGGATGCGGGTAGTCGCCGACCCGACAGCCGTGGAAGCGGCGAACCTAGTCGCGGGCGCGAACGAAGACGGATTCCACTTCTTGAACACGAATCATGGGCGCGATTGGAAAGCGGACATCGTGGCGAACATCGCGCTCGCACGCGCCGGCGATATTTGCGCCACCTGTGGAACGGCGCTGGAAGTGCGCCGCGGAATGGAGATGGGCCACGTCTTCAAGCTCGGCACGGTTTACTCCGACTCGATCGGTGTGCAGTACCTGGACGAAGCGGGGGAGCGTCATCCGTGCGTCATGGGGTGCTACGGGATCGGCGTCGAACGGATGCTGGCGGCCGTGATCGAAGCCAATCACGACGACAACGGCATCATCTGGCCGGCGGAGGTGGCGCCCTACGACGCCCACGTCGTGGTGCTCAACGGCGACCAGGAACCCGTCGTAGCGGCGCTCGCAGAACTCGAAGCGGCCACGGATGCCGCGCGCCTGACCTTGTTGGTCGATGACCGGGGCGATTCAGCCGGGATCAAGTTCAAGGACGCTGACCTGCTCGGCATGCCGGCTCGCCTGACGCTCAGCCCGCGTTCGCTGGAGAAGGGCGGCGTCGAGTTTCGGACGCGCCGGACCGGCGAAACAACGATTGTGCCGCTCGCCGAAGCAGTCTCCGCCATCCACGCGGCCGCTCGCGCCTGAGCCGCTGGCCGCGCTTTCGTATACTGCTTTTACTCAACCACTCGCGGTGGGGAACCGACCCCCGCGGCGGAGGCCAACATGTCCGACTCCACGATGCGCCAGCCCTCGCTTTTTTCAGCTGAAGCACTCAGCGCGCTCTCCCGCTCCCTACACGGCTGGGAGGAAGGTCCGCTCGCGAAGACACTCCAGCGCCAGCCAGAGCGAGACGAGGCGTTTGTCACGAGTTCGCAGCCGGTGGAGCGTTTGTACACGCCCCTGGATATCGCTGAGCTCGATTACGACCGTGACCTGGGCTTCCCGGGTGAATACCCGTTCACACGGGGCGTTCAGCCGACGATGTACCGCGGACGGTTTTGGACGATGCGGCAATACGCCGGCTTCGGTACCGCGGAAGAATCGAACCAGAAGTTCCGCTATCTCCTGAGCCAGGGCCAGACCGGCCTCTCGGTGGCATTCGACCTGCCGAGCCAGCTCGGCTACGACTCGGACGATCCGATGGCGATTGCCGAAGTCGGACAGGTCGGGGTCGCCATCGACTCGCTCTACGACATGGAAACGCTCTTCGAGAACATTCCGCTGGACAAGGTATCGACCAGCATGACCATTAACGCGCCGGCCGCGGTGATGCTGGCGATGTACATCGCCGCGGGCGAAAAGCAGGGCGTCAGTCCGGAGAAGCTGAACGGCACGGTCCAGAACGACGTGCTGAAGGAATATGTCGCCCGGGGCACGTACATCTTCCCGCCGGGGCCGAGTGTCCGCCTGGCGGCCGACATCATGGCCTACTGCGCCCGAAGCGTGCCCCAGTGGAACACCATCTCGGTCAGCGGATATCACATTCGCGACGCCGGTTCGACCGCCGCCCAGGAGATCGGTTTCTCCTTCGCGAATGCTCGTGCATACATCGAAGCTGCGCTTGAGCGGGGCCTGGATGTCGATGAATTTGCACCGCGCATTTCGTGGATCTTCAACACGCACAACAACTTCTTCGAAGAGATCGCGAAGTACCGGGCGCTCCGGCGGCTCTGGGCGCGAATGCTGAAAGAGCGGTATCACGCGAAGGACCCGCGTTCGATGATGTTGCGGACGCACACCCAGACTGGCGGTAGCACGCTGATGGCGCAGCAGCCCGAGAACAACATCGTGCGGGCGGCCGTGCAGTCTCTCGCGGCCGTGATCGGCGGGGTCCAGAGCATCGCCTTGAGCTGCTTCGATGAAGCGCTCGCCCTGCCTACCGACGACGCACAGCGCATCGCATTGCGTACGCAACAGGTGATCGCACACGAGACCGGTGTGACTGACACCGTTGACCCGATGGCGGGGAGTTACTTCGTTGAACACCTGACCAACGAGCTCGAGCGCCAGGCACAGGAATACATGGACAAGATCGACGCGATGGGCGGCTCAGTGGCCGCCATCGAAGCGGGCTGGATGCAGAACCAAATCGCCGAGGCGAGCTGGAAATATCAGCAGGAAGTCGATGAGAAGCGGGAAATCGTCGTCGGGGTAAACGAGTACGCCGACGACGCCGAGCAGCGGCCCTCGATCTTTTCAGTGGATAAACGGCTGGTGGAACACCAGCTGGGCCGGCTGAAGCACCACCGCGAAGCACGCGACCAGGCCCGAGTCGCCGTGACATTGGACGCATTGCGCGACACCGCACGAGGAACGGGGAACCTGATGCCGCCGATTCTCGACGCGGTGAAGGCGTATGCGACTCTCGGTGAAATCTGTGGGGCGATGCGCGATGTGTTTGGCGAGTACCGCCCACCGACCGTGATCTAGAGTTCTGCGAGCATCCGGTCGAGTTCGGCGAGCGCTGCTCGAGCGGCGTCGCGGCTTTCGGCACGACCGAGAAGCACCTGGGCGACGGCTTCCACGGCATCGGCCAATTCGCCGTCCTCAGAGCGAAGCTCGTCGTGGGCATCTTCGGCGGTAGCGCGTTCGGCCCAATGGGGGCGAACGGCTTCGGATACAAATGCCCCGCCGAGGACGTCGATTCGCTGTTCGGTGGTAAGGCCGGCAGCATCAAGCAATCCGCAGACTAGCGAACTGAGTTGATCAGTGGATGCGGCCTGGGCGCTCGTCAGCATGCGAGCGAGGGCGCTCGCGCGTGCCGCTGCGTACTGTGCCCTGTCCATGGGTCGGCTCCCTATCCCTGCCACGGCCATCCTATCACCATCCGCGAACCCGATATAGTCCCTTAGCAATTGCAACTGGACGGGTTCCTGCTTCATGAGGGCATTCTCCGGGCGAAACGCGACAGATGTTGTCGCGTTTGTCAGAGGCCGAGCAGACGATGCAGATCTTGTTTCGCTTCGAAAATCCTCGCCCAGGCGTCTCCGCGTTCGGCTACAAGCGCGGGGACGTTATCGAGCGTGAAATCGGCCGCCTTCACTTTGCCGACTTCATCCCAGCGCAGGGGCATGGAGACGGGCGCTCCGGGCTTGGCCCGGGGAGAGTAGGCGCAGGCGAGGTTTTTGTGGCGCGCGTTCTGGTTGGCATCGAGAAAGACCTTGCCGGTCCGCTTGCGGGTGTCCCACTCCATCGTCACATCCTTCGGGCGCCTCGCGAGAAGGGCCGAGCAAACCGTGTTCGCCGCAGCGCGGATCACGCTGTAATCCAACTGGCGCAGGATCGGGACATAGATGTGCAACCCGGTGGCGCCCGACGTTTTGACAAACGCCGAGAGGCCAAGCGAATCGAGGATCTCCTTCAGCGAAAGCGCGACATCGGAAGTCTGCGCGAACGCGGTTTCGTTCGGTTGCGGCTCATCGCCCGCCTTTTCGTGGCCTGCGTAGATGTAGGGGTCGAGGTCAAACAGGATGAAGTCCGGGTAGTTGAGGACTGACTTCGAGAGGTTCTCGACGGAGCCGGCGAACGACTTCGGCAGCTCGAGGGCATCGGGTTCGCGAGTGACACGGGCGAGTTGCGAGTGCCATTCGATGTCGGCCAATTGGCATAGCCAGAGGAGCGTAGGCAGGTTGTTGCAGAGCAGGAACCGTTGATCGCCGCCTTCGCCATCGGAGTACATCACGATGGTCTCGACGTAGCCGGGCAGCTCCGCATCCCAGTGCTTCTGGTAGAACTTTTTGTCGTGGATGCCGTTGGGGAAGCGCAGCAACGTCATCGGCCGGTCACGAATGTGCCGTTCGATCGCCGGCCAGATGCGGGCGGCGTAG
>JBDTNM010000165.1:0-7243 GCA_039933735.1 bacterium | reverse complement strand
CGGCAGCCTGTTCGAGGTCGAGGACGATTGAGCGCTTGTTCGTGTTGAAGAAGAAGAACGTGCCGCTCTTTTCCGGGTGGGATTCGCCGTCCGGGAACGGGCCGACCCTGCGGGCGGAGTCGCCTCCTGGAGGTTCGATCTTGATGACATCGGCGCCGAAATCGGCGAGCAATTTCGTGGCGTACGGACCTGCGATGTACTCGGTGAGGTCGACGATGGTCAGTCCTGCGAGGGGTCCGGGCATGCGGCGGCTCCAGAGCGAGGTGGCCGATTCACGTGCCGTCCACGTCATCCCGAAGCGGCGCCGAATCCTAGCACAGCGCCCGGTTGGTCGCGCACAACGAAGGCCCGGACGCTTGTCCGGGCCTTCGTTGTGTTGAGATTAGTGCGCCGTCAGGCTCCGGCGGGAACTGCCTCGCGGGCTTTGCCGAGGACGAAACCTTCGTAGCCGTTGGCGGCGATTTCGTCACACTTCTGGCGATAAGCGCCGACGCCACCGATGTAGGGCATGAACTGCCGAATCTTGCCGGGGACGTTGGCGCCGAGATACCAGGAGTTGCAACTCGGGGCCACGTACATCGTGCCTTCAGCAACACTGTTGACGTGGTCTACCCACAGGTCTTCGGCTTCGACGGTGGGCTCGATCGTGTCGTCGCCGTCCTGGCGCATGTAGGCAACACAGTCGGTGATCCAGTCCACGTGCTGTTCGATGGAGACAAGCATGTTACTGAGGACCGAAGGGCTTCCCGGGCCGGTAATGGTGAAGAGGTTCGGGAAGCCTGCCGCCATGAGCCCAAGGTAGTTGCGAGGGCCATCGGCCCACTTGTCTTTCAACTTCTCGCCGCTCTTGCCGCGAATGTCGATTTTGTTCAACGCACCCGTCATGGCATCGAAGCCGGTGGCGTAGACGATTACGTCGAACTCGTAGTCGGCCTTCGTCGTCTTGATCCCGTTTTCGGTGACCTCGACGAACGGCTCGTCGCGCAGGTCGACGAGCGCGACATTATCGCGGTTGAAGGTCTCGAAGTAGTCCTGGTCGACGACGCCGCGCTTGCACCCGATGGGGTAATCAATCGGGGTGAGCTTCCGGGCCATCTCCGGGTCGTGGATCATCTTGCGCAGGATCTGAGCGTACATCTCGCGGGCGAGCATGTTGGCGTCCATGTCGGTAGCGATGTCGGCGAACATTCGAGTGGCGCCGAAACCGTACTTGTCGAGCACTTGCTGGCGCTCCTCAGTGCTGAGTGGGAGGAGCTTGGCAGTCGGCGGTTCGAGCAAGGCCCCGTTGAATGAGCCAGCAATGCCGACGCGGGACTTCCGCTGAGTCTCGCGGAGCGTGTCGTAGTTGGCTTTCACTTTGGCGATGTCTTGTTCCGTCAGCGGGCGGTTCATCGACGGCCATGTGTAGGTGGGTGTTCGCTGGAAAACGGTGAGCTGCTTGGCGAGCTTGGCGATTTCCGGCGTCGACTGAACCCCGGAGGAGCCAGTGCCGATGAGGGCCACGCGCTTGCCTTCGAGGTCGACGCCTTCCTTGGGCCAGAGGCTGGTCTGAATCGAGGTGCCCTGGAAGGCGTCCATGCCCTTAATGTCGGGCTTCAGCGGCGAAGAGAGGCAGCCGGTGGCCATCACGCAGTGGGGCGCAACGAGTTTCTCTCCCTTATCGGTAGTGACGGACCAGTTGTGGTCGCTTTCGTTCCAGGTGGCGGAGGTGACACGCGTGTTGAAGCGGATGTCGCGGCGCAAGTCGAAGCGGTCGGCAACGTGGTTCATGTAGCGTTCGATCTCTGGCTGGGAAGCCATGAGCTCGGACCAGTTCCACTCTTGCTCAAGGTCTTTGTCGAAGCTGAACGAGTACTCGACGCTCGTGACATCGCATCGAGCGCCGGGATAGCGATTCCAGTACCAGGTTCCGCCGACGGCATCGCCGGCCTCGATGACTACTGCCGTGAGGCCGAGTCCCCGAAGACGGTGGAGCATGTAGAGGCCGGCCGCTCCGGCCCCAACAACCACTACATCGAACTGTTCCACCTTGTCGCGTGTTGCCGTCGTCAAATGTCTGACTCCCAAATCGTTTGTAAGCCCGATTCTAGGGAACGGAGTCAGCTTGGCAACTTGGCCAGCGTGGGCGGTATTCCGTACGGGAGTGGGAACGTGGCTGCAACGCTGGCCGCATATGGTCAAACCAACCGGGCAAGAACCGGAACAGGAGTTGGCGCGATGGCAAGCTGGGATCCATTTCTCTCGGAGCGGGACAAAGAACACATCCGGATGGGCTACGGCAAGAAGCAGAACTTCGGCTTCGGCAAGAACCCGTGCGTACTTGTAATCGATGACTACTACAGCGTGCTGGGGCTGGAACGCCAGCCGTTCTTCGAATCGATTCAGAAATGGCCGGGCTCAACCGGTCTCGAAGGGTGGCGCGCCATCGACAAGACGGTTGAGTTGTTGCGGGCGGCACGCGGCAATGGCCTACAGGTGATTTATGTACACGGCATGGAGGGCTTCGTTCCCTGGGGGCGGCGAGCCAAGCGAGAACGTCTCTCGAACCTCAGTGCCGAGGAGCGGGCAAAGGCAAACGAGATCGTGGATGAAGTAGCGCCGCTGCCGGGTGACCTGGTCTTGCAGAAAGCCGCGGCGAGCGCGTTTCACGGGACGCCGCTGGTCTTCCATCTCAACTACCACGGAATCGATACGGTGATTGCCTGCGGGGAGACAACGAGCGGCTGCGTCCGCGCGAGCGTGGTAGACGGCGCAACCTACCGTTACGACATGGGCGTGGTGGAGGAGTGCTGCTTCGACCGAACGGAGTCGTCGCACTACATCAATCTGTTCGACATGCATCAGAAGTACGCGGACGTCATCTCACTGCCGGAGGCGATCACCTATTTCGACGGGGTCGGCGCCCAGCGGGAAAGCCTCGTTGCCGCCCGCTAAATTGCTGTAACCAATCGAAAGGCCCCGGCGACTTCGCCGGGGCCTTTCGTTGTGCACATCATCGAACGGTCAGTGGTTCTCGGCGCGGTAGGCGTCGACGACTTCCGAGCCGGTGGCATACCAGACGTCGGCTTTCGTCCTGGTGTACTCGAGGAAGGAGCGAATGTACTTGGAGCGGAACGGCTGGCCCGAAACGTGCGCCTGGAGCCCCAGCGTCATCGTCATCCCGGTGCTCGCGCCCTCGGCGTAAATGGTGTCGAAGTGGTCCTTAAGCTGATCTTCGAACTCCCAGGCCGTGTGGTTGGCAGCGCCGATATACACGGCATCCGAGGTATCGGGGCTATAGGGGAGGGCGGTCAGCTTGCCTTCGGGAGCGAGGAAGTCGTACGGCTGGTCGTCATTTCCCCAGTCGAGTGTGTAATCGAAGCCTGCCTTCGCCAGCATGAACGGGGTGCGACTCGATTCGGTCATCGCCGGGCCGAGCCAGCCGCGCGGAGCGACGCCTGTTTCCCGCTTAATCGCGGCATACGAGGACGTGATATACGCCCACTCGGCCTCTTCGCTCATGGCCGAGCTGATGGCCATATTCGCTTTCGCTCCGTGACCGGCAAGCTCCCAACCGCGGTCGAGGGCCTGTGAGACCACTGCCGGCGACCGCTTGAGCACCGCATCGTTGATAGGAACAGTCGCCTTAATATCCAGGTCGTCGAGGATTTGCATGAGTCGGAAGATGCCAACACGCGCGCCGTAGTCGCGATGAGACCATTCACGCAGTGGGATTGCAGCGGCGGAGCCACCTTCTGGGATGAGATCTCCGAAGTCGACGTTGATGACGACGGCGAGTGCGACGCGGGCGCTGTTTGGCCAGGTGACTGGAGCGCGGTCACGAATGATCGAGAACGCATAAAGGTTGTGGTCCATCCGCGTAGACGGATTGATGTTGCGATCGTTGTAGGCGGGAGCAAGACCGGGCATGAGCGGAACCTCAGACTTTCTTCGATCAGTGACGGGCTAGGCGTTCGCGGCTTCGAGTACGGGATAGCGCTTCCCGAACGTGCTGGCGTAGTACCAATCCGCGATGTCGCCGGCGGTGGTGAGCCAAACGCCGGAGTGGGACTGAATGTGTTCGATGGCATCTCGCAGGTACTTCACGCGGGAAGGCGACGTAACTGCGTAGGGATGCAAACAGACTGCCATGACCTTGGGGCGCGTAGCGCCTTCGGCGTAGAGCACGTCGAACTGGTCTTTGATCATCCGGGCGAACGACGCTGGAGTCTGTCCCTGGCCCCCGAGCGCGACGCCGGAATTGATTTCAACGCTATACGGGAGGCTGATGAGCTTGCCGGATTTCACGATGAACTCAGTCGGTTCATCGTCGTGGAACATGTCGGCGCAGTATTTGATGCCTTCGGCGGCGAGGAGATCGCAGGTCGCCAGGTTGGCCGTCAGCGAAGGGCCTAGCCATCCGCTGAGGTATTTCCCGGTCGCTTTCTTACAAATCTCGTTGACGGTGTGGATCATCTCGGCTTCTTCGGCCTCATCCATGCCGAGGACGAACCGAGTGTTGTAGATGCCGTGAGACTGATAGTCCCAGTCGCGTTTGGCCATTGCCTCAGCAATCTGGGGGAAGTGTTCGAAGACGGCGACGTTCATCGAAGCGGTGGCCCTGATGCCGAGCTGATCGAAGAGTTCGAACAAGCGCCAGACGGCCACGCGGTTGCCGTAGTCCCGGTTTTGGAAGGCCGCAATATCCGGAGCGGGACGCTGGTACGGAGGCCGGACAGGGTTCGGCGGGGGCATGTATTCGAGGTACTCGACGTTCGGGACGATGAAGACGGCGATGCGTTCGCCGTTGGGGAAGACGAGCGGCGGCCGTTCGTTGACCGCGGAATACACGTACCTCTGAGGATCGGAAAGCATTGCGAGTTCCTCCGTCGGGCCACTTCGGAAGCCCGGTTCGGGAGTGGTACCACCGCCGGGTGACGGGCCGATTACCAGAAACGTACGGAAGATCGACGCACGGGTTTCGACATCCGCGCTTCATGTGAACGCCGCCTAAAAGCGCGAAAAGCGAAACGCCGGGGCAAAGGCGGAGGCACAGCATGGTGGCAAGCCCCGAGTTGGGCCGAATCCCATTTCGAGGAGACGACTCCATGGACCAGAAGCCCCTGGAATTCGGCATCTTCCTGCCGATCGCGAACAACGGCTGGATCATTTCTCACAATTCGCCGAAATACATGCCGACCTACGAACTGAACCGCGAGGTTTGCCAGATTGCGGAATCGATCGACTTCGACTTCGTGCTTTCAATGGTGAAGTGGCGCGGATATGGCGGTGACACGCGGCATTGGGACTTCGCGCTTGAGTCGATGACGCTGATGGCGGGACTCGCGGCCTCGACCAAGAAGATGCAGCTTTACGGATCGGTGCAACCGCTCACCTTCAATCCGGCCGTGCTCGCGAAAATGGCAACGACGATCGACGACATCAGCGGCGGACGCTTCGGGATCAACATCGTTGCGGGTTGGGCGAAACATGAGTACGACCAACTCGGCGTGTGGCCGGGCGATGAATTCTTCGACTACCGGTATGACTACGCTGAGGAATGGGTGACGATCGTGAAGTCACTCTGGGCGACGGGCGAATGCACCTTCCACGGGAAGTTCTTCGACATCGAGGAGTGCACGAGCCTGCCGATGCCGAGCCGAATGCCGGGGATCGTGACTGCCGGAGCTTCGGAGCGCGGGCTGCAGTTCGCGCTGGACCACTGCAGCGTCCAGTTTGGTTCGACCAAAGACCCGGTAATTAAGGCGCAGATGGAAGCCCGGGGAATCAAGCAGTACAGCTCATTCCCGATCATCCACGCGGACACGGACGCCGAAGCACAGCGCATTCAGCAGTGGTACCAGGACGGGACGGACGACAGCGCCAAAGCGGGTCAACTGAAGGCAGCTTCCGCCGACAAGAACGGCACCACCGCGACCTTGATCCGGACACGCATCGAGGGCGGCGGCGACAAACTGCAGAACAACGTCCCCGCGCTCAAATCGCTCGTCGGAAGCGCCGAAACGATCGCCGAAAAGATTCGCAGCTATTACAACGAGGGCCTGGTGGACGGAATGCTGTTCACTTTCCCCGACTTTGTGAAGGGGATGGAGTTCTTCGCGGCCGAAGTGATGCCCAAGCTTGAAAGCATGGGCTTGCCAGTGGGGCGAAACAAGAAACTCGTAGCCGCCTAGCGGAAACGGAACCAGTCGGAAGGAGAGCCGCTCGAAAGGGCGGCTTTCTTGTTGTGCGGCGTTCATGCGCACGTGCAGGACCCGTAGACTCTCGGCATACGAAGCACGGGGAGGAAACGCATGGACCTGGGACTCTCGGGCAAAGTCGCCTTGATTACCGGAGGTAGCGAAGGGATCGGGCGGGCCACCGCACGGCTCCTGGCAGCGGAGGGAGCCCGAGTTGCGATCTGTTCGCGCGGGCAGGATTCACTGGATTCCGCCGCCGCGGAGATCAAGGCAGCGACGGGTGCCAGCGTCCTGGCAATTTCGGCGGATGTAACCCGGCCCGAGGACATTGCACGCTGCATCGAGCGCGTGAAAGCGGAGTTGGGCGTACCGACACTTCTGGTGAACAACGCGGGCACCTCGGCGGCCGGCGCCTTCCCGAACGTGAGCGATGAGACATGGGCGTCAGATATCGACCTGAAGGTGATGGCCGCGATCAGGGCATCCAGGCTGGTGGTGCCGTTCATGCGGGAGGCTGGTGGCGGCGCCATCGTGAATGTCACCGCCATCGCGGGAAAGCATCCGGCCGCCGGTTCGATGCCAACGAGCGTCAGCCGCGCAGCCGGGATAGCGCTGACGAAGGGCATGTCGAAAGACCTGGCGGCCGACAACATCCGGGTCAACGCGGTCTGCATCGGGCTGATTAAGAGCCGGCAGATCGGCCGGGCGGCGCTCGCCAGGTCCGGTGGCAAGTCGGCGGAAGAGGGTTACGCGGCAATGGGCGCGGTGGTCCCGCTCGGTCGCGTCGGTGAATCCGATGAGGCAGCGAACGCCATCGTGTTCCTGCTCTCGCAGGCGGCCAGCTACATCACCGGAATCGCCCTGAACATCGACGGCGGTATGTCCTCGGCGGTCTGACGCAGGAACGGAGAGGCGCCCGGCTCAAGTTCATGAGCCGGGCGCCTGGAGGGAAGTTCCGTCGGAAGCGATGGACCTGGCTCAGGCCTTGTCCATCCAGACGCCTTCGAACGTGTGCATGCCCCAGCCGTGTGCGAAGAAGTACACGTCGTGGCTGATGTAGCTGC
>JBDTNM010000164.1:0-7287 GCA_039933735.1 bacterium | reverse complement strand
TCGCAGGTGTTCGACATGGTTCAGAGCGCTGGGGCCGCCCTGAATAAGATCTTCGGCATCCTCTCGATCGAACCCGATGTGCCCGAGGCTGAGGCGCCGGTCGTGCTCGACGGCCAGCTGGCGGGGCGAATCTCACTCGAAGACGTCACCTTCGGCTACAACCCCGCCCGGCCAGTGCTCACCGGTATCACCACGAGCATCGAGCCCGGCCAGCACATCGTCCTCGTCGGCCCCACTGGAGCGGGAAAGTCCACCCTGGCCAAGTTGATCACGCGTTTCTACGATCCGGTCCACGGTTCGGTGAAAATTGACGGCCATGACCTGCGCGACCTGGCCAACGAGGACCTCCGTCACAGCGTCACGATGGTGCCTCAGGAAGGATTCCTTTTCACGGGCACGATTCGCGAAAACATCCTCTTCGGCCGCCCCGATGCGACCCAGGACGACGTCGAACGCGCCTGCCGGACGCTCGGGATCGAGGAGTTCGTCGAATCCCTGCCGATGGGCTACGAAACGATGGTGAGCTTTCGTGGTTCGCGGCTTTCGGCGGGAGAGAAACAGCTGGTCTCGATCGCTCGGGCGTTCGTGGCCGATCCGCCGGTGCTGATTCTCGACGAAGCCACATCGTCGCTCGACCCGGCGACGGAAGAGCAAGTCGAAGAAGCACTTCGCACGCTCCTAAAAGGTCGCACCAGCATCGTCATCGCCCACCGGCTGAGCACCGCCGAGCACGCCGACCGGATTCTCGTCGTCGACCATGGTTCGATCGTCGAAGACGGGAACCACCGCGAACTGGTGGCGAAAGGCGGGTACTACAGCTCCTTGTATCGCCAGTGGACCGCTGGTCGCGCCGTGAAGATCGCCTAGCCCCGCCCGACGGATCACGACCCGGGCACGCACACAGCCCAGGCCCGCGGCCCCAGCCGTGGGGAGCCCAGAATTGGCGAACCGCTATCATCGCCCGCCGGTGTTGAAGTGAACGACATTCCACTCAAGCAGAATCGCGACTTCATGCTGCTCCAGGCTGGGCAGTTGCTTTCGCGCGCCGGAAGCGGCATGTCCGGAGTCGCCTACCCGTTGTTGGTCCTCGCGATCACCAACTCTCCGGCCCAGGCAGGCATGGTCCAGGCCGCGCGGTTCGCGCCGTTCCTGCTCTTCAGTGCCCTGGCGGGCGTCGCAGCCGACCGCTACGACCGCCGCAAACTGATGATTGCCGCGGATGTCTTTTCCGCGGCGGCCCTCGCCTCGCTCGTCATCGCGATCGCAACCCACCACGTGACCTTCTGGCAGATGTTCGCGGTCGGCTTCATCGATGGGTGTGGCACGGTCGTGTTCGGCGCGGCCTACAGCGGGGCATTCCGTTCGGTGGTGCCTCGTCACCAACTCCCCGCCGCGGCAAGCATCGAACAAACGAGGGCCTCGACCGTGCGATTGGGCGCGCCGCCCCTGGGTGGGGCGCTCTTTGCAGTGAGCCGGCTGCTGCCATTCGTCGCGGACGCGGTGAGCTATGCGTTCTCCACCATCTCGATTCTCCTTATGCGGTCACCGTTCCAGGGAGAGCGCCCGGCCAGTGCTACCAGCGTCCGGAAGGAGTTGGTCGAAGGAATGCAGTTCCTCTGGAAGGTCCCGTTTCTGCGCACATCCGCCTTGATGACCGCCGCGAGCAACTTCACCTTTAGCGCAGGCCAATTCGCGGTTATCGTCCTCGCCCGGCGCGAGGGTCTTTCGAGCACGGCTATCGGGTTGCTGGTCGCGCTGGTTGGCGTGACGACGCTCGCTGGCTCGCTCGCTTCGCCGCTGATCCGGCGCATCCTTTCCCTCCGAGCAATCCTCCTGGCGGAGTTTTGGGCCTCGTTCGGCGTCCTCTTCTTTTTTGTTTGGCCGAATCCCTACGTCCTTGCAGGGGCACTTGCGGGGCAGGCATTCTGCTTCCCCAACACCGATGCGGCCATCGCCAGCTACCGCTTCGCCGTCACGCCGGATCGGTTGACCTCACGAGTGACCACGGCCGCATCGAACATCGCCGTACTCGCGATGCCGCTGGGGCCGCTCGTCGCCGGGTTCATGCTCGACTCATTCTCCGTGCGCGTGACGGTTCTGACGTTGACGGCAAGCTCGATGATCGCTGCCGTGGTCGGCACCATCAGTCGAGCCATTCGCGACCTGCCGCCGCTTGATGAAGTGGTCGCCGCCGAGGCGACGTAGCACGCCACGCGAAGCGTAAACTGGCGCCACTTCTGCACTGGAGTCCGCCATGGCCGCGTCCGTCCGAAACACCATGCTGGAAATGCTCTCCAGCACCGTTCGCACAATGGAGGTCCTGCTCGCGGCCGATGATGACTGCCTGGAGATGCATACCTCGCACGTCTGCGGACACGACAAGAACACCTGGACACTGATCACGAACCTCATCGACCACGAGACGGAGCACATGCAGCAGGTGTTGCACACGCGCTACGAAGAGAAATCCGCGCGCACACCGATGGAACGCCTCGTCGCGGAATGGCTTGAGGTCCGCGCCCGATTCCTGGGGAGCCTCGTGGGTCTCACTGACGAACGGTTCAACGAAGCTACCGAAGAAGGCCATTGGACCTTCGCCGAAATTGCGGACCACCTCGCGAAGCTCGAACAACACGCCCTCGCGACGATGGCGGCGGACGGCGCACTGCCAGCCACTACTTCGTCCCCGCGCTAGCCGCCGGTCGCGGGGTGTTCCTTCGCCCATTCCAGAAGCCCAGCCATATCCCGCGTGTTCATGATTCGGTTAGCTGGCACGCCGACCTGTTCGGCGCGCTCGCATCCGTACGGTTGCCAGTCGAGCTGTCCCGGGGCGTGCGCGTCGCTGTCGATTGTGAAAATGCAGTCCATTTCCAACGCTAGCTTGAGCAACCTGCGCGGGGGATCCAGCCGTTCGGGCCGCGAGTTGATTTCCACGGCCTTGCCAAACTGCCGGCAAGCTTCGAACACGATCTCTGCATCGAACTCGGACTCGGGTCTGTTTTTTCCAACCACGTACCTCCCGGTGCAGTGGCCAAGAATGTCCATATTCGGGTTCGCAACCGCCATGATCATTCGGCGAGTCATCGCTTCGCGTTCCATCCGCAGTTTGCTGTGCACGCTGGCGACGACGATATCGAGTTGCTCCAGCAGTTCGGGTTCCTGGTCGAGGGCCCCGTCGTCGAGGATGTCGACTTCAATGCCCGTGAGGATCCGGAACGGCGCGAGTTCGGCGTTCAACCCGGCAACGATGCCAAGTTGTTCGCGCAGGCGCTCGGGGCTGAGTCCGCGGGCCACCGTAAGTCGCGGCGAATGGTCGGTGAGCACCATGTACTCGTGACCGAGTGCGATGGCGGTCTCCGCCATCTCCCGGATCGGCGAACCTCCATCGGACCAATCGGAGTGGACATGGCAGTCCCCCCGAAGCGCGGCCCGCAGTTCGCGGCCCGTTTCTGGCGGCCACACTGCTTCAGCCTCAAGTTTTACAAGGTAGCCGGGCCGGTCGCCTCGGACAGCCTCACTAATCACGCCCGCGGTGACGTCCCCGACACCCTTAAGCTTCTTCAGTTCGCCGCGTTGGGCCATGCCGGCCACTTCCTCGGGCGAAATTTCGCCGATCGCGGCGGCCGCCCCACGAAACGCTTTCACCCGGTACTCGGGTTCGTTCGCGCGCTCCAGAAGAAACGCGATCTGCTTCAGTGCGGGGATGGGCTCCATCGACAAAGCATACCGTCCCGCTTGAGGACTGACCTCCACGGATCGACCTCGTATCATGCCGCTCGATGACTGCGCCTCCCGCCCCGCCGCCCGTCTCCGAGAAAGATGCCGACGCGCTCTCGCGATACCTCTTGAGCTTTCGCTGGCCGTTCCGCAACGAATCTGTGCACGGCATCCTCGTCCATGGCGGCCTTCCCCTTTGGCGCCAGGTGTTGCGCTTCGTACCCAATCCGAGGGAGCGCGGCAAGGCACTCGAACTGGGCAGCCCACCGTTCCACATCACGCTGATGTTGCAGCGCTTCCGCAACTACGACCTCTCCCTCACCGGTTTCGCCGCCGACGGACGCGCCCGAATCGAACAAACGTTGGTGAGCCCGGAATACGGCGAAACGTACGACTTCGTTTGCACCTGCTTCGATGCCGAAAAAGAGCGCTTCCCGTACGAAGACAACACATTCGACCTGGTGACCTGGTGCGAGGTCATCGAGCATCTCACCGAGAATCCAGTCCATACCCTGGCCGAAATCCATCGGGTCCTCAAGCCCGGGGGGGCGCTAGTGCTTTCGACGCCGAATGCCAGCCGCGCCGACTCGATCGCGAACTTCCTTGCGGGCCGAAACATCTATGACCCGTACCACCTCGGCGCGCCGCTCAAAGGATCGCGGCATAGTCGCGAATACACCTTCTCAGAGCTAAAGGAGTTGCTTGAGGGGTGCGGGTACTCGATCGATCGGCTCGCCGACATCGACATCTACACGCCCGAGACACGCAACCGCCGCGCCTTTCGCTGGGTGCTCAACAACGTGGTCGCGAAGCTGACGAAAGGTCACTACCGCTATCACCTGTTCGTTCGGGCGCGGAAGACCGCTCAGCCCTTCCGCTGGCAGTTCCCTGAACGGCTCTTCGATGGCGGCCACCTTGCGTTCTACATGGCTCCGCGCGATGCCGAAGTGGTCTTCGGCGAGAATGACACCATCCACATCGCCATGGGCTGGGGCGACCTGAAGACCGATCCGGCTGGTCGGGCGTACCGGCACAGCGGAGACGTTGGCGATGTCTATCTGCTGAACCCGGAACCGGTTACGTCCGCTACCGTGACATTACGGGGCGGCGCAGGCGAAGCCCAGTGCTGGCACGATAATGGCGGAGCTCTCGTGCTACTCGGCTCGACGAAGTTCACCGCTCCATCCGGCCAATGGACCGAAGTCTCCGTCCCAGTCTCGGGTGACTATCAGCCCGGTAATCAGTTGCACATCCGGCTCGATGCACCCGGCGGTGTGGACGTGGCGCGCGTGTCCTGCGCCTGAACCCTCAGCGCAGATTATTCGTTAACGTGCGGAAATTGCGAACCTGCCTTCGCCTTTGCTACGATCCTGCAAAGGCGGCGTGGGTATGGATACGACATCCGTCCTCGTGCTTAACCAGAACTACGAGCCGCTCAATGTGTGCAACGTGCGGCGCGCGCTCGTCCTTGTGCTCCGCGGCAAAGCCGAAATTCTCGAATCCGCCCGCGAAGCCTTCCACACGGCGAGTACCACGTTCGTCCTGCCCTCGGTGATCCGGCTTGTCCACATGATTCGCCGGCCTCGCCCGAAGATTCGCCTGACCCGGAAAGAGATCTTCGCGCGCGATGGCTGGCAGTGCGTCTACTGCGGCCGGCAGACCCGCGACCTGACTCTGGATCATGTGATGCCGCGCCACCGCGGGGGACCGCACACCTGGGAAAACCTCGTAAGCGCCTGCAAGAGTTGCAATCACCAGAAGGCTGGCCACACCCCGCAAGAGGCCCGCATGGCGATGCTCATGCAGCCGCACGTGCCGCGCGTCTCGATTTACCACGCATTCTTCCCCTACCTCGGTTCACAAGAAGAGTGGCGCAAGTTCGTCCCGGGCTGGGAAGGCGCTGCGGCGAGCTAGCTAGCTCGCAAAGCTCGCAGGGGTGCGTTAGTGAGGGTGGCTGCGGCCAGTCGCGCGCTCAACAGCCGCCCGGAATTCCTCCAGAGAACTGGCCGTGAACGCCGGGTTCAGCCGAAGTTCCGCTGAGAGCGTCGATTGCGGCATCGGTCCAGAATCGTGGCCAGGGCACAAGACCGTATCCGGGGGCAGGGATCGCAGTACTTGCGTGCTTTCCCAGAGCATGGCGAGAGATCCGGGTTCCGGGCCTGGGGTCCCCGGAGACGCAACATTCATCGAGTCACCAGTGAATAGCCGCCCACCGGCCCAGAAACATACCGAGCCCTGGGTGTGGCCCGGCGTGCATACCAAGCGGACGGCGATCTCGCCAAGTACGAACTCGTCCACGTGGCGGAACGTCGTTGGGAGATCTCCCAGTTGGGCTATCGCCAGGCGCGCCTCAGCATCATGCAGGACCACCTGTGCGCCGGTCGTAGCGACGATTTCGGCCAGTCCGTTGGCATGGTCGGAGTGAGCATGGGTCAGCAATGCGTTGGTGATACCGAGCCCGCGTGTGTTCGCTTCGGTGAGGATCGCCGGCACGTCCCAGGCCGGATCGATGACAGCCGCTTCGCCCGTGGCTTCACAAGCGATCAAATAGGAGAAGTTCCAGAGCGGCCCGTGCCGGAATCGCACAACGGTCATCCCTCCGGATGAGGCCGCCTCCGGAGCGGGATGGTGAGCCAAGTTAGTTGATCCCCGCATAGATGCCCATCGGCAGAACTGAGGCCCAGAGTTCGATCAGAAGCTCTTCGAGGTCAGGCTGCCAGCGCTCCCACGTCCCGCGCGCATATGCCGCCTGCGGACTTCCGAGGGCCGCCTGCACGACATCCGTGCTTTCGAACGAGTAGATGCCCAGCCGCGTCCCGTTAGAAGTCCGGCCCGCCATCACCTTCGCGATCCCCGGGATCTTCGCCACGTCGCGTACGTGCACCGCGTCGAACCACTGGTCGAAGCCAACGGAAGCACCGGGCTTGACCCGCGCACGAAGGAGAAGAAACGGTCGAGAAGTGTTCACGCCTCCTGATCGTCGATCAATCGCAGCAACAGGTCGATTGCCGGGACCAGTGAGTAGCGAGAATCAACTGCGATGCTCGGCCCGGGAAAGGGTTGCGGCCGAGTACGCACGCGTTCGAAAACTTCAAGGCCCGCCTGCGAATAACCTTCACGAGGGTGTCGAAGCCGCTCTCGGATGAGATCGTCTGGAGCGGTGATGCGAACGGCGAAAAGCCGAGCGCCCAGCTCCGAAGCGAGCCGGTAAAACCGCCGCCGATCGCGATTCGTCAGGTTCGTGGCGTCAATGAGCGCGTGGGTGCCAGTGCTGATTGCCCTCCGCGCCGCCGCGTCCACACGAGCGAATACGGCGCCACTTTCGGCGAAACTGTAGCTTGGATTCGGCGAGATTTGCCGCCGGATCGCATCGCTTTCGATGTGCTCGAAATCGAGCCCTTCGCGAAGGGTATGGGCGAAGGTCGTCTTTCCTGAGCCTGGAAGCCCGGACAGGAGGATGACCGCGGCCGAATGCTCGCTGAAATTGCCGTTATGCATTGCCTGTGGTAGGTTGCCTGATGTTCATAAGCAAGGCAAAGGAAGACTGAAGAACAAGGTTGCTGACCAACG
>JBDTNM010000163.1:0-7300 GCA_039933735.1 bacterium | reverse complement strand
GAGAGCGGGTCGGGAGGGGAGCAAGAGGAATGCCTGTATCCAGGATGCTGCGGCGCTTTCGCCGGGTCGTGGTCCTCCTCACAGTCGCCCTGCTTGCCATCGCATCGTTCTCGGTAGCCGCGGCCCAGTCGGGTCAACCAGCCGGCATCACCGATGAAGCCCACAAGATGCACGACCTCTGGATTTTCACCCTCATCATCGCAACCATCGTGTTCGTCGGTGTCGAGGGCGCCATCCTCTACTGCGTCTTCGCCTTCCGTAAGAAGGGCGATGCACTCCCTGCGCAAACGCACGGCAGCACCATCATCGAGGTCATCTGGACCACGATTCCGGTGGTCATCGTTGTCGCCCTCTTCAGCTACGCCTTCATCGTCCTTCGCGACGTCGAAAACAAAGCCGCCCCCGAAGACCTGACTGTCAAAGTCCAGGGCTTCCAGTTCCAGTGGGGCTTCACCTACGACCTCAACGACCTCGGGACGAACACCAAGGACCGCAACGCCACCGGCGAAATCACCATCCTCGGCACGGCCGCCCAGATTCCCACGCTCGTCATTCCCGTTGGCGAAAAAGTCGAATTCGCACTCTCCTCGAACGACGTCATCCACTCGTTCTACGTGCGCGACTTCCTCTACAAGCTCGATGTCATCCCCGGCCGCGACAACCGCTTCGTCGTCACAGCCAGGGAAACTGGCGAATTCCACGCCCAGTGTGCCGAACTCTGCGGGCTCGACCACTCGCTCATGCGCTTCACGCTCAAAGTCGTGACGCGCGAAGAATTCGACAAATGGATATCCGAACAAAAGGTCACCAACGCCGCAGCCGTCCAAAAAGCGCAATAGGCGAGTGCCGATAAGTTCCCGGCGTAAACGCGTCCGGGTTGGCAACGACGAGGGCCCGGGGCCCGGGAGGAACAATGTCTAGCATCGCAATCCCACAACCCAAATCTTATTCGCGCCCCGCCGTCCTCGATTGGCTGACCACGGTCGACCACAAGAAGCTGGGCATCCTCTACCTATACACAACCATGTTTTTCTTCGCCGTGGGCGGCGTCCTCGCGCTCCTCGTGCGCACTCAGCTCGCCGTCGCCGATAACACCTTCGTCAATCACGACCAGTACAACCAGATCTTCACGATGCACGCTTCGGCGATGCTCTTCCTCTTCGTCATCCCGGTCTGGGCTGGATTCGGAAACTACATCGTGCCGCTCCAAATCGGCGCGCTCGATATGGCCTTCCCGCGCATCAACGCGCTCTCCTTCTGGCTCGTCCCGCCCGCCGGCATCCTGATGTTCTCCGGCTTCCTCTTTGGCGGCTCTGCCGATGCCGGATGGACCGCGTATAGCCCCCTGGCGAACCGCACTGGCGTTGGCATGGACCTCTGGATCATCGCCGTCATCATCCTCGGTATCTCGTCCACCATCGGCGCGGCCAACTTCCTCGTCACCATGTTCCGAATGCGCGCCCCCGGCATGACTATGTTCCGCATGCCGATCTTCTGCTGGACCATCCTCGTGACCGCTGTCCTCCAGCTCCTCGCGACTCCCGTCCTCGCTGCCGCCCTCTCCATGCTCTTCATCGACCGCAACTTCGGCGGCGCCTTCTTCGATCCAAACCGGGGCGGCAACGCCATCCTCTGGCAGAACATTTTCTGGTTCTACTCGCACCCGGCCGTCTACATCATGATCCTCCCCGGCATGGGCATCATCTCCGAAGTCCTGCCGGTCTTCTCGCGCAAACCGCTCTTCGGCTACAAGGCCTTCGTCTTCGCCACCATGGGCATCGGCGGCCTTGGCTTCAGCGTCTGGGCCCACCACATGTTCACCACCGGCGCCGTCCTCAAGCCCTGGTTCGGCTTCATGACCTTCATGATCGGCGTCCCCACCGGCGTCAAGATGTTCAACTGGCTCGGTACCCTCTGGCGCGGCCAGATTACCTTCGAAGCGCCGATGCTCTTTGCCCTCGGCTTCCTCAGCATGTTCCTGATCGGCGGCATCAACGGCACGTTCAGCGCCGCCGTCCCAGTCGACTTTGCCCTCCACGACACCTACTTCGTCGTCGCCCACATCCACTACGTGCTCTTCGGCGGCTCAGTCTTCGCAGTCTTCGCCGGGCTCTACTACTGGTTCCCCAAAATCTGGGGCCGGCGCCTCAACGAGCGTCTCGGCCAACTCCACTTCGCCCTCATGTTCATCGGCTTCAACCTCACCTTCTTCCCGATGCACCTGCTCGGCCTCGACGGCATGCCTCGGCGCATCGCCACCTACTCGAACGACCTCGGCTGGCAGACCCTGAACACCATCGCCACCATCGGCGCGTTCACCATCGCAATCTCGATGTTCCCGTTCATCGCGAACGTCATCATGGCCTTCATGAAGCCGAAGGATCAGCCGAACGACCCGTGGGAAGCCAACACCCTCGAGTGGTGGACAACCTCGCCGCCCCCGGTCCACAACTTCGATGACCTTCCGGAAGTCCATTCCGAACGACCGCTTTTCGACCTCCGCCACGGCAAGTCGGCGGGCCACTAGGCTCCTTGAGCACGCTTTGAATCACCAGGAGAGCATCTGATGGCCGCCCACGCAGGAACCCAGCACAAGCAGGAACTGAGCAATGGCATGCTCGGCTTCATCCTCTTCCTCGCCTCCGAAGTCATGTTCTTCGGCGGGCTCTTCGCCGCCTACTTCATCGCCCGGGCCGATTCCCCCGTCTGGCCTCCGGCCCTCAGCGCTGCCCAGGAAGCGGCCGGCGTCGAACTCAAGCTTGAGTTCGTCCTCCCGTTCATTGCTACCTGCGGGCTCGTCTTGAGTTCCGTCACCATGCAGCTCGGCGTCTGGGCAATTCAGCGCGGCGACCGTTCTGCCCTCATCCGCTGGCTCTTCATCTCCATAGTCCTCGGCCTGGCCTTCCTCACGGCCCAGATGTACGACTACAGCCAGCTCCCCTTCCACTCCGGCGATACCATTTACGGCACCACCTTCTACACGCTCACCGGCTTCCACGGCGCGCACGTCGCCGGCGGTGTGATCTTCATGACCGTCATGCTCGTGCGTTCGATGGGCGGCCAGTTCTCAGCCGAACGTCACGAAGCCATCGAAGCCTGTTCCTTTTACTGGCACTTCGTTGATGTTGTGTGGATTGCGCTCTTCACCACGCTCTACATCGTGTAGCTCATCTTCAGCCCCCGGGAGAACGTATCCTCGATGGACCATCCAGCAAGCGAACACGGCGAACAACACGAAATACACCTACCCGACCCCAGCATTTGGCCGCTGGTAGCGGGCTTCGCCGCTTTCGTCCTCGGCGCGGCGCTGATTTTCTACTCCCACGACCGCGAGAATAACTTCGCCGGCCCGCTCCTCGGCGCCGCTGCTGTAGTCGCCCTCATCGCAGGCTGCGGTTGGGCCTACGAAGACGGTCGTATGAAGAAGAAGGCCGAAGAAGGCGACCACTCCAAGCCCCGCAACGCCCGCTACACCCAGGTCGTCACCTTCGGCGTACCCGAAGGCCAGTATGTCGCCTCACGCCAGCCCGAAGGCGTCATAGGCTTGCTCGAAGCGCGAGACAACTCGCTCCGCGACCTCGATGGCTTCCAGGACCTCCGCGTCATCGTCTCACCCGCCGAAACGGGTATCTCGCAGGTCCTCGTCGAGACAACGTGGGCCGACCGCGAACGGCTCGCGACCTACGAAGAAACCCGCAAGACCATGCTCGACATCCTCTCCCAGAACCCGGACATGGTTGTTCCCGGCTCAGTCCAGGTCTTCGATATGGAAGTCGTGCGCGATACCAAAGACGCGTCATTCAGCTTCGGCCTCGGCCCGATGGTCGCGGCCTTCGGTGCCCTCATCGTCGGTGGCTTCATGGTCGGCGCCGGCCTCAACCTCTTCTCCGAAGACAGCAAGGCTGGAGCCGCAACGCCTGGCGGGACCCCCTCCGGCCCGGCCGACAACGTGATCACCGCAAAAAATACGAAGTTCACCACCGGTACGACGATCACGGCCCCGCCGAACACGGTCATCACGCTCAAGTTCATGAACAACGACCCGTCGCCGCCCCATAACGTCGAAATCTATGCAGGCAGCCAGGCATCCGGTTCGCTTCTTAAAGGTTGTACGGCTGGCTGCGAAGGCGCAGACGTGTCACTCCCGCTGAAGGGCGGACCGGAAGAGATCGACTTCACCTTCACCACCCCGGCAGCCGGCGAGTACGCCTTCAACTGCGCCGCCCACCCAACCCAGATGATCGGCAAGCTCATCATCAAGGACGGCGCCGCGGCCCCCGGCGGTGCAGCCCCGGCAGCCACCACCGCTGCGAAGTAGCTCCATCCCTCAGTAGCGAAACAAAAAGAAGCCCCGGCGTGCCGGGGCTTCTTTTATTGTGACGCTGCGGCCCTATTCGAATGCACCGTCCGCGAGCAGTTCGATGTACTCATCGTCGCTCAACCCGATGAGCGTCTTGTAGACGTACTCGTTGTCTTCGCCCAACATCGGGGCGGCCTTGGTTAATTCCACCGGCGTTTTCGAAAGCTTGAACGCAGGACCGTCGTACTGGCGTACGCCCATGTACGGATGCTCCAGCTGCCAGTAGTGCTTTCGATGCTTCAGCTGCGGGTCGTTCGCCACCTCTTCCGCGGACTGGACGATGCCGCACGGCACCCCGAACGACTGCATCAATTCCAGGATCTGCTTCGTCGTGAACTTCCGCACTGGCGGCCCCTCGACGCCTTCCTCCGTCTGGAACTCGTCCTCCGTCTCTTGGCGTGTGTAGTCCTCGAACCAAAACCCAAGGTGACGGTCGATCTCCTTCAGTTCGTTGATCCGCTGCCAACGCCGCCGCATCCGGTCCATGTCGCACCATTCCGGCCTGCCGAGCGCGGCCTTCAACCCCTCCCAGTGCTTCTCGGTCGTGCAACCGATCGCGATCCAGCGGCCGTCACGGCACTTGTACGCGTTGTACGGCGCCGCCTCCGGGTCGTGATTTCCCATGCGGATCTGCTCGTGGCCGTTCGCTGTCCAGTCGACTAACGCCGTCCACAGCCCGTGCACACCGGCTTCCATCTGCCCGAAGTCGATGTACTGGCCTTTGCCAGTCCGCCTCCGGTAGTCCAGCGCCGCGATCAGTGCCACCGTGGCGATGTGCGGCACGAGAAAGTCCGTGTACGCCACCCCCGTGCCAATCGGCGGGCCGTCTTCCCACCCGGTCATGTGGTTGTAGCCCGCGGCCGCCTGCAAAACATGGCCATAGCCCATGTAACTCGCCCACGGCCCCGTCTGCCCGTAGAGCGGCATCGAAATCATCAGCAGGTCTGGTCGCCCTACCTTCAGGCTTTCGTAGTCGAGTCCGAACTTCGCCATCGTCCCCGGCGTGAACGACTCGGTCACGATGTCGCACGTTGCCACAATCTGCTTCGCCAGTTCAGGCCCGCGCGGGTGCTTCAGGTTCACCGACGCGCCCAGCTTGGAACTGTTGAAGTTCGCGTAGTAGCCCGAACCATCGACGTTCGGGACGTCGTTCACGAACGGCGGCACGCGCCGCAGCGCCTCCGGGTAAGTCGACGATTCGATCCTGATCACTTCCGCGCCGTGGTCAGCGAGGTACTTCGATACGAGCGGCCCGACGCCTACCCAGGCGAAATCGGCCACGCGCAGCCCTGCGAACGGTTTCTTGAGGTCTCCTGCCATGGCTAAATCACCATCTTCATTTTGAGCCGCCGAAGTTCTGCCGCATCCAGTCCAAGCAGTTCGCCGTAAATCTGTTCGTTATGTTCGCCCACGTGCGGGGCGCGCCCGCGTTGCCGCCACGGCGTCTCACTCAGCTTGAACGGCGCACCCGGGTAGATAAACGACTCGCCGAGGTCCTCGTGCTGCACCCGGATCCAGAAGTCGCGCGCGGCGAGTTGTTTGCTGTCCACGATCTCGCGCGGGCTGAAAACAGGCGCCCAGCCTGCCCCCCGCCGCTGCGCCTCCGCGACCAGCTCTTCCTTCTTGCGTGACTTGCAAAACGCCGACATGGTTTCTTCGACGTACGTTCGGTCCTCCGCCGTCTGCGGGACTAGCGCCGTCAGCCGCGCCCGCCATTCGGGCGAATCGAGCCCCCGTGCTTCGCCCGATTCCGCCAGCCAATCGATGATCGGGTTCGCGTTCGGCCCGATCAGGCCGCCGGCCTGCAGCGCCGTGATCCAACCGTCGGCCGTCTCGAAGAGGTACCGACCGCCAACGATTCCAGCGTTTTGGCGATTCACCCCGGGCCCGACGGTATTGACGTGGCGGATGTCCCAGGTCGGCCCCGCATGGTCCATCGGGCTGGTCATCGCTTCCTGCATCGAAACATCGACGTGCTGGCCGATGCCGTCGTTCACGCCGCGGGCGTAAAGCGCGGTCATGGCGCCAACGGCAGCCTGGAAATTGACCTGCGCGTAGGCCTGCGGCGCGGTCGTCCGCACAGGGCCGTGCTCAGGGTCTCCGTTGAGGTGCATGTGTCCGCCCATGGCACTGCCGACGATGTCGGTCGCCGCCCACTTCGCATACGGGCCGGTCTGCCCGAAGTTCGTAATGCTCACAAGGATTGCGCCCGGGTTAGCGGCGCTCACGCTCTCGTAGTCCAGGCCCAGCGCCGCCGAATCTCCGGGCGTGAACGTCTCGACAATGATGTCGGCGGTGGCGATCAATTTCCGCAGGATCTCCCGGCCGGCCTCCAGCTTGAGCTGAAGCGTCACCGATTGTTTGCCGGCGTTCATCACCCACCAGTAGATGCTGTTGTTCGGTTCGGCCTCGCCCTTGAAGAACGGTCCGTTCGCGCGGGTCGAGTCCCCTTCCCTCGGGGGCTCAACCTTGATGACATCCGCGCCGAGTTCCCCGAGAATTCGGGCACACAGCTGACCTTTTTCGTCTGCGAAATCGAGCACACGGTAACCAGTGAGCGGCCCATCCGTGTGCTCAAGTGGAATTGGGGGCCTGTCTTGCGTCATAAGCGAGTTGTAACGGTTCCCCTATCGGGGTTCAAACGGCCCGGCCCACAAGATCGGCGATTTCGCTGTCGTCGTCGCCGAGGTCACCGTCCAGTGCATCCTCAATCCGGCGTTTGAGCGCATCCAGGCCCCAGCGTTCAGCAGCCGAAATCAACACCACGTTGCGTGGCGGGGCGCCCGCACCAAGCACAACTGCCTTCGCTTCATCGAAGTTCGCTACCTTCGCGCCGCCCTCGTCCGTCAGCGCGTCCACTTTGTTGAGCGCCAGCAAAGTCGGCTTCGCGCTCACGCCAAGTTCGGCCAGCGTCGAATCCACAGTGGTCGTGTGCTCGAA
>JBDTNM010000162.1:0-7304 GCA_039933735.1 bacterium | reverse complement strand
ACAACCCGACGGTTCATCCGGTGTTGCTACACTCGTTGTCATGCGACGCACCAAGATTGTCTGCACGCTCGGCCCTGCTTCGCTCCATCCTGAGACGATCGCGGCAATGATTCGGGCCGGGATGGACCTTGCCCGGCTGAATACGAGCCACGGCACGCTGGACGAGCACATCGCAGCGGTGAAGCTCGTGCGGCAGGTGGCGGAGGAAGCGGGCAAGCCGGTCGGCATCCTGATGGACCTCAGCGGCCCCAAGATCCGGACGGGCGAGACGGAGTATTCGCGAGCGCTCGAACTCGTCCCCGGGCGCGAGATTCGACTGACCACGCAAGCGGTGCCGGGCAGCGAACAGTTGCTCACGGTCGAATACCCGCGCCTCACCGAGGACGTCCTCGCCGGCGAACGAGTGCTGCTGGATGACGGCAAGATCGAACTCGAAGTCCTGCGCTCATCGCCTGACGGGCTGGAGTGCCGTGTGCTCAGCGGCGGTCTTCTGACCGCTCACAAGGGTGTGAGTTTTCCCGCCACGAACCTCACCACGCCCGCGCTCACGGACCGCGACAAGGAGTGCATCGAGGTCGGGGTGAAGGCAGGCGTCGACTACTTTGGGTTGAGCTTCGTCCGGGACGCGGATGACATCGCGCGCACTCGGCAGTTCATCGCGAGCCTTAACTCTGACATCCCGATCATCGCCAAGATCGAGCGTCGGCAGGCCGTCGAGAACCTTGACGATGTGCTCGCCGAGGCAGACGGCGCGATGGTGGCCCGCGGCGACCTCGGCGTCGAACTGCCGCCCGAGGATGTGCCGGTGCAGCAGCGGCGGATCATTGCCGCGGCCGCGAAGAACCGGATCCCCGTCATCACGGCGACGCAGATGTTGGAATCGATGGTCGATTCGCCCCGCCCGACGCGTGCTGAGGCATCGGACGTGGCGAACGCCGTTTGGGACATGTCCGACGCCCTCATGCTGAGCGAAGAGACGGCCGTGGGCCGCTATCCCGTCGAAACCGTCGCGATGATGGACCGGATCATTCGCAAGGCCGAAGAAGCCACGGCCGAATTCAACCGCGATGTCATGACCCGTCCCGAGGACGATGACCATTCGTATGTGGTCGCGCTCGGTGCCCGCCGGATCGTCGAGTCAGACGCGAATATGAAGGCCGTTGTCTGCTTCACGAACAGCGGCTATACCGCTCTGCTGCTAAGCAAGGTGCACCCGAACGCGCCGATCTTCGCCATCACGCCGCATGACTCGATAAGCCGCAGGCTCGCCCTGGCCCGGGGTGTTGTGCCGCTCCGAGGCGACCTCGTCCACTCTTCGGAGCAGCTGCTGAAGATGGTGGACGACATGCTCGTTGAGCGGCGCTTCGTTGCCGTCGGCGAAGAGGTGGTGGTGGTGGCGAGCATGCCCGTCAGCGCCCAGGGGACGACGAACTTCCTGAAGCTGCATCGGATCGGGGAGTCGGCGCACTACGGCCTTTAGGCCGCCAGGGAGTCCATCCGGGGCTGTTCGCGGCGGCGCAGGGGCTTCGTCTCTTCGAGGTCACGCAGCACGTCGGTCGCGTAGAGCGACTCAAGGTCGTACTGGTGGACGCGGGCCGTAACGGCCACGTCGAGCATCTGGCGCCCGTCGCTCACGGAGACCGTCCCGGGAACGCGCTTCAGGTAGATGTAGGACTGTTCAAGCGTGCATTCGACGAGCATCACGGCGAACCGGGCCCCGCCGAGGTGGGCGAGGAAGTCAGAGCTGCGTGTCAGCCGCTTGAGTACATCCACGAGTCCGTTGACGGCGCGGTCGGCGAACTCTTCGCCGCGGCGCTCTCTCACCGACTCAATGTTCTCAAGCGATAGCTGGATGAGTACGAATGGTGCGTTGTGGGCGCGGGCACGGGGCATCTCGCGGCGTAGCTCGGCCAGCACATAGTTTCGGTTCGGAAGGTTGTGGAATTCGCTCAGGTAGGCCGCGCCATGCAGTTTCGAAGAAACGCGCCGCCAGCTGCGTGATCCGAGCCAGCCAACCAGGAAGAGGTTGACGTTGACGACGAAGAACAGCAGGCAGAACGCCACCGAAACAATCAGGTTCGATGTCGTCGTGTCTTTCAGCGTCGCGCTGACCTGGATTGCGAGCACCAGCCCCCAGCCGACGAGCAGTACAGCGCGAATGATGTGCTTTCGCGCTTCTTTGCTCCGTTGGTCGGGCTGCTGCTCGCTGTCTTGCTCAGTCCGCTTCATGCATTGTCCTCACTACGGATATCGGCAGGTATGCGGGCGAGCATCAGGCCGCACCCGCTTCGTCTGCACGTTCGCCGGCGGACTCACCGTGATGCGGGGCGTACCAGTGGGGCGCTCGCGAGGTGACGTGCAGCAGGAAGGCGCGGGCCTTCTCCTCGATAGTGGCCATTCCGCCGTGGACCTTGTTGATGGCGATATCCACCGCAGGCGGTACAGCCGCCACCGAGCGCCGCGTTTCGTCCAGCGTCCAGTCGAAGCCACAGGCCAGGCCCTCGCGGTTGCAGGCGAGATCGGCCGCGGCGACAAGGTCGCTCAGGTTGGAAATCGCGTGGACGCCTTTGGCCGGGTGATGGTCTCGGATCGAGGAGACCAGTGAATCGGGGAACTTCCATCTCTGCGCCAGGCGCGAACCGACGTGCTCGTGGCCGATTTCGAACACGGCTAATTCAGCGTCGCGGTACTTCATCCCCTCGTGGTTCACGAGGTCGACAACTTCGCCGAACATCGCCGGCTCGGCCAGCATCATGGCCAGCTTGCCAACGTCATGAAGGACACCGGCCGTGAACGCGTCTTCGGGACGGGTCAGGCGCGTTTCGCGCGCGATTAGTTCCGCCACGAGGCCCACCGCCACGGAATGCGCCCAGAACAGGTCCTGGTCGAAGCCGCCGCGTTCGAGTTCCGGCACTTTGAATGCATCGATGATCGCCGAGGAGATGGCGACCGAACGCACCGTCCGCATGCCCAGGAGGATGACGGCCTCGCGCACGTTCGAAATGCGCCGCGCGTAGCCGTAGTAGGCCGAATTCGAAAGCTTCAACAGTTTCGCAGTCAGCGCCTGGTCCGAACTGATGACGGTCGCGAGGTCCATCGCAGCCGAACGCTCATCTTCAGCGAGCTGGATCGCTTTTGTCGCGACACTCTTCAGCGGCGTCAGATCAGTCGTGCGGTTCACGATCAGCCGTAGCCGATTGCGCGCACCTAATTCGAGAGGTACGGATTCGTTGGTCACGCGGCACTCCTCTGCTCGTCGCCCTCTGGGTCGGTACGAACAACACGGTTGCGTCCGGCCCGCTTCGCCGCGTAAAGCCGGTCATCGGCGATACGCAGGGCCTCATTCAAGCTATCGGCGCACGAAGGTATCGCCGCCACTCCCGCCGAGACCGAAATCGAAAGGGAGAAGTCATCGCTGATGGCGACTTTCGCTCGTTCGACTGCGACGCGGGCGCGCTCGGCGAAACCCGAGACAGCATCGAGGTCGGCGCCCGGGAGAAAGGCAACAAACTCCTCTCCTCCAAAGCGGCCGACGATGTCGTTTTGGCGCGCGGTCCGGCGAAGCACCGCGGCAATGGTCGAAAGCACCCTATCCCCCACAAGGTGCCCGTAGGAATCATTCACCTGCTTGAAATGGTCCAGGTCGAAGAGCGCGACACCGAAGTCAGCGCGGTCCAAACCGGATTCCAGCAGGACGTTTTCGGCGAACTCAACGGCACTGCCGCGACGCAAGAGCCCGGTCAGCTGGTCATGGTTCGCGAGGTGGTCCAGCTTCGATACGAGGTGGTTCAGCTGAGCGTTCTTGCTCCGCAATGCATCCTCGATTTCGCGCACCTGGGAGTGATCGCGAACGTAGAAGATGTGGCCAAGCGTTCCGCCATAGCGATCACGCATGACTGCCGCCGAAACCGCCGCCGAGAATGCGGCGCCGCCTTTTCGCACTGCCGGGATTTCGTAGTTCGAAACCCTGCCCTCGCTGGCGAGTTCATCGCGAAGCCGTTCGAACGAGTAGTCATCGGCGAGCAGAACGCGGTAGCTGCGCCCCATTACTTCGACCGGCTGGAAGCCGAACATCGTCTCGCTCGCCCCGGCATAGAGGACGATAACGCCCACTTCGTCCGTCGCGATCACGCCGTCCGGGCAGGCGAGCAACATCAGTTGCAGCCTGTCCGGATCAGTCAGCAGGGCGATAAAGTCGGTCTGTTCGGCCACGGGCCCCTTCGTGAACGCAATATCCCCATGGGTATCGGCTCATCGAGGGCGGGCACGTAGCGAAATCGGGAGCGGGAAATCAATTATTTCGGGTCGAACGATTCCATCGCCATCAGCCACGGTTTCACCTGAACGAGCAGTAGCCCATCGGCCACGGTCGGGTCGGCGGCGGCGATAGTCTGAGCTGATTCCAGGTCTTCGGCGCGCAAGATCATCATCCCTCCGGTGTCATCCAGGAAGGGCCCGCCAAAGACGAGGTTCCCGGCCTCCAACTGCTCGGACATGTACTGGATGTGAGCCCCGACGCCATCCTGTTGGCGGAAGTCGGTCCCGGAATTCCAGCGGGGACCTGGGCTGTGAAACAGTGCGTAGAAGATGGTCGGGCTACTCATAGTAGTTGCTGCTTTCTCCGCGAATTAACGGACAGAGTCGCCGGGCATGCCCATGCAACTCATCACTTCGAACGTAAATCTCCCGGCGATGACCCCGGGATCGGCCGCTGTGAGTGCGATGGCCTCTTCCTTGCTCGTCGCCATCAGGCCGATCCCTGCGATTTCGCCGGAGTCGGTCACTGGCAGCGTGACCAGCTGCTGGCCTTCGGAACGCATCGTGAAAATGTGCTTCAAGTGCTCGATTTGAAGGTTACCGGTTGATTCGTAGTTCGGGCCTTTCTTCAATATCACGAGCGCGAAGGGCTTCGCCGTCGAAACCGCCGCCATGATTGCTTCCTGGGTGATTTCGGTCACGAAGGGACCTCCTTGGTTGGAAGGGCCATGCTAGCCACTCGCACCCGGGTCCGTCTGAGATTCAGCGGCCCATTTCAGCGCTGCGAGGACGTTCCGCCACCCGGAATCCAGCCATGGCGGCGCCGGCTTTCGCGCCCGCACCGGGAGCGATGGTTCATCGGGGAGGTCCAGCGGCACTGGCGGCTACCGGTCGAGCACGAGGGGCTCCCCGGTCTCCAACAGCGATTTCATGCTGTTGAGGATCGGCGCCCATCCCTGGGAAATCGACCTGTAGGTTGCGGTCTCGCCCTCGAAGTCGTCGTGCGTCATGCGCAGGAGCGTCGTCGGCCCCATGGGAGTTATCTCCCACGTCACGCGCGACGGACGATCGTTTGCGAAGTCCGGGCCCCAGTTCGAAGACCACGTGTGCACGAACTTCGAGGGCGGCTGCACTTCCAGTACTTCGCCTTCGACTGCGGCGGAACCATCCTCGTTGAGATACCGGATCGTCGCGCCGGGCTTCAGGTCTCCAGTGAGGGTGGTCCCGTAGAACCACTTTTTCGTCATCTCACCGCTGGTCACGGCTTCCCATACGCGCTCGGGCGTCGCCCGAATGTAGACGTCGTAGACGTGTTTCGGCTTCTCCATGGCCTCCATCTCCAGATCGTACTTGAGCCCCGTGAGCGCACTCACGAACGGGCGGGCGAACTTCGAAATCCAGCGGTCGGCGATGATTTGAATCGGGACCGGGTTGAGGTAGTGGAACTTTTCCCGGCCGATTTTGCGCGTCGAGATGAGCCCCGCGTCTTCGAGGACGTCGAGGTGCTTCATCACGCCGAAGCGCGTCATCTGCGGGAGGCTTGCCTGCAACTCACCGAGCGTTTGGCCATCGCGTTCGTAGAGTTGGTCCAGCAGCCTTCTCCGGTTGATATCGGCGAGCGCCTTAAATACCGGTTCCACTGCTGCCGCAGAATATATGTGAGCATTTAGTCACATGTCAACCGGCTTCCCACCGGATTCCTACCCATCGCCCGGCGCGATCGTGACCTCTTCCCAGCCCGGCTGGGACGGCATCGGACACGGGATCATCACCCGTCCAACCGAAAGCCCCTGGAGTGGGTTCGGCACGATGACCCGCCTCCCGGCACGTTCGCCGAGGTATCCCGCCCACCAACTGAACGTACCGGCCGAGAGGATGACGTGGTCGCACTCAGTTAGCGCGAACATGTCGAGGATCGGGTCCCGGCCTTCGCCAAACGTTACGTGAGCGCTGTCTCCGAGGCCCAGGTGCTCGCGGCACCAGGCGATATCCTCGGGCGTATCGGAGAACACCAGGAAGTTCGCGTCTGTCGGGAATCGGCTGGCGGCTTGCTGGTAATACCTGGCCGGGAGACTGGAAAACGGTGAGAACGCCCTCCCTCCAGGTCCGCGATCTCCACGCCGGAGATGGACGCCAATCACAGGCCCATCTCCTCTACGGGCGCGTCGGACGAGATCTCGGGACGCCTCGGCGGTTGACTCGTCGCGAGGGCGAAAGCGGCGGCGCACCAATGGGGCGATTTCCGCGAAGTAGGCCTGGTCTTCCCAGAGGCCTGACAGCCAGGCGCTCCCGTTGTCGCCGAACATGAAGTCGTCGCGGACGCCCCACCTCTCGCGATGCGGCCGGAGCCGGGTACTGAGCACATCGAACGAGCTCGCCCGCCGGATCGGGACTCGGAGACGGCCGAGCAGAAACTCGCGTTCCGCCGTCGGCTGTCCGTAATTGAACAGGTCGAGACGAAGGGGCGCCCCAACCCGCCGGGCGTACGCCAGGGCCGCGGCGTACTGGAACAACTGATTGCCGAGTCCCCCGTTGATCCTGAGGACCACACGGCGCGGAAGCAGTTCGAATCCGAGCCGCCGCTCCGGACGAGGCCCCGCCCCAGCCATCGATACAGCCTGTTGCCGGACACCCTCCATCAAAACGGACCACCCCGCGTTGTACTCCAGCGCGGCAAGTCGGGAACCTGGAACGAGGTCACATTCCTGCAGGTGTCGGCCCATCCTTGCGGTGCCCGCATCGAGATCCGCTGACACGTAGCACAGTCCCAGGAAGGCCAGCAGTCCTTCGGCGCGCCCGCGATCCCCGTACGCGATTGCCAGGGCCAGCGCCCCGAACGCAGCATCTATCGCCTGCCCTGGTTCAGTGGCTCCACGAAGCGCATCGCCCAGCGGCGCCCCCCGGCTCGGGTATCGCAACGACGCCGCCGCGCTGTAAACCGGCTTGAGGTCGAACGCACGCGGCGGCCCCGCTCTCCCGGTGCTCGGCCGCACGCGGTGGATGAGTCGCTTCGCTTTCCGCTCGACTCTGGTAATGAGCAGCGGGCG
>JBDTNM010000161.1:0-7317 GCA_039933735.1 bacterium | reverse complement strand
ATCATCCTCGAAGAAGACTGCGGCACCACCAGTGGCCTCTGGATCGAACGCGAATCCAAGGGCGACGCCGTCGAATCGCTTCGCACCCGGATCATGGGGCGCTACGCTGCCATGCCTGTGGTCGACGAGGAAACAGGCGAAGTCCTCTGTGAGCGAGACGCAGAGATCAGTGAGTCTGTTTCGAAGGAAATCGACGACCGCAAGGTTGTCCGCGTCTTTGTCCGCACTCCAATGTCCTGCGAAGCCGAGCGCGGCCTCTGCCGCCTTTGCTACGGACGCGACCTCGCCCGTGGCGAACTCGTGAAGCACCGCACCGCAGTCGGCATCATTGCCGCGCAGTCCATCGGTGAACCTGGCACGCAGCTCACAATGCGTACCTTCCACACCGGCGGTGTCGCCAGCCAGACCGACATCACAAGCGGTCTCCCACGCGTCGAAGAGCTCTTCGAAGCGCGCGCCCCAAAGGGCGAAGCGATCATCAGCGAAACCGATGGCGTGGTCGAAATCGTCCAGGAAAACGAACGGCGCGTCGTCCGCGTTTCGAACGTCGATACGCTAGTCGAAGAATACGAAATCCCTTCCAAGGGCGAGGCCACCGTCAAGGACGGCGACCGCATCGTCGCCGGCCACGTCATCGCCCACGGACCTCAGCCGAAGAAGGAAACTGAGGTGGCCGAATCGGTCGCCTCCCGCATCTCCGGTATTGTCCGTGTTTCCGGCAAGAACAAGCTCTCCGTGGTCTACGAAGAACGCGAAGAGCGCGAGTACCCCATCCCAGCTGCCGCCCGACTTCTCGTCGAGACCGGCCAGATGGTCTACGCCGGCGACCAGCTCACCGAAGGTGCCCGCAACCCGCAGCACATCCTTCACATCCAGGGCCGCGATGCAGTCCGCAAGTACATGGTTGATGAAGTCCAAAAGGTCTATAAGGCCCAGGGCGTGAACATCAACGACAAGCACATCGAAGTCATCACCCGCCAGATGCTCCGGCGCGTGAAGGTCGATCATCCGGGCGACAGTGGCCTGCTCCCTGCCGACCTCTACGATCGCCGCGCCTTCGAAGAGCTGAACAACAAGATCATCGCGGAAGGCGGCGAACCCGCTACGGCCCAGCCGGTCCTCCTCGGTGTTACCAAGGCCTCGCTGAACACGGATTCGTGGCTCGCAGCCGCCTCCTTCCAGGAGACGACCCGCGTCCTCACGAACGCTGCCATCGACGGTTCAACCGACAAGCTCCTTGGACTCAAGGAAAACGTCATCATCGGCAAGCTCATCCCGGCACGAAGCGAAATCGAAGTGCCGAAGCGCGAGCACTACGCCGAGCTCGATGTCCCCGAGTCGCTCCTTCTCGAAGAGGAAGAAGACCTCGAGCGCATCCTCGCCGAGCGCGAAGCAACCGCCTACAAGCGGCCAAGCGCGGTCGGCCTGCTCGATGAAGACGACGAAGAAATCGGCGCCCTCCCGCTCGACGAGGACGAAGACTTCACCATCGGCGGCGACGACGACGAGTAGTCGCCCCTAACGACCAAAACGAACGGGCTTCCCGAAAGGGAGGCCCGTTTTCTTTGCCCTAAAGGGGGGCGTTCGCAGATCTGGCGCAGCCGCGCGCGCCACTCAGGAGGTTCCGAAAGCAATTGAATCAGATCCTCGAGGTGGAAGAGGGCCGGGCCATCTTTCGAGAGTATCGAATCGAAACAACCGAGCCCGCTACACCAGTTCGAGCGCTTCGCCCTCGTACTTCTTGGTGCCTCGCCGCAACTCGACGAGCTTGCCGAGTTTCACGATGCAGTCGCCGACTCCACTTTGGTCATTCAGTGCATCGAAGTTCTGCATGCCACAGACGTTGCACGCGCCGTGATGGCAGTCGGCCACCGTCTTCACACTGTGGACATCCCGCCATTGCCCGCGCAGGTAGCTTTTCGTGACGCCGCAATCGATGTGGTCCCATGGCAGCGGTTCACGCGTGTCCCATTCGCGGTGGGCGAACCATTCGGCGTCGATCCCGGTGGCGATGAACGCATCCCGCCAGCGGTCGTATTTGAAATACTCGCCCCAAGCGTCGAACTTGGCGCCCCTGCGCCAGGCTTCGTAGATGGCGTTCGCCACCCGCCGGTCGCCGCGGCTGAGGACACATTCAACGAAGCTGTCGCGCGGGTCATTCCAGCTGAACTCCACTCCCGCCGAGCGGCAGCCGTCCTTGAGCAAGAAGTGCTTCGGCTGTAGCTCTTCGTCAGTATCCTGGCGAGCCCATTGGAATGGTGTGTGCGGCTTCGGCACGAGGTTGCTCGTGCTGACCCGTACCCGGGCGCGGCCTCCGGTGTATTTCCGGCCCAGCGCCTTCACTTTCTTGCCCATTTCGACGATGCCCGCGACATCCTCGTGGGTCTCCGTCGGCAGGCCGACCATGTAATACATCTTGATGCCGGTCCAGCCGCGCTGGAACGCATTCTCGGCCGCGCCGAGCAAGTCTTCTTCACTCACGAGCTTGTTGATAGCGTTTCGCAGTCGCTGGCTGCCTGCCTCCGGCGCCAGCGTCAGCGTGTGCTTCTTTCCCTTCGCTACCGCATTCGCAACTTCGACCGAGAAGCTATCAACACGCGTGCTCGGAATCCCAACTTTGAGGTCTTGGAACGTGGAGGTCAGTTGATTCACCATCGGCACGATCTGGCTGTGGTCCGTCGTGCTTAGCGAAAGAAGCGAAAGCTCGTCGTACCCCGTGTTCAACATCAGTTCCCGCGCAGCCTGCACCACTTCTTCTGGCGAGCGCTCGCGGGTAGGGCGGTAAATCATCCCTGCCTGGCAAAACCGGCAGCCCTGGGTGCAACCGCGTTGAATCTCCACCGCCGCCCGGTCGTGCACGGTCTGCAGGAACGGCACGATCGGCTTCACCAGCGCAGGGGGCAGTTTCTCGACGATGCGCCGGGTGATCTTCGCCGGCGCGGCGGGATCCGTCGCTTCGAGTGCCGCAAAGTGATTTTCGGCGTCATAGCGCGCTTCGTAAAAGCTGGGGACATACACCCCTGGCAGAGACAGCAGCTGCCGAAGACGCTCCCTGCGGGGAGTGCGGTCCACCTTCCACTCGCGCACGACGTTCGCCAACTCGATAACTGCTTCCTCGCCTTCACCCAGGAAGAACGCATCGATGAATGGCGCCATCGGCTCCGGGTTGAACGCACCACTCCCGCCCGCGATGACAATTGGGTGGTCTTCGCCGCGCTCCTGCGACCAGACCGGGATGCCCGCCAGGTCGAGCATGTTCAAGATGTTCGTGTACGTCATCTCGTACTGAAGCGTGAACCCGAGGACATCGAAATCGCGCAGCGGTGCGCGAGTCTCGAGGCTCCATAGGGGCGTCCCCTCCCTCCGCATCTCGGTTTCCATGTCTTCCCATGGTGCGAACGCACGCTCGCATACCACGTCTTCGACCTTGTTCAGCAGGTCGTAAAGGATGCCGAGGCCCATGTTCGACATCCCGATGTCGTACGCATCGGGATACGCAAGGGCGATTCGTACGGGCGCCGTGGCCCAGTCCTTCGTAACGCTGTTCCACTCCCCGCCCGTGTATCGGGCAGGCTTCGAAACGCGCGTGAGCAATTGTTCTATTGTCGCGGTCATGGTTGTGTCCTTCCCCGGCCTTGCGGCAGACCGGTGCGGGCGAACTTCCATGGTAGCAGGCCGAGGCTACCGATCAGTCCGAACGTCCTATGGCGTCCCGGATCTTCTCTACCTTCCCTTTGTGGACGCGTGGCACCTCGAACTCCAGTTCCGTGCCATCGGAAAGCGTAACCGTCAGGGCAGCGGTCAGGGCTCCGCCGCCGACCGAAAACGAACTGACGTCAGTCATCGGGATCGTGCCCAGGATCTCCCCGCACGAAGGCTTCAGCAGCCCGGCCTTCTGCTTGAAAACACCGAGTGACGTGCCAGTCAGCGCGAGGACCATGTAGCCTTTGTGACCCTCGATCGAATCGATGCTTCCTCGATTGCCGAGCGTCTGAGCGGCGGCATGTCCGGCGGCCCCACCCAGTTGCCTCGCCACCCCCGCCGTTATGATTCGCTTCGCCGTACCCTTGGACGAAACGGTCGCCACGAGTCGTACGCCCTCACCCAGGACCGCTGCCGCCTGCTGTTCCATCCCCATGGCTTCCCCAATCGTCGGTTTCGATGGCCCGAACCTACAGTTCAACAGGTTCAGGTGCTAGGGTTCAATCCATGCCGTTCGATGTCGTGGTCGTCGCTGCCGGCTCGTCCACGCGCTTTGGCGCCACCGATAAACTCTGGGCCGACCTTCGAGGTCGCCCCGTCCTCGCCTGGTCGCTCGCCGCCATCGAACGCACCCCCGGTGTCGGCTGCCTCGTCGTCGTGACTTCTCCCGACCGAATCATGGATGTGCACCACCTCTGTGCGGATTGGTGTTCGAAGACATGCTTCCGCGTCGTCGAGGGCGGTTCCCGAAGGCGCGACAGCGTCGAAGCGGGACTACGTCAGTGCTCATCGCGCTACGTCGCCATCCTCGATGGCGCCCGCCCCATGCTCACCCCTGAATTGCTCGCCTGCGTCGCTGACGCCGCGACGGGAAACTCCGGGGCGATTGCCGCCACTCCCGTGACCGACACCATCAAAGAAGTTCGCGACGGCACCATCGCCGCTCACCCCGACCGTTCGAGACTCTGGGCCGCCCAAACCCCTCAGGTAGTCTTGCGCCAGGCCTGGCTCGATGCCGCCGCGATGGGCGACAACGATGAGACCGACGACGCCGCCATGCTCAGTCGCCTGGGACTCGAATGCCTGATCGTCGACGCGGGCGTCGGGAACCTCAAGATCACCCGGCCCGTGGACCTTGAGGTGGCCGCCGCGATCCTGGGCCAGCGCGAGTCTGACCAGTGACCATGCGAGTCGGCCTCGGCGAAGACCTCCACCGCATAGACGACAGCCGGACCCTCGTGCTCGGCGGCGTAATCATAGAGGAAGGCCCCGGTCTCTCCGGCCACAGCGATGCCGACGTCCTTCTCCACGCGATCACCGATGCTGTCCTTGGCGCCGCTGCCCTAGGAGATATTGGGCGCTACTTCCCGCCGAGCGACCCGCGGTACGCCCATGCCGACAGCGCGGACTTCCTCCGCAAAGCCCTCGAACTCGGCCGCGAGCAGGGCTGGGACGTCGAAAACATCGATTCCACCGTCCGCACCGAGCGCCCGAAACTCGCGCCCTACATCCTTCACATCCGCGAACGAATCGCCGAAATCGTCGGCATAGAGCTCTCCGCCGTGAGCGTCAAAGCGAAGACCTCCGAGGGCCTTGATGGCGTCGGCCGGGGCGAAGCAATGGCCGCCTCCGCCATCGTCTTGCTGCAATCGCGGTAGCGAATCCGTCGCCTCTACCAGTGGCGGAACGTACCCTTGGCCCGTGCCGAAGAGGATTTTCGACGTCGCCCTCACGGTCGTTACGGCGCCCCTGTGGTTGCCGCTGGTGGCCGCCGCCGCCCTCGTCCTCGCCGTCGAACTCCGCGGCAACCCGTTTTTCGTTCAGGAACGCATCGGTCTCCACGGACGCCCATTTCGCATGCTCAAGCTACGCACCATGCGCCACCTTCGGCCCGGCGAACAGGAACACTACCAGGTCGAAGATTTCTCCTCCTTCGTCTTCGCGCCCGCCGACAGCCCAAACCCCCGCATTACTCGCGTGGGCGCATTCGCCCGCAAGACCTCGCTCGACGAATTACCGAACCTCTTCAACGTCCTCAAAGGCGAAATGTCCCTCGTCGGCCCGCGACCGGAGATTCCCGAGATCGTTTCGCAGTACCCGGAGGAGTATCATCGAAGGCACTCTGTTCCTCCGGGAATCGCTGGCTTGGCCCAAGTGAATGGCCGTTCAGATTTGACCTATGACGAAATCGCTACCTACGATCTCCAATACGTGGATAACCATTCGGTGCTGACTGATGTCCACCTCTTGCTGAAGACCGCCCTTTCTGTTGCGAAAGGTAGCGGTGCGCGATGAGCCCAGCCCAATCGAGCTTCAAACAGAACCTCTTGAGTGGCGATAACGTCCGCGCAGTCGGAGCGATGGTGCTCGATGTCTTCGTTGTCGCCCTCGCCTACGCCGCTGCGCTTCTCTTGCGTTTCGATGCCGAGGTACCACGCCAGAACCTCGACTTCGTTCTCAAGGTTTTTCCTCTGCTCGCGCTCGTTTACGTGGTGGCGAACCTCCTCTTCGGTGTCTACCGCACGGTTTGGGCCTACGGCAGCCTCGGCGACATCCTGGCGCTCTTCCGCCCCGTCCTGCTTGGCACATTCCTCATCTTCGGCGTGAACTTCTGGTTCAACGACCGCGACTTGCCGCTTTCAGTCATCCTCATCGCCGGTGAGCTCATCTTCCCTGGCATGGCTTTCGTCAAGATGCGCTCCCGCCTGCTCCTGCGCCTGCCGCGCGTCGCCGTGGCCTCCCAGCGCCTGCTCATCATCGGCGCCGGCCACACGGGCCAGGCGCTCGCGCGCGAACTGCAGAACAGCCCCGGCCTCAACTACCAGCCGATCGGCTACCTCGACGACGATCCGCGAAAGCAGAAGAGCCGCATGCACGGCCTTCGCGTCTTCGGTCCCGTGTCGGGGCTCCATGAGCAGATCCGCGCTCATACCGTCGATGCCGTCGCGATCGCCATCCCTCGTGCCCCAGGCCCCACCATCCGCGCAATCGTCGCCACCTGTCAGGCCGCCGCCATCCCTGTCCGGATCGTCCCTGGCGTCGAACGCTGGATCTCAAGCGGCCACACCAACGACGCCCTGCGCGAAATCACTCTCGATGACCTCCTCGGGCGTGAGCCAGTCCAGGTCGACTACGTCGCCTGCAGCCAGTCCGTGAAAGACAACGTCGTGCTCGTCACAGGCGCGGCGGGTTCCATCGGTTCCGAGCTTTCCCGTCAGATCGCGACATTCCAGCCGCTCGAGCTGCACCTCCTCGACAACAACGAGAGTGGCCTCTTCGATCTTGCCGCCGAACTCGCCGGTGTCTCCCCGCAGACGATCATCAAGCTCTGGCCGGCAAACGTCGTCGACCAAAGGAAGGTCGACGACATCTTCAATCACGCCAGGCCTCACCTCGTCTTCCACGCGGCGGCCTACAAACATGTGCCGATGCTTGAGTCGAACCCTGATGAAGCCTTCCGCGTGAACGTCCTCGGAACACTCAATGTCGCCACTGCCGCTAAGACGTACCAAACGCGCACCTTCGTGCTTATCTCCACCGATAAGGCCGTCCGCCCGACCAGCGTCATGGGCGCGACCAAGCGAATCGCCGAACTCATGGTCCTCGCGCTTTCAC
>JBDTNM010000160.1:0-7335 GCA_039933735.1 bacterium | reverse complement strand
GCCGGTGTTCGGGTACTGGTGCTGGCGGTCGAGGCTGCCGCCGTTGTTGCGGATGGCTACCATCTCGGTCTCTTGGGTGGGGTCGATGCAAAGCGAGAGGGCGGCGTCGGCGTCGCCGCTGGTGTCGGCGAGCGTCTGCAGTTCGAGGACGGGGATGGTGAAGCGGTCGGCGGTGACGTTGACGCGGACGGCTGGCCGGCGGCGGGGCGAGCGGGCTGCAGCTGCGAGGGCGCTGGATATGGTCAGCATTGATCGAACGTCGAGGGCGGCTTCTCTAAATCCAAGTACTGGCTGACACGCGGGGCGAGGTCAGCTGAGCGAGCGGGACCCAAACGTAGTCCCTTAAGGGAAAAGGAGTCGCAGTCCTTCCGAAACACGGGCTTGCGTTGACGGTCCGATACGGCCGAGTCGCCCAAGAAACACGCTGGAATGAAGAGTAGCCAGCCGGCCAAGGCGGATTGTCGAAGCGGTGACAAGTCGTGTCTGAGCGAATTCGGGGTCATCCGATGAGATCAAGATGTTGTCGAAACCGTCGGGTTGTGGCCGCGACGTGATGAACGCGACAACGCAGTCGTCTCGGTTAACTACAGCCAGAATCAGAACGGGCCGGCGCTTGGATCCTGTGAGATCGGTGAACGGGAAGGGCCCGACTGCGATATCCCCGGGCCGCGCAAGACTAACCGAAGGGTTCAAGCGCTATTTCGTCGTACAGGTTCGGTTCGTCGTTCAGCCACGCAAACGACTGGCTCGTCTCCACGAGTCGCATGATGCCCCGGACCGGGATGTCGTCTCCTTCGGACTCAGGCTCATTCGCGGTGGCGAGGTATTCCGCGTAGGCGCGCAGCAAATCCTCCGGCCGCTGAAGCCGCTCGCGCGCATAGGCCTCAAGCCGTTCCAGAGTTCCCTCGTCGATCGGAACCGTAATGGATGCCATGTACCAATCCTACCATCGGGGACGGGCACATTCGCCATAAAGATCGGTGCCCGATGGCCATTCCCGGTGTAGCATTGGCCCCCCGGATATGTTCACCCACCTACACACTCATACTGAGTTTTCCCTGCTGGACGGCATGTCCAAAGTAGCCCCCCTGATGGACCGGGTGAAGGCGCTCGGTCAGGAATCCGTCGCGATGACGGACCATGGCGCGCTCTACGGAGCGATCGATTTCTACCGCGAAGCAACCGCCCGCGGGATCAAGCCGATCATCGGCCTCGAAGCCTATGTCGCGCCCGGAAGTCGCCATTCGCGCGAACGCGGCGATTCCTCGCCCTACCACCTGGTGATGCTCGCGCGGAACATGACGGGCTACAAGAACCTCATCGCGCTGACCACCAAGGCGAACCTTGAGGGCTACTACTACAAGCCTCGGATCGACCGCGAACTGCTCGAAATGCACAGCGAGGGCATCACCGTGCTCTCCGGATGCCCGTCGTCGGAATTCCATCGCCGGGTGCAGGAGGGCGACCGCGAAGGCGCCATGGCAACGGCGAAGTACTACCGCGAAGTCTTCGACGGCCACTACTACCTCGAAGTTCAGAACCACCACGACGAGAAGTTCACGCGCTTCAACCCGGCCATCGCCGATATCGGCCGCGAGATGGGCATCAACGTCGTCGCGACGAACGACAGCCACTTCACGATGGAAGACGAGGCCGAAGCGCACGACATCCTCCTCTGCATCGGCACCAACGCAACCGTCGACCAGGCGGGCCGGTTCAAGATCGACGGCAACGGTTATTGGGTGAAGGGCGAGGACGAGATGCGCCTGCTCTTCCCCGATAACCCGGAATTCCTCAGCAACACCATGCTCGTCGCGAACGATTGCGACCTCGACCTCCACTTCGACCGCCAGCTCTTGCCGGAACCGCCGATCCCCGCCGGCCGCAATAGCGATGACTACCTGGCCGAAATCTGCTTCACGGGCCTGCACGAACGCTTCGAAGACGTGACCCCGGAGCTGCAGCAGCGCCTCACCTACGAACTCGACGTCCTCAAGCAAACGGGCTTCACGGACTACATGTACGTGGTCAAAGAGATTGCCGATTTCGCGCGTAAGGCCGGGATCAAGATGGGCGTGCGCGGTTCTGCTGCCGCCTCACTAGTGCTCTACGTCCTCAAGGTCACCGATATCGACCCGGTCGCGAACCGGCTCGTGTTCGAACGCTTCCTCAACATCGAGCGGCGCGAAATGCCGGACGTCGACTTCGACTTCGCCGATGACCGCCGCGACGAGATGATCCGCTTCGCCTACGAACGCTACGGCAAGGACCGCGTCGCCCAGATCATCACCTTCGGGACGCTTGGCGCGAAAGCGGCCATCCGCGATGTCGGGCGGGCATTGGGTATCTCCTACGGCGAGACCGACCGAGTCGCTCGCCTGGTGCCCGAAGTCCTCCACATCACGCTCAGCGACGCCCTCGAACAGTCGCAAGAGATGCGAGAGATCTACGAGACCGACGCCAAAGTGCGGCGCTTGCTCGATACGGCGAAGAAGCTCGAAGGCGTCTCTCGCCACGCCAGCACCCACGCCGCCGGCGTCGTCATCTCCCGCGACCCGCTGATCGACCACGTACCCCTCCAGCGCCCGAACAAGGGCGATGAAGACAGCATCCCCACGACCCAGTTCGCGATGGACCAGGTGGCCAAGATAGGCCTCCTCAAGATGGACTTCCTCGGCCTTTCGAACCTGACCATCCTGCAAAAGGCCGTCGACCTCATCCGCGACAACACCGGCGAGGAACTCGATATCGTCCACATCGCCGACGGCGACACGAAGACGATGGAGATGCTGGGCAAAGGCGAAACCTTCGGCGTGTTCCAGCTTGAATCGGCCGGTATGCGCCGCTACGTGCAGGACTTGCAACCGACGACCATCTCCGACCTCTGCGCGCTCGTGGCGCTCTATCGCCCGGGACCCATGCAGCACATCCCGCGCTACATCGATGGCAAGCACGGCAAGATCCAGATCACCTATCCGCACCCGGCCCTCGCCGAGATCCTGGACGAGACCTACGGCGTCATCGTCTACCAGGACCAGGTACTGCTGATCGCGCGCCAGTTCGCCGGCTACTCCCTCGGCCAGGCCGACATCATGCGCAAGGCCATGGGCAAGAAGAAAGCCGAGATCATGGTCGAAGAGCGCGGCGGATTCGTCGCCGGCGCGGTCCGGAACGGCTACACGGAGGCGGAGGCCGCCGCGGTCTTCGACCTTATCGAGCCGTTCGCCGGCTACGCCTTTAACAAGGCCCATAGCTGGTGCTACGGGCATATCGCCTACCAGACGGCCTGGCTCAAGGCGAACTACCCGGTCCAGTACATGACGGCCCTGCTCCAGCTTTCGAAGAGCGCCCCGGACACCCATGCCCGGATCGCCGCGGCCGTCGCCGAATGTTCCAAGCTCGGCATCGAAGTCCTGCCGCCGGACATCAATAAGAGCTTTGATAACTTCAGCGTCGAGAAGCGCCAGGATGGCTCGCTCGCGATCCGCTTCGGCATGGGCGTCGTCAAAAACGTCGGTTCATCCGCCGTCGAAGGGATCATTGCCACTCGCGAGAAGGATGGCATCTACAAGGACATCGAGGACTTCTGCAAGCGTGCCGACCTCAGTAGCGCGAACTCCCGCGCGATCGAGCACCTCGCCCGCTGCGGCGCCTTCGATCTGCTCCCGGGCGGCCCGGCGCGCGAACCGTACAACCGCAACGAACTCGTCCTCGGCTCCGAGCGGATCATCCTCGAAGTCAAACGTGAGAAGGACCTGCGCGATAGCGGCCAATCCACGATGTTCGACCTCTTTGGGAGTGAGGTTGCAACACCGGGATCTGGTTTCGAATTGCCGCAGGCGCCGCCCACACCGGCCGATTGGCTCGTCTGGGAAAAGGAACTGCTCGGCGTCTACGTCTCGGACCACCCGTTCAAGCCGATTGCGACGGACGTCGCTCGTTACGCCAGCCATCAGATCTCCGAAATCTCGATGGAGCTCAAGGGCCAGAGCGTGACCATCGGCGGGCTCGTGAACCGCGTCCAGTCCCGGGCCACCCGCGATGGCCGGAAGTTTTACGTGGTCGACCTCGAAGACCTCTCCGGCACCGTCGAACTGACGGTCTGGAACGACACGATCGAACTCACCGGCGAAGAGATCTGGGCCGAAGGCCGGGTCCTCGTCTGCTCAATCGAAGTGCGCGACCGGGGCGACCGCGTTGGGCTCAACGTCCGCAAAGCGGCGGCCTACGATGCGGCCGAAGGCACCGTCGTCGGCTTCGTCGCCGAACAATGGCAGGTCGAAGCACCGAGGCGCCGTCCGCGGATGGACCAGGCGCCCTCGGAATCCGGTCCGCAACAGAATGGCCAGCGCCCAGCACAGAACGGCTACGGGAACGGCAACAACAACTACGGCCAGCGTCAGCCCGGGAACGGCCAGAACGGCGGTTACCGGCCCCCCGCATCGGCCCAGAATGGCGCGACAACGGAAGCTTCCCGGCCCGGAGTGACCCCACCGATCAACGGCGACTCCGCCCGCCTGACCATCACTATCCATGAGACCGAAGACATCCTCGCGGACGAAGCGCTCCTTCGGGCCGTTGCCGGGATGCTCAAATCCGCCCCCGGTAAGGATGAAGTCCGCCTTATCGTGCGCGACTCCGAAGGCAACGACACCGAGTTCGACCTTCCCCACGCCGAAATCAGCGAAGAACTCGCCCGCAGCGTCAAGAACCTGCTACGCAACCAGGGCCAGGTGAAACTGTCCTCGCCGAGGATGGCCGGGGCCGCCTGATCGGTTAGGCCCGCCCGGTCAGTCTTTCACCGGGCGATAACACACATACACCGCGCCGCCTGCGAAACGGCGCTCGTCCACCAGTTCGAGCTTCTGGCTGAATTCCTGCGGCAACCATTGCGTGCCGCCGCCGGCGATGTACGGCACAAACACCGCGCTAAACTCGTCGACCAGCCCGGCCTTGATTGCCGAGGCCGCTAGCCCCGGACCGCCGATGCCCACGTCGCGAGTCGAACCCGAAACCAGCGCACGCACGGCTGCGGCGTCGAAGCTGCGCTCGAGCGTCGTCTTCTCCGTCCAGGTGGCTGGGAGCGTCGTCGAAAACACCACCTTGTCGGAGGCGCGCCAGAGCTGTGCGTACTCGCGCATCACCTCGGGCTCTCCGGAAACGTCCATGGTCTGCCAGGCAGCCATCACTTCGTACATCCGCCGTCCAAACAGGTACGTCCCGATGTTGCGCGCCAGCTCGTTCTCGAACGCATGCACTTCTTCGTCTGGTGCGGCCCAATCGAAGTTTCCCTCGGAATCCGCGATGTAGCCGTCGAGCGACGCAATGACGGAATAAATCAATTTCCCCATCGTGGGTACCAGCCTATTCGTGGATCGGGTCGTCTTCGAGGATGAACCGCCGGAACGATTCCGCGTAGGCGATGCCGTGGGCAGCGCCCGATTGCTTGCCCCAGTCCTCGGCGAAGTTCACCACTTCGGCGTCGAGCTGCGACGGGTGCTTGAGAAGTGCGGCCTTCTTCAGGGCGAGCGTGTCGGAAATGTCGACCCAAACGTTCGCCTTATCCGTAGTGGAGAGCCAGATCTGGCGCACCTTCCACGGTTCGAATCCTTCCGCCAGCAGCTCCGGGAACGTCAGCCGGTCGCGCGCCGTCGGGAAGGTGGCATCGAGCGCGACATCACCCGCGACACGATGGTCCGGGTGGTTCACGTAGTTGTCGGAAACGAAGCGGTTCGTGGGGTCGAAGGTCAACAGTACCTGGGGCCGGTGCTTTCGGATCAGCCTGGCGACGTCGCGGCGCAATTCGAGCGTCGGCTGCAGATAACCGTCCGGATAGCCCATGAACTCGTAGTTCTTCACCCCGAGGACGGCGCCTGCGTCGCGCTGTTCAGCCTCGCGGATGGTGGTGAGCCGGTCGCTCGTCATCTCCGGGTCGTCGCTGCCCTTGTCGCCCTTCGTGATAACGACGTAGGTGACTTCGCAGCCGCCCTTGGCCCACTTCGCAATGGTGCCGGCGCACATGAATTCGGCGTCGTCAGGATGGGCGACGACGACCATGGCGGAACGAGGAATGATGTCATCAACTTCGGCAGGCATGGAGCGGCTCCGGTGGGTTGCGTTGTGCAACGAGCGTAGCAGAGCCCGGCGGACTCGTTTCAGGCGCCAGAGAAACCCGGAAGTTGCGATTGCTCAGGATAGAGGGTCGTGAGCCCACGAGCGTTGAAGTGCAGCTGCCGAGTGCGACTTCCGGTCGCACCCTTGACATGGTTAAGCGTACCGTCCGGCCCATGGCCGGTTCTCCCGCCCGATGGAAACACGCTGCGAACCAGCTGTCGCTCGTCAACGGCCGCCAACGCCAGGTCCTCGACCTCATAGACCGGGGGCTCACGAATCAACAGATCGCTGACCAACTCGGCCTCACGCTGGTCGAAGCAAAGTCCGAAGTCAGCCATCTGCTTGCAGTTCTAGCGCTGTCCACCCGCGAAGATGTCGCCGAATTTTGGGCCTGGCATCGATCGCGGCGGTCGTTCGACTTCGCGCCGTTAGCGAAGGTTGGCGGGATGATGGCGGCGTGCCTCGTTGGCGCGTTCGTGGTGCTTCGCGGTTGCCAGACCGACGACCACACGACCGCAACTCTCGCACCCCCGCTCCGATCGCCGACGAGCGTTCCGGCCGCCCTGGTGCCGACGCCAGGGCCAACACTCGCGCCGTCGCTCGCTTCGCTGGGCCTCGGCGACTACGCCGTCCAGTTTCCTGCGAAGGGCGTCGAAGGCCGCCTTGCGTTCCTAAGCCCCCGCGGAGACTTGATGATGAAGCCGATGCCGGACGGGGCGGCGACAAAGGTGCGGTCCGCCAACGGGATTCGGACTCCCTCCTGGTCGTTTACCGGGAACTACATCGCGTTCGTCGAGAGCGGCCACCTCGTCGTCGCAGACGATCAAGGGCACGTTACGCCGCTGACTCAGCCGGGAATCGATGCCGACTGGGCCTGGTCTCCGATGGGCGACCTGCTCGCCTTCTTCTCGCCGGAAGGGATGGTCCTTTACGACCCTGCGAAGCCTGCGATCCGCCTTATCCGCGGGGCAGGGGCTCCCTACCCGGAGCGGCCCGGTGGCCTCGTCTGGTCGCCGGACGGCACCCGTATCCTGTACGGCGTCTTCGCCGGTTACACCTCCCCGGGCCGCCTGGACATCACCGAACTACGCACGTACGACCTCGCGACGGGCAGGGACAGCCTCCTCATCGAGGAATCGATCCCCGCGAAGGGCGGCACCGATCCCCTCGGCTGGAGCGGAGACGGCAAGTGGGTCTTCTACCGAGAACCGCCTGGATTCG
>JBDTNM010000159.1:0-7385 GCA_039933735.1 bacterium | reverse complement strand
AACGAGACCAACCGCGACGAAGTCACCGCGGACATCATCGGCTGGCTGAACTCGATAGCGTCGTGAGTGAGATCCGTGCGCTGACATTCGATGTGTTCGGCACGGTGGTCGACTGGCGCTCGAGTGTCATCGCCGAGTGCGAAGCGTTCGGGCTACGGCACGGCGCTTCGCTCGATTGGCCCTCGTTCGTCGATGACTGGCGCTACGACGGCTACATGGGCGGCTCCGCGCTGATTCGCAAAGGCGAACTGCCGTTCATGACGACGGACCAGTTGCACCGGCGGAAGCTGGACATGCTCCTGGCGGCGAACAACCTCGACCAGGTCGACGAGCAGGAGCGAGACCAGCTCAACCGCGCCTGGCATCGGCTCCACCCGTGGCCAGATTCGGTGAACGGCCTCAAACGCCTGCGGACCAGGTTCATCTGCTCGACCCTTTCGAACGGGAATCTCTCCCTGCTGGTGAACATGGCCCGCTTCGCCGGCCTCGAATGGGATTGCATCCTCTGTGCCGACGTCACCGGGTTCTACAAGCCACAACCAGAGATGTACCTTTCGGCGGGCAAATTCCTGGACCTCCGGCCGGACGAGATCCTGATGGTCGCGGCCCACCGGTTCGACCTTCAGTCGGCCCAGAAGGCCGGCCTCAAGGCCGCCTACATTCCGCGTCCGGACGAAGCTGGCCCATCGCGCAGCGTCGACCTGAGCTTCGACCCTGCGTTCGAATACAACGCCAACAGCCTCGAAGAGTTGGCCTCGCAGCTTGGCTGCTCCTGAGTCGGGGCATGCCTCAGGCGGCCAGCGCTTCAGTCCGGCCGGTGCGGTAGATACGTCGGAGATGGGTCCCGGTGAGCGTCGATGCGAGAGTGATGGCTACGAAGATGGCGCCGGGGATGGCGAACAGCATCGGCGAGCCATGGCGGTCGGCGAGCGTGCCGAACGCGAGGTTCATGATCGCCATGATGCCGCCGGCCGACATCAGGTAGAGGCTCATCACCCGTCCGCGAATGTCGTCCGGGACAACTTCCTGGAGCAGGACCGCGCTCAAGGCCATGAACATCGCCTGGGAAGACCCCATCAGTGTCGCGCTGACTGCAGCCGAGGCCATGTTCATGCTCATTCCCATCAGCACCGGCGTGAGGCCGCTGGCGATAGCGGTAGCGAAGAGCAGGGGGCCGCGCCGTACGCCGGTAATCATCGCCAGCGTGAACGTGCCGATGAGCGCGCCCACTCCGACCCCGAAAGTCATCATTGTGAAACCGCTCGATGGCCGGTGTAGCTCTGTCTCGGCGAAGCCCGGGAGCATCGCGTCGAACGACATCGTCAGCGCGCAGTGAAAAAAGACGAGCGCGAAGAGCGCGAACACCGGAGGGGTTCGGCGAACGTAGCCAAGGCCGACGCGCAGATTGGTGACGACATCCGACAGGCGCACGACACCACCGCGCGAGGAGACAGAAATCTGGCGAACCGAGAAAAACGCGATGACCGCGAATATGGCCGAGACCGCATAGGCGCCTTCGACACCGACGGTGGCCAGCAACGGCCCGGCCAGGAGTGGACCAATGGCACGCGTGCCATGCTGAGTCGTGCTTGTCAGTGCCACACCGTTGCCGAGGTCGGCCGGGGGGACGACGTTCGCAAGCAACGCCTGGTCGGATGGGATTTCGATCGAGCGGACGATCCCCTGCACCAGGGCCATCCCCACCACCATCCAGACTTCGATGACGTTCAAGAGCGCAAGCAGGAACAGCACGATGGTGATGCTGAAGGTGGCCAGGCGGGTGACGCGAACGAGAATTCGGCGTTCGGCCCGATCGGCGACCATACCGCCGAGTGGGGCGACGAGGTATGGGGACATGGATGCGAATGTGGATACGCCAACCCAGAACGAACTATTGCTGAGTTTGTAGACGATCCAGGCGTTAGCCAGGAGAAGCGTCCAGAGCGAGGTACTCGAGCAGGCGCCGCCCAGCCACAGCAGCCGGAAGTTTCTGTGGCGAGTCGCTGGCAGGCGGCGCTCGAAAACGTTCACAGGGCCATTTCGCGAATCTGGGCGGCAACGTAGGTGGGGTCTTGCATCGGGATGAAGTGCGTGTACTGGGGTAGGTAGAAGTCTTCGGAGTTCCGGAAATGCTTCGCGAGGTCTGGCGTGGTCGGTGAACCACTCATGTCGCCCAACACGGACTCGGTCGAGCGGGCGCGGGCGCGAAGAATTCGCACCGGAATATCGATGGTCGCGATCTCCTCGTAGATGTCGCCGCCGGCGCTGCCGGCATAGGTCGCGGCCTCAATCTTCGGCGGGCAGGCGAGTACGAAACCCTCGCCGGCGGGGTTGGGCACCAGTCCGTACTGGCAGTAGTCGTGGAGTACAGCCGGGTCCCAGAGGCTGAACGGGGGACGGTCTTTAAAACGCTCGAACATCTCCTCCGGCGAGGCCCATTCGTTGCGGCGGCGCGCGGCAAAGTGCTCGACATCGCCCCGATCGGCGGCGTACGCCTCGCGGGAGAGAATGACCGGGTCGACAAGAAGCAGCTTCCCGAAGATGCCCGGCTTAAGCGCCGCTGCCAGGGTGATCGCATAGCCGCCTTTGGAGTGCCCGACAGCGATAGCGCCCTCCAGGCCAAGTTCGCGGCCGAGCGCGGCGACGTCCTGGCCGAAATAGCGCCAGAGGTAGGGCGGCGGTGGTTTGCTGCTTAAGCCGTGCCCTCGCATGTCCACGGCGATACAGCGAAATTCGGGCAATTGTTCGACCACCTGGTCCCAGCAGCGAGCATGAAAGCCAGTCGCGTGGGCCAGGAACACCGTCGGCCCTTCGCCCGCCCACTCATAGACCTGGAGTTCAACGCCATTCACCGAATGGCGTGTCGAGACTGGTTCACGCATGGGCAAATACTAGAGGAAAGACGTGAGAGGCGAGACGTGAGTAGAGTGATCCCGTGGAAGAACTGATTCAGCAACTGGCTGCGACTCCGAAGGCGCTCGCCCACCTCGTCGCCGAGGCGACGGACGAATCGATGGACCGTGCCGACGCAGGAGCCTGGAGCGCGCGCATGATCCTTGCGCACTTTCGCGACGATGAATACCTCTGCTTGCGGGCGGGCCTTACGCGGATGCTCGCGGAAGACAACCCCGCCGTGCACTTCATCGACGGGGCCGATTGGGAGCCCGGGCGAAACCGGACTCGTGACCGAAAAGAGTGGCTACTCGCCGACTTCGCCTTGCAGCGCCAGGCGAGCCTCGGAATCCTGCGAATGCTGCGTCCCGAAGACGTGCTTCGAACCGGCACCCGCGCCGGTCGCGAATTCAGCGTCCAGCAACTGCTCGAGGTCTGGGTCCGGCACGACCGGGAGCACCTGGCACAACTTGAGCAAGCGGTGGGAGAAACCGTCGAAGAAGCCCGCGCGCGGCGGGCGCGCTGGGAGTAGATCGACGACCTTCACCGTCGGCCCAATCTGAACTTCGCATGCCAGGGTGTACGGTGGATCGGATGGACCAGCAATCACTCAAGCGCACGGTGTGCGCGTGGTGCGAACAAGTCATCTCCGAAGCACAAGGCGTTGGCGGCGACGGGACGGTCAGCCACGGCATCTGCATTGATTGCCTCGGTGAGCAGTTCAAGGTACCGCTTGTCTCCGTGCTCGACCTCGCGGCAGAAGAAGCTGACCGGCTGCCGTACGGCCGCATCGTCCTCGATGCCGCAAACTGCGTCATTGCCTACAACCGGGCGGAGGCCGACCTCTCGCATCGCCTTCCTTCGGCGGTCCTCGGCAAGAATTTCTTCACGGGCGTGGCGCCCTGCACGAACGTCCAGGCGCTTGCTGGCTGGGTCGCACAAGCCCGCTTGAAAGGGCGACCCGACCGGACGGAAACGGACTTCGTCTTCGAATTTCCCTTCGGCCGGGCCTTCGTCCACATGGCTCTGATCTATGACCGCGAGAGCGACCGGACCAGCATCCTCGTCGAGAAGACTGCGGAAGATTCTTCTACGTCACGCAGTCGTACGGCGGGCGGCACACTCCACTAGATCCCCAGCATGCGCTCGAGCAGCTTGATGGCGGCGCGCTTAGCGCGGCTTTCCAGCTCCACCTGCGGACCAACGCAGCCCGGGCAGCCGTTGTCGCACGCGCAGGCCCGAGCGAGGGCGAGACATGCCTCCGAGAGCTGTTCCCGCACATCGAAGAGTTTCTGGGCGAGGCCCACTCCCCCGGGCACCATGTCGTAAAGGTAGACGGTTGGCTGTTCGGTGCTCGGCGCCCGAACCTGCACATTCGCGCCGATATCGCGGGCGTCGCAGAGGCAGTAGATCGGCGCCAGGTTGCGGGCCAATTCACCGATCCCGCTGAGGCCCATGGCGATATCTTCTCGGCCGAGCCCGGAGGTCGCGCGCTCGTCGAAGGTCAACCAGTAGGCCGAGGTATGAATGTTCGCTTCGGGGATGGCGATTTTGCCCCAGCCCACGTTCTCGTGGGTGTTGAGCTTGATCTTCTTGAAGATCGTGGCGAGAAAGGTAATCGAGACTTCGCCAGTCGAATACATCCCGGCCGCCGCTCCTGCCTCGTCGAATTCATCGAGCACCTTCAACTCAACGGCGAGCTGGGCGTCGGTGTAGTAATCGACGGAGACGGGCGCCACGTACGCCTTCTTCTCATCCCAATCGAGGAACTCGACTTCGTACTGCTGGCCGCGGTGGATGTAGATGGCGTCTTCGTGGATCAGCAGCGGCGCGCTCGGGCGGTCGCATTCACCGATCACCTTCGGCTGAGGTCCCTGTTCGATGATGACGAAGTTGTCCGTGCTGGCGGTGCGCAAACTGACCTGTTCGGCGGGGTAGGCCTCGCTCATCCAGTGGTAGCGGTTGTTCGCTTTCTGCACGACTCCGTCCTCCGCGAGGATGTCGAGCAGTTCATCCGTGTTCGCGCCGAAGGCTTCGCCGACGTTGAACGGCAATTCGAAAGCGGCGCACTTCAGGTGGCTCGCCATCACGTAGAGGTTGTCCGGGTCGATGAGGCCGCGTTCGATGGCGCCTTCGAAGACGAAGTCCGGGTGGGTGGCGACGTACTGGTCGAGCGGGTTCGATGAGGCGACTAGCACAGAGAGGGCTGATTCGCGGCTGCGGCCGGCGCGGCCGAACTGCTGCCAGAGGCTCGCGAGCGAACCCGGGTAGCCGGTCACCACGCTCGCGCCGAGCCCGCCGATATCGATGCCAAGCTCAAGCGCATTGGTCGCGACGACACCGCGAATCGTGCCGTCGCGCAGTCCTTTTTCGACCGCGCGGCGTTCGTTCGGCAGATATCCGCCGCGATAGCCTGTGACTCGCTCCGGGTCCCCCGGCTTGTTGCGTAGGGCGTCGCGCAGGTAGGTCAGCAGGATCTCGACACGGGTGCGGCTGGGCGCGAAAACAATCGTCTGAATGCCCGAGCGGATCAGCTCCGCGCCGATGTCCCGGGCGGCTTTGATCGATGATTGGCGGATGCCGAGTTCTTTGTTCACCACGGGCGGATTGTGAATAACGACGACGCGCTCCCCGGCAGGCGCACCGTTGTCATCCACGAGTTCGACGTCGTCACCGACGAGCGCTGCCGCCAGTTCGCCCGGGTTGGCGATGGTCGCCGAGCAGAGGATGAACGTGGGGTCGGAGCCGTAGAACTGGCAGATCCGCCGTAAGCGCCTGAGGACGTTCGCGAGGTGGCTCCCGAAAACGCCGCGGTAGGTGTGGACTTCATCGATCACGACGTATTCGAGCGACTCGAAAAGTTGCACCCACTTGGTGTGGTGAGGCAGTACGGCCGTGTGCAGCATGTCGGGATTGGTGAGGACGATGTGGCCAGCCTGGCGAACCGCCCTTCGAGCATCGGCCGGGGTATCGCCGTCGTAGGTGAACGTGCGGATGTCCGCCTGGAGGTCCGTGACGAGGCCATGCAGTTCGTCGAGTTGGTCCTGCGCCAGCGCCTTAGTCGGGAAGAGGTACAGGGCCCGGGTCGAAGGGTCCTTCAGGATCGAATCGATGACCGGCGTGTTGTAACAGAGCGTTTTTCCACTGGCCGTCGGAGTGACGACGACGGTGTTTGTCCCCGCCAGCGCGTTGCCGATTGCTTTCGCCTGGTGGGTGTAAGGCTTCTCGATGCCGCGTTTGCGGAAGGCAGAAATCAGCCGGGGGTCGAGCGATTCGGGCCACTCGCCATAGCGGGCCGGGCGTTCGTCGATCCTGCGCACGTAGGTTTCGGTGCGTTTCGCCTGGAGCGTCGCGACCACCTTCTCGGCGATGATTGCCGGGGGCACGGGCCGCACGGCCGGGACGGGGTAGGCGGGCGGTGGCTTCACCACTGTGGGTTTCGGATTTCGGATTGTGGATTGGTGGCCATAGAAACGTACCGACCCGTTTTCGCACAGATGTTCGCATGAGTATGGGGCGAGCGAGCGGCGACTGGCAAGGCGCGACCGGCCCTCATCCCCCGGCCCCTTCTCCCAAACAACCAGAGGTTGGGAGAAGGGGTGAAGAGTCTTGCGGGCTAGTTGATTTGCACCAACCACGGGTGGTCCGGGTGGAGCGCTGCTATCGAATCGTGGAGCCAGCGGCGCCGAGCAGGTTCTAGCAACGGCACCAGGGCGTCGAAATCCGAGATGTCGTGCGGGCGCGCCCAGAGACGCTTTTGGCCGAAGTAGGCGGTCGCCTTGAAGAAGGCGAGCACTTCGGGTGTTGCCGTGGGCAGGCCCCAGGGCGACTCGCGGACGGCTTCGGCGAACGGCACAGCGATCGATGGGTCTGCTTTTAGCAGCCAATCCGCTCCCGTCCCTTCGTTGATGATGAATTCGAAGTCGCGACCGTCGTTCGCCTGTGTATACGGTGGCGTCACCCACTGCCGGACCAGTTCGGCATTCGCGGCGCCGGGCTCGCGGGCGTGGAGGTGCGCCGGGAGGACGAGCGCCCTGCCGGTCCATTGCTCCTTCGCCTGGGGTTCTGCTTCGTCGTGGGCGACGAGATTCCATTCGGCGAGGTAGTCGAAGAGGGCGCGCTGGTCCTTTTCGAACACGGAAATGTCGATGTCGCCGTGTTCGCGGGTGACCCGGCCAAGCCAGGAATCGACTCCCCAGCCGCCGCAGAGCGCCCACGGCAACGGGAATTTGGACATGACTTCTGCGGCGCACTGCACGGGCGCCGGAATTTCAGTGGAAAGTGACACGAGTTGGGTTACTCCATAGGCATTCAGGAACGAACGCACCGTTGCGGAGAGAACCCGAAGACCACGCCGGCGTCACGATTCGTGACGGCTAACAGGCTATGCCCGGCTGGCGGGACTCATCCGAAGGGCGCGAGAGGAAGTAGCGGTAGCGTTTTTCATGGCGGGAAGCCTCCGGATTTCGAGTTTCGAAAGAGTAGGCGAGGGG
>JBDTNM010000158.1:0-7441 GCA_039933735.1 bacterium | reverse complement strand
GCCCCGCGAGTCATCGCGGGGAGGTTTCGCCGGCACGGGAGTCCCTGCCTCAGAAATATCCTGCCTCAGGTACGCCCACCGCATTCGCTACCGGCCCACGACCACCCCTGCCGGTCGCGGGCCCTTCGCCGTGGCGTTGCGGGAGAAGTTGTGACGGCGCCCGGTGTTACGCCGGCTTGCCGGTCAGGTCCTTGTCGTCCATTTCCCAGGCGTGGTCCAGCGTGTGAAACGCCGTATGCCGGATCAGGTAGCGGAGCGGCCATTTCTGGGCCATTTTCCCCTCCGAGTGGAGCCGCCGGATTGCCGTGCAATAGGCGTCCCGATACGTCGTCAATCCTTCGTCCGTCAGCAACGCATCCTCGGGCGCGGTCACGCCGACCCCCTTCGCCCAGTCCTGTTCCACCCCAAGCGTGTGCTGCACGATGCGGTCTCGATCCCGCCCTCCGCCGCGCGGACCCCGCTGCAACTCTGCCGAGACGCGCGAGCGTATGTCATCGAAGAACGTCCAGCACGCCCGCATCAGGGCCATTTCGCGCTCCAATGCCTCGCTCGTCACAGGCTGCTTGTCGATGCTCGAAAACGCGAACGAGATGCCCCAGAAGTCGGTTGACCCCGTGCCCGGGTAGTGTTCGACCACATCGATGCTGCCGACATCCGAAAACTCGGACTCCATCCCGGCCAGTTTCGCTACCGGTTCATAGCGCGAAACGTAGGCGAGTAAGCGCTGGAGCGCCTTCTCCTCGGTCGCCGCCCCGCGCGCGAGGCCCGGCCAATCCGGCGCGACCGCCGCCACCTTCTTGCCTTTCGGCCCCAACTCCACCGTCACCCGCATCGCGTTTGTCACTACTCCTCCTCAGTGTAAGGGACCATCAGCGCCAGCCCGCCGCCGAATCCTTCATGCTTCCCCAGCCCTTCCCGGCTCTCCGTGCCACCGTGACGAACCTAGAACTTCGACCAGTCCGGGTCGCGCTTCTCCAGGAACGACTTCACGCCCTCCTGGAACTCAGGCGCCCGAAGGCAACTCTTCTGGTTCACCCACTCGAATTCGAGGTGGGCTTCGAGCGTCGAAATCTGGCTGTGGTGTATCGCGCGGCGCGTCAACGCCATGGCCGTCGGTGGCGAATTCGCGATGCCGTGGGCGAGGGCCAGCGCCGAATCCATCAGGTCATCGTGGGGTACCACTCTCGAAACGATCCCGATCTCCTTCGCTTCGTTCGCGTCGACCATCCGCCCGGTGAAGAACATCTCTGATGCTCGCTCCGGCCCCACCAGCTTCGGGAGGAACCACGAAAGCCCGCAGTCCGGCGCAAGCGCACGCTTGATGAACACCGTGGAGAAGCGCGCCTGGTCACTCGCGATGCGAATATCGAAGGCCGAGCAGAGCCCAAATCCGCCGCCAACGGTCACGCCGTTGACCGCCGCAATCATCGGCTTGTCGACCTGGCGGATGTTGAGGACGGTCCGCCCAACATCGCCAATCGGGTCGAGGGCGCCCCAACGCTTGCTGTTTTCGTTGCCGCCGCCACCGCTGCCGACAGCCTGCAAATCGGCGCCGGCGCACCACGCGCGGCCGGCCCCGGTGACCACGATCGCCCGGACGCTGTCGTCCGAACGCCCTTCGAGAAGGGCCGCATTGAAATCGGCAAGGAGCGTCCCCCCGAGCGAGTTCATGCGCTCCGGGCGATTGAGCGTGAGGACCATTGCGCCCCCGGCGCGTTCGACAATGACGTCAGGCATGTAGCTAATCCCGGTGGTGAAGGTTGATCGGTAGAGGATAGAGGTAATCGGCTGGGCGTGGGCGGAAGGACGCGTATCCTGTTTGTATGCCGCTTATCGTTCGCCGGGCCAGCGAAAACGACCTGCCCCGGATAGTCGAGCTTATCCACCTTGGCGCAGTTGATGGTCGCGGCGATGAGGAGCAAGGCCCGCCGCTGCCCGAGGCGTACTACCAGGCATTCCGCAGCTTTGAGCACTTTCCCGAAGCGAAAGTCATGGTCGCTGAGCTCGACGGAGAGGTTGTCGGGACGTTCCAGTTCCACCTGCTGCCGAGCCTCTCCAACCGGGCGAAGCCGGCCGCGGAAGTCGAGAGCGTTCACGTGGCGGAGGCGTTTCGCGGGCAGCGGATCGGCGAGGCGATGATCCAGTGGGCCATTGAGGAGGCGCGCCGACTGGGTTGCAAGCGAGTGCAACTGACCAGCAACAAGTCCCGCCTGGACGCACACCGGTTCTACGAACGCCTGGGCTTTGTGAAGAGTCACGAGGGGATCAAGCTCAGCTTGTGACGCGCGCGGGCGAGCGAGCGACGATTGACCTTGCCCTCGGCCGAGGGTATCGCGGCGGGCGGTGACAACCGGTGGTTGGATGTCGCATGGTGGTGGTTCCAGACTGCGCCCACTTTGGAGGTAGACCGTGACAACACTTCAGGACCGTCCGAACACCGCTCTGCTCGTCGTGGATGTGCAGCAGGGAGTGGTCGAAGGGGCGCATGCGCGCGATTCGGTGGTGGCGAACATCAACCGCCTGGTGGCGAAGGCTCGCCGCGAACGGATACCGGTGGTCTGGGTCCAGCACTCCGATGAAGGACTCGTCCATGGCAGCGAAGAATGGCGCATCGTCCCGGAGCTCGACCCGCAGCCGAACGAACCGCTGGTCGAGAAGAACTGGGGCGATTCGTTCGAAGATACGACGTTGGAGAACGTGCTCTCCGGGCTTGGCGTGGGCAAGCTGGTCGTCGCCGGCGCCCAGACGGATATGTGCATCCGCTCGACGCTGCATGGAGCCCTCGCGCGCGGCTACGACGCGACGCTGGTGAGTGACGCGCACACCACCGAAGACCTCACGGCGTGGGGCGCGCCTTCGCCCGACATGGTGATTTCGCACACCAACATGTACTGGTCCGGGCAGGCAGCGCCTGGGCGGTCCGGTGGCACTGTTACCACGGATGACGTCAGCTTCGCCATCGGCTGAAACACCCCGTGAACTGCGTCCCGCGCCCTTGAACCGCGACCGAGCGGCTCAACTCGGCTACGGCTTCAATCCTCCCAGCAAGCTCGTGGGGTCGAGGATCACGCCCTGGCCAGCCGGAATGAGCGCGGCCTGGGACTTGTCACCGAGCTTCTGGTCCGCCTGGAAATGGACCACGTCTGGCGTGGGAGAGACGGCAAGAGCCTTGTTCCCGACGAACCAGTAGCGTTGACGTAGCTGAAACATTAGGCAAGACTAATTATATCGCTTCGTCGAAAGACAAAGTCTTGCATAAGGACTGCTATGTTTCGCAACCGCTCACTCCGTCTCTCGCTCGCATGCCTCGCCATCACGGCTTCGGCCCTCCTCATAGCCGCCTGCGGGGACGACGACGATGCTGATGACGAAGACACCGCGTTTCGCACTACCAACAAGGCGCCAAACGACACCGTCGACGTCGACCTGATCGAATTCAGAGTGACGCCCTCGAAGGCATCGGTCGCCAGCGGCCCAACGAAGTTCGTGGCGAAAAACACGAGCACCACCCTGGTCCACGAACTGGCCGTCCTTCGATTCAAAGACGACGGCACGTTCGAAAACACCGGCGAAATCGAGGACATCGACCCCGGCAACGGCGGCGAGATCGTGCTCGATCTCCCCGCTGGCAGGTACCAGCTCGCCTGCCTGCTCGTCCCCGGCGAAGCGGGGAGCACGGTCGATCACTTTAAAGAGGGAATGAAGGTCGACTTCGAAGTGAAGTAGCGGCCGGCCTAAAGACTCTCGACGATGTCCGCGTAGAGCCGCAGCGACTTGTCGATGGCACTGCGCGGCATGAGGCCGTTGTATTGCCACGCCATGACGTACTTCAACGGGATCCGTTCCAGCGTCTGGCGGATCTGCCGCCGCACCGTATCCGGGCTGCCGACCCACATCAGCCCGCGTTCGTGCATGACTTCGGGCGTCACCGAACGCGGGTCTTCACCTGGCAGCGGCGTCGCCGAACCGAAACCGAACGGCGCGAACCATGCCGCGCCCACGAACGCCCCAGACTGCCGCCAGAGTTCCCATGCTTCCTCGTCAGTGTCCGCGATGACGACATCGCGGAGGACGCCGATGCCTTCGCCCGGCTGAAGGTTCCGGCCCGCCAGGTTCGCTTCCTCGTGATAGACGCCGAAGAGAAATTCCTCGAGTTGCGAGTTCACGGGCGCGAGGATGGGCTGGACGCTGTTGCGCGCGCACCAGCGGATGGTCGGTTCGCTGAAGCTGAACGGCTGCATGATCGGCGGATGCGGCTCCTGCAGCGGCCTCGGCACGACGCCGATCTCGCGGACGATGCCGTCCTCCACGCCACGCCCCATCGTTTCTGTGGCCTTCAAGTCCCAGGGAATGCCGGCCGGCGGCACCTGCCAGAATTTCCCCTCGTAGCGGAAGGTGTCATTCGTCCACGCCAGGCGGACGATCTCGAAGAACTCTTCGAAAGCCGCGCGGTTCACCCGGTCGACTTCCGCATCGCGCTCTTTCGATGGCGCCGCGTGGACGGAGTGGTACTGCTGCGCCAGCGTATCGACCCAGCGGCGCTGATAGCCGCGCGCGAAGCCGGCAAACGCCCGGCCGCCACTGATGTGGTCCAGCATGGCGATGTCTTCGGCCACCCGCAGCGGTGAACTCGCCGGCAAGACGATGCCCAGTTGGCCGACGCGGATGCGCTTCGTCTGCATCGCCACGAAGGTATCGAGCAGCACGGGGTTGTTCGAAATCTCGAACCCCTCGATGTGGAAGTGGTGCTCGGTGAACGCTATGGCGTCGTACCCGAGGTCATCCGCGGCGACCGCCAAAGCGCCGATGTCCGCCAGCATCTCCTGGTACAGCTGGCGGTCGCGGCCAGCCATCCCCCGCTCCATGGCGGGACGGGAACCGATCGAGGGCAGGAAGAAAACGCCGGTCTTAAAGGGTGCGGTCATCGCCGAATTCTAACGACCGAATGCCGCCTCCGGACTTCTGCACTGGAAACATGCTCGAAATCTCCGAGAAACTATCCCGAAATCAACCGTACGTATCGTCCGTGTTACGTGACGTGCCACAGCTGGCACGTTGCTGTCTATTCGGAGGGGCATATGGAACTCGATAGCGGCAACATCGCATGGATGCTGACCGCCTCGGCGCTGGTGTTGTTCATGACACCGGGGTTGGGCTTTTTCTACGGCGGATTGACTCGAAATAAGAACGTCCTCGCCACGCTCATGCAGTCCTTCGTCACCACCGGCGTGGTGGCGATCCTCTGGTGTGTCGTGGGCTACTCGCTCGCCTTCGGTCCCGACCAGGGCTACGGGCTCATCGGCAACTTCGATTGGGTCGGCTTGAAGAATGTCGGCGCAGAGCCGGGCGGCCCGAACGGCGCGATTTACGGTCTCGGCATCCCGCATCTCCTCTTCATGTCGTTCCAGATGATGTTCGCCATCATCACCCCCGCCCTCATCACCGGGGCCTTCGCCGAGCGTGCCAAGTTCGGCCCCTTCCTTATCTTCACGGCACTCTGGTCCCTCCTCGTCTATGTGCCGGTCGCCCACTGGGTGTTCGCCTACGACGGCTGGCTGAGTGCGTTTTCGACGAACCCGGACGCACCGGACATCGGCCTCAACTCGCTCGACTTCGCGGGTGGCCTCGCAATCCATGTGAACGCCGGTGTTGCCGCCGTTGCCGCCGTCATCGTCTTCGGCAAGCGCAAGGGCTACGGCAAAGAACCGATGGAGCCCCACGACATCACCATGGTGGTGCTCGGCGCAGCGATCCTCTGGGTCGGCTGGTTCGGCTTTAACGCCGGCAGCGCAGGTGGCGCCACTCCCCAGGCCGTGTATGCCTTCATCAACACCGCCGTGGCGGCCGCGACCGCCGGACTCGTCTGGACGCTCGCGTCGTGGCAATTCGGCGGTAAGCCGAGCGTCGTCGGCGTGGCAGCCGGCGCCGTCGCCGGGCTCGTCGCCATCACTCCTGCCTCCGGCTACGTGATGCCGATGGAGGCCATCATCATCGGCGGCGTTGCCGGCCTCCTTTGCTACGGAGCTGTGCAGCTCCGGGCGAGGATTGGCTTCGATGACTCGCTCGACGTCGTCGGCGTGCACGGCGTTGGCGGTATGTGGGGCGCTATCGCGACCGGTATCTTCGCCAACTCCAAGGTCTCCGGCCTGCCCTACGCCCAGGGCATCGTGCAGGGCGAATGGAGCCGCTTCACCGATGCCCTCATCGGCATCGGCGCCATCGGCGCGTACTCGTTCATCGTCACGTTCGTCCTGCTCAAGGTGCTCGACCTCACGATCGGCATTCGCGTCTCCGAAGACGAAGAGGACCTCGGCCTCGATGTCACCCAGCACGGCGAACGCGCCTACAATTCGGACGAATCGGGCATGCCCGTTGGCGGCGGCACGATTTTGCCGGCCCCGCCAGTCACCTATGCAGCCTCGGTCTCCGGTGCGCCCGTAAAGCACACCACCTGAGGTTGCCGACCGTCATCCAATCCGGGCTCCTCTGAGGTGGGGAGCCCGGGCCTACATCCCGCCCCGGAAAGGTGCTCATGAAGAAGATAGAGGCCATCATCCGGCCCGAAAAAGTCAACGACGTCAAAGAAGCCCTGGATGACCTGGGCTTCCACGGCATGAACTTTCTCCAGGTCACGGGCCGCGGCGCCCAGCGCGGCATCGTCCACCAGGGCCGCGGCGGCGAAACCGTCACCGTCGACCTTCTGCCAAAAGTGAAGCTCGAAGTCGTGGTCCCCGACATGGCCGTCGACCGTGTCATCGACGCGATCATCGGCGCCGCCCGCACGGGCAACATCGGCGACGGCAAGATCTTCGTCATCCCCGTCGAAACCGCCGTCCGCGTCCGCACCGGCGAACGAGGCGACGTCGCCGTCTAACCCGGGCAATTCGGAGAGATCAACGAGAGGGCCGTTCGCGGCCCTTTTCGGCATCCGCCCGAGAGCCACCCCACCATCAGAACCGCGACCACCGGAAGCGGATGCCGCTGACCACGACGCCCCCAGGAGCCACCCCACCACCGGGCCAGCGGCCCATTGCTGGGTGATACACTTTCAGCATGGAAACGCAGGCCATCGGCGCTGACGGCACGATCCAGATTCCCGCCGAGATCCTCCAGCAGGCCAATCTGGCGGACGGCACATGTGTGTCATTCTCGGTCCGAGCCGATGGCTACATCCTCGTCCACCGCTCCGACCGTGACCCGGACCAGCTCTGGTTCTGGACCGAAGAGTGGCAAGCGGGCGAACGCGAAGCCGACGAAGACATCAAGGCCGGGCGGACCACGACCTTCCTCTCGGACGAAGCGTTCACCGAGGCCCTTCTCGGTCGAATGAAACTCCCGCGGGATTAAACTTGCCGACGTTTGATGTCGAAGATCGATTTTGGCGCGACTTCGAAGCGCTGACCGATGAAGGCAGGCTGTCTTTCCTCACCGCCAAAGCCCT
>JBDTNM010000157.1:0-7446 GCA_039933735.1 bacterium | reverse complement strand
GCTGTGAATCACCGTCGAGCGCACTAGTCTGTGCAAACAGAGGTGCATGGAGTTATGACTGATCACGAGTCTGGTTCGTTGGCCACGGCAGCGAGCGCTGGAAAGAGCGGAGGGTCGTTCGGGGCGGCTGGAGGCAAGAAAGCCGGAAAGGCCGCGGGCAGCCTCATCGGCTGGGGTGTCGGGGTCACGGTCGGGGCTGCAGCCGGACTGATCGCAGGGTCTGCGGCCGCTGCGTGGCGGCGTGCCCACCGCCGTAACGACGAGTGACTCAGACTTCAAGTTGTCCCGAGCATTCAAGCCGGGCTGATCAGTTGTACTGCCTCCTCGTCCGGGCCAAGGGTCTGGGCGCTCTTAGGCCGCGAGCATCGGTGGCAACTCCCGAGCCGTTTCCGAGGCCGGCAACGGCATCCCGAACATGAAGCCCTGAACGCCATGGATGAGGCCGGGCTTCCCTTTCAGTGCCGTTTGATTGGCGATCGTCCGCACAGTCGAAAACATGTTGGCGTCTTCGACTCCTTCCGCGACAACGATCGCGCCTGACTCCGAGGCGAAAGCAAGGATGGCCATCACCGCTGCCCGCCCCATGCCATCGGTTGCCGCGGCCACGATCACGTCCCGGTCGATCTTGACGAAATCGAAGGGGACCTTTCGCAGCATCTCAAGCCCATTGTTGCCCGCACCGACGTCGTCCAGTGCGACCGAAAGCCCCTCGGCTCGAAGCAACGAGACTGCTTCGGCGATAGATTCAGTGCCGATCTGGGACTTCTCCGTAATCTCGAAGACTACTCGCGCTGGCTCGATCCCGGCCGCGATGATTTCTTGTACGAGCGCTGAGGCCGAAAACGATTGGTGAGTCAGCGAGTATGGGGAAAGGTTAATGAACAGGCGGACCTTGGGCGGAAGGTCGTGCGCTGCGGCAAGCAGATGGTTGCGACAGAGCCGGTCCAGGTCCGCGGCGTGTCCGAACTGCTCAGCGATGTCGAACGCCTCCTGCGGACCACTTAGTCCGTAGTCGGCGTGAGGCCGGGAAAGGCCCTCATATCCGAAGAGCGCACTGGTTCGGATGTCCCAGATTGGCTGGAACACGGCATCGATTCGCCCTTCTTCGAGAAGCAACCGGACCGCATGCAACTTAACGGCCGGGAACACAGGTGTCGCACTTCCTTCGTGGTCGTAGAGAACTGCGGTGTTTCTTCCGCGCAGCTTGCCTTCGTACAAAGCGGCGTCGGCCTTCTGCTGCAATAGCGCCAGGTCTGGGTCTTCGGCATCAAGAATGGCAACACCAGCCGTCACCGTGACGCCATTGCCGAGGTCGTTCATTGCCGCGCGCCTCACGCGCTCCGCGAATCGCAATGATGCGCCAGCATCGAGGCCGTGCAGGATGACAGCAAACTCGTCGCCCCCGACACGGAATCGCGAAGCCCCAGGAGGCGCAATCTGCGAGATGAGCGCAGCGAACTTGCTGAGGATCGCGTCACCGCGTGCGTGACCGAACGTGTCGTTCACGACCTTGAACTCATCCAGGTCCAGCATGACGAGCGAGACTGGCAACTCCATCGGTGAATCGACCAGCCGCTTGGTAGCCTCTTCGAAACCGCGGCGATTGCCGAGTTGAGTCAGCGCGTCGGTTGTACTCAGCCGCCGCAACTGGGCGTTCTCAGCAGCCGAACTGGCTTCCCTTCGCCCGAACCGAATCGTAATGCCCAGGAGGGCCAGGGCGAGAACCGTCCCGACGGTATAAAGAATAGGCGCCGTCTGCCGGAACCGTGTTTCGGCCCGATCGGTTTCGGTCGTCGCTGCCGCAGCAACCTGGTCGCTTTCGCGGACCTTCGCCGCCATGATGATGGTCACCGGGTTGGCGGTGAGCTCAGCCGGGTTTGTTATCCCGTCCGGGTTGATCAATTCCGCCGCTATTGCCGGATCGCCGATGTCGCCCGCCGCGACAGATGCATACAGGGCGCCGTATACGTAGAAGTACTGCTGCAGAAGCTCTTCGAAGGCCGGTGGCGGCTCTTCATGCAGGCGGTCGAAAATCGCCGACATGGCACCGAAGTGATCGTTCGCCCATACGGCGAATTCCCGATCTTCCGCTTTCGGCGAGTTCGCGAATTGAGCCAGCGATTCTCCGAACGAGGCCTGGGCGCGCTGCTGTTCGAGCAGGTACGCGGCGTCTCCCGTGCTGTTGAAGAGACCAATGTAGCGCTCAGCCTCCTGCGCTTCCGCACTAGCCTTATCAAACAGGGCGCTCATTGCTACGGCGGCGTCCTTCTTGTCTTGATTTCGCTGCATGCTCGCGACGCTGGAAAGCGTGAGGAACGCCGACCCCACAAAGATTGCTATCAACGCAACGGCCGCGACTCCGCTGATTAGGTTGGCTTTCATTGACGTGGCCTCCCGCCCAGGGCAGTGCCCTGGCCCTCTTACGGTCGGCAGAAGGAAGCGCCGTCCAGTGAACAAACAGGTGCCAGGCGCTGGCGTTAACTCGCTAAGGGTCGTGCGCCTTCGGGATCCAGCAGGATGGCGTCGATCGTTTCAAGCAACTCGCGAATGTTGATCGGCTTCGTCAGGTAGGCGCGCGCTCCGAGCTTAAGAAGCCGCTGAACGCGCCGGGGGTCAGCATCCGCGCTCGCTATCACCACCGGGACCGACCGCGTCTTCGGATCGCGAAGCAGGCGGCGAAGCGTTTCCTCGCCGGACATATCGGGCAGGTGGAGGTCCAGGATAATCAGGTCCGGGACGTGAAAGCGCGCCAATTGCAGCCCAATGCTCGCCTGCATGGCGGGGAGGATCTTGATCCCGGGCCTGCGGCCCAGCACCTGTTCGACCAACCGGAAATTCGCGAGATTGTCCTCGATGTACAGGACGAGCCCGGTCGCACCCGTGCCGGTTGTCGGCGAAAGGTCACCGCTCGCGGCTACTGCATCCGGGTCCACTGCCTTGGCCAGCGACACCGAAAAGACGCTCCCCGCCTCAGGCAGCCGCGCGGCCACCAGCGACCCGCCCATGGCCTCAACGAGGGCCTTGGAGAGACTGAGGCCGAGGCCTGTGCCTTCGACTTCGCCGCCCTCCTGCCCCAGCCGGTCGAAAGGAGCGAAGAGTCGCAGCGTGCCACCCTTCGGAATCCCAATGCCAGAATCGGAGACGGAAATTTTTACCGAACTCCCCCGCGCCTTGCACTTCACCGTCACGTGGCCGCCCCGAACGTTGTAATTGACCCCGTTCGCGACCAGGTTCAAAAGGACCTGCTTTAATCGCTGACGGTCTGCAACAACATGAACCGTCTGCTCCGGCCCGACGTTCACAAGCCGGACCCCACCGTTGTCGGCAAGCGGCTCCATGAGGCCGAGCACTTCCCTGATCACTTCCGAAACGTCGACGGACTCAAGCGACAGCGCCATTCGACCAGACTCGATCTGCGAGATGTCGAGCGCCTCATCGACCAGTGCAAGAAGGTGGCGCCCGGCCTGGAGGATGTAGTCGACGCTTTCGGTCTGAAGCGGATTAAGTTCATCCAGCTGCATTACCTGTGCGAAGCCGAGGATGACGTTCAGCGGCGTCCGCAGTTCGTGGCTCATCCTCGAAAGGAACGCGCTCTTCGCCCCGTTTGCCCGTTCGGCTTCCGAGCGATCGGCCCGCAGTTCGCGTTCATTGGACTTGAGTAGGGTCGTGTCCTGGATACGAATCGCCCGGTGATGGACGTTTCCAGTCGCGTCTTTAACCGACGTCGCATCAACGAGGACCGGGAACGTCGTGCCGTCCCTGCGTATACATTCCGATTCGAAGGTGTGTTCGCCATTTTGGCGGACAAGCTCCAACATCATCGCCACATTGCGCTGCGATGCAGGGGCGAATATCTCCATCAGCGGGGTTCCCGCCATCTCCTCCAGGGTGGACCCGAACATGAGTGGAAACGCCGGATTCATCAGCTCAAGTTTGTCTCCGTCTGGACGGCCCACGACCATGCCCCGTTTCGAGTATCGAAAGACTTGATCCCACATTTCTGTGGTGGTCTCCATGTCCTTACGTTCGGTGATGTCCACCGAAAACGTGAGGAGAAACTCTTGAAGTCCATCTTCTCCAGTGATTGGCAGTTTCTTGGTAGCGAACCAGCGCAAACCGTCCTTCGCGGTAAGCCTTTCCTCGATTTCCTGACTCGCCTCACCTGATTCCAGAACCATTAGGTCACTCGTTCGGATTGCAAGCGCGTCTTTGCGTGGGAAGAGTGCGAAATCGTCTCCATTCAGCACCGTTTCATTCGTCACGCCGAAGGCTTCACGCGCAGCCGAGTTGATTCGGACGAATTTCAAGTCAGCGGCGGACTTCACGAAAAGCAGGCTTGGAATGGCGTCGATCACCGCATCGAGGTTCGGATGTAGCCGAAGCAGCTGGCTCAGTAATTCGAAATCGGGTTCGCCCTCACGAGGCACGACTGCGACCATCGACAACCACCTCCCCCCGGGCGCTCGAGGCAGTCTCGCTCAAGACACTCTTGAGGACGGGCGTGCGCGGATTCGCGCGTTTTCCCGCGTTTCGGGCCGGCAATTCATCGAAACGGGCCAGACCCGCGCCGATAGCGAACCGCACGAGGTCGGCGCGGTTTTTCGCACCCGCCTTCGCCATGATTCTCCCATTGTGGCCCTCGACTGTTTTTGGGCTGATGCCCAGCAGCACGGCGATGGCCTTCATGGTCTTGCCCTCCGCAATGAGCTGCAGGATCTCGCGTTCTCGTGGTGTGAGGTCGGAGTGGCCCGGGATCCCGCTTCGTGCTGCATAGGTGAGCTCGGCCAGGTCCATCTGCTCCGCAAGTTCGCGGGAATAATAGGTATTTCCAGTAGCTACCAACTGCATTGCCAGGCACAACTCGTCGATATCAGACCGCTTAATGATGAACGCCGACGCCCCAGCTCGGATGGATTCCTCGACAGTGCCAGGGTCACCAAAAGCGCTCAAGATGATCACTTTTGTGCTCGGGCATGACTCCCGAATCCGTCGCGTGGCGTCGAAGCCATTAAGCCGGGGCATGGAAATATCCATGATCACAATGTCTGGCCGAAAGCGAATCGCCGCTACCACCGCCTCGAGGCCATTTTCAGCCTCAGCTACGATCGTAATTTCGGCCCGAGCATTCAAAAGAATAGCGAGCCCGCGTCTGAGAATAGCGTGGTCATCTGCCAGAACGATCCGCACAACTGATGCCTTACGTTCCGAGACATTTCGAGGCTCGCTATTTCGTTCGCCAGCCAACTCGGAAAACTTCGTATATTGACACTAATACGATTAGTCGCGGTTTCGCTGGTTCTTTACCAAATAACTAAACAACGGAAACAGAGCCGAGCGTCATGCGGCCTCAATGAGCCCTCGATCCGCTCGAAGGCGTGCGTAGGCGCGATTCATCAGTTGCGATATCCGCGTTTCCGAGAGATCCAGGACTGCGGCCACGCCTTTCATGGTGAGCCCTTCCACGTAGTACAGCTGAAGGACGAGGCGGTCCCTGTCCGGGAGTCGGCGCAACGCATGAGCAAGGGCAGCTGTGAGCTCCCTGCCTTCTATCGCCGCCGAGACTTCCGGGGCGCCGTCAGACAGGCGGTCCGCCAGGTTCGATCCGTCGGTCGCTGGGGTCTCGAGGGAAACGAGGCTGAGCCCGCCAGCCCGCCGAGCTGACCAATAGTCGGCGTGGCTGAGGCCAGTGTTGGCGCGAACCTCCGCAGCAGTCGGGTAATGGCCCAGTTCCAGGGCAAGCGTATTGAACCCTTCAGCGATCTTCTTGAGCGAGTCACGCGACGATCTCCCCACCGGATCCAACGTCCGCAAACCGTCAATCACAGCGCCTCGGATTCGCGTCATCGCATAGCTCGCAAATTTCACGCCGCGGCTATCGTCAAATCGATCTGCGGCCTGCACGAGGCCCACAGTCCCCAATGCAACGAGGTCCTCGTAATCCAGCCCAGAGTGCGAGTTCATGAGGTGCATGCTGTTTACGCAGTACTTCACGAGCGCGAGATTCTCGTTGATTCGGGTGTCGCGGTCAGATGTTGTTGGTGTTGGCCGCTCGGCTTGCATGACTGTCATCGAATGTCCTCCGAAGGTCTACCTCATCGGTAGCCGTTGAAAGCAGTTTGGTTGTCGACCAGGGACTATTGAAGGCGTCCAACAACCCCAAGCAGCCGGGGAAAAATCCTTGCTCGACCCCGGGGGAAACCCTACCTCGAATCGGGGGAAACCCTGCTCCGAATCCGGTGTCGGAGTCGGCTGCGGCGTCAGTGAATGGCCACAGGGCGAACGGGCCCCAGGACTAAAAAGCTCGCCCGGCCGGCTCGACGCCCGCAAAGCACAGCTGCGGGATGGCCGTCGAGTTGGTCGAGCGAGGATTGGCACGCGGCGAACATGAACATCCGTCCGCGCTGCGTTGGTCAGTGAGACAGCGTCATCCGGTAGCCAAGCTTGCGTGCGTTGACGATGGCCACACTCAACGATTGGTTCTTATTCAGTTTGCCTCGAATGCGCCGGACATACCCTCTCACCGCGTTGCGTGACTCGTAGTCGTTGTAGTGCTTGCCGTGGGCGACGGACATCAATTCCGAAGGGGTGTGTGGGCCGTCGAGATTTCGGGCCAGGTACTCCGTGATTTTGTATTCGATCGGCGTCAATGGAACGAGATAGCCGGAGTCGCGGATTTCGTGAGTGTCACTATCGATTGTGAGGCCACCGATCTGGGCTCTCAACGGCGCCGGTCGTTCGTCATCGACTTTCGGACCCCGGCGCAAGAGCGAAGTCACCGTGGCCGACATCATCGGGCCGTCTGCCGCCGCGCTCAGAACCGCGTCCGCCCCGCTGGTTAAAGCTGCGATTGGCCCTGCCGCAGAGGTCCCCAGGTCCACCACCAGCAGCACGGAAACGTTGTCGCGCAAACTTCGCTTGATGATCTCGCGGTGAGAGAGAGACTCCAAATTGCACACCAGGACGACAATATCCGGCAACAGGGCGGCGAGGAGCGGAGTCACCGCATCATCAAACGGCCGGTCAACGAACGTAATGCCGAGATGCGAAAGCGTGGCCAACAGCGATGGTGACCAACAGTCTTCAGCGGAAAGCACGAGTGCGACCGGCTTCTTTTTTGGTCCTGGGTCTGAGCGTTTTTCCAAAAGCATCCCTGGTCGGGTTCGCCAGTCGATGGCTCGTGCCTCGGGGGAAAGTGGTTCTGATTCAGATCGACTGCTCAATGTGTTGCTCCGGCGAGTTTTGTGACTGCGAGGTTCGCCGCCGAATAGATTCGGCGCTGGCTCAGAACTCCCGCTTCGATGCGGCCTGATCGTCTTTGACAAACGATTGACCCGGTCTTCGCGCGAACTCCGTCGAAGTCACCTTCTGGATTCGGAGCGGCACAAAAATCCCGTAGTCGTCAGTTCTTCGCTTACGTCACGCTCAATGCATCGGATAGGAACGCTC
>JBDTNM010000156.1:0-7464 GCA_039933735.1 bacterium | reverse complement strand
ATGGTCGTCGCCGGGAAGCCGTCACGGAGAAAGCGCTGCTCTGCCGCGTTGAGTATTCGTTCCTGCGTCTGCTGCGCCCGGGCGGTGCGGTTACGGACATCGTAGGGACGCTTTGGCTTGACATCGTTGGTCGGAAGGGTCATGTTGACGTTCATTCTAGTAGACTAGAATCAAATTGCCAAACGGTTACCCGGAGATTAGAGATGCACGGAAGCAGTACGCAGGCCCTGGTTGAAAGACTGGCAAAGGCAACAAATGATCACGATCTCGATGCACTGGGGGAATGTTTCGCGGTCGACTACCTCAACGAGACGCCCGTTCATCCAACCAGGGGGTTCCGCGGACGCGATCAGGTGAGGCGAAACTGGGAGCAGATCTTTGCCTTTGTTCCAGACCTGACTGCGACGGTCGTTGTAAGCGCCGTCGAGGGCGACACTGCCTGCACCGAATGGGAAATGACCGGCACACGTCGAGATGGCACGACCCATCACATGCGCGGCGTGATCGTCTTCAACGTGCAGGATGACGTCGCACAATCCGCCCGGCTCTACCTCGAACCGGTGGACACGCAGCCGTCGACGGTGGACGAAGCGGTTCGCGCGCAGGTCGCCCGTTGATGGCATCTCCAGCCATCGCGGTCGACCACGTTACCAACGCCCAGCCGCCGAAGCTGTTCGTGAAGATGAGCAACATCTTCCTGAAAGTGGCACTGCGCACGCCGTTGGCGAAGGCGATACAACCCCTGGCTGTCGTCAGCTTCTCCGGCCGACGCAGTGGCCGTCCCATTTCAGTGGTCGTTGGTTGGCACTCGCTCGAAGGCACGCGGGTGGTGTTCACGCCAGCTCCCTGGCGCGTGAACTTCAGCGGCTCGGCACTCGCATCGGTGCGCCACTTGAATCAACCGCGACTGCTCACCGGCAGGCTCATTACCGATCCGACTCAGGTTGCCGATGCCCTGAACCGGGTGATTGACGCAGGCACATCGCCAAAGGCGCTCGCCCTCCGTATCCCGAAAGGTCACCTGGTCACCCCGACCGACGTGGTGGCCGTGAACCGCGCAATGGTCCAGTTTCGTCCAGTGTCTGACTGACAGATGCGCCGGGATCGACTGCCTGTAGTGAGTGAGCGAATGCGTCGATCATCGTTCACCCCGGGGTGCAGCTCCTCCCGCGAGCAACCGGCATCATCACCACGGCGGAGCACGTTCGAACGCCCGCTTAGAACAATTTCGCGAAGGCCCGCCGAGATGCGGGCCTTCGCCGTGTACGGCCCGGTCTACGAGAACCCGAACGCTGGCGGGAAGATGACCACCACGGCCACCGCCCAGGCGGCGTAGACCGGCACATACGCCGTTTGCCAGCGCTCGAGGTTGGCGAACGGGCGCTTGCCCCGGATGAAGGCGAATTCCAGCCAGGCGGTCCAGCCGAGGTTCACGAGCAGGACGAGGTTTAGCCCGAGGCCGGCTGCGCGATTCGGGGTGAAGCCAAAGTCCGAGATGCGACTAAGCATCGACGTAAGCGCGAAGAGATCGATCAGCAGGGCGCTCGCGACAAGGACGAGTTGCACCGCGTCAAGGAGCGTCGGGGTCGCGGCGGCGTCGCGAGCTGAGATCGAATAGAGCACGAGCCCGACTACCAAAACGAGCAGGACGTCGAACAGAATGAGGACGTCCCGGTCGGCCTGGATGAAGTTGCCGGTGACGGCCATACCGACGATCGCCGAAACGAGCATGAGCGCGAAGAGCGGCGTGAAGACGCCGGTCAGGACCGGGGCCATGTTTTCGATGACGCTCTGCTTGGCTTCGACGAGCCATGCAACTACAACCACAGCGCCGACGGCCCCGCAAGGCAGCACCCAGGAACTGATGAATACCTGGGCATCGATGCCGATGGCCTCGAACACACCGAGGGTGAGGGCGCACAGCACTCCGCCGCCGAACGCAATGAGTGCGTAGTAGATGAACCATTCGCCCGTGAAGCGGATGAACTCCATGCGCGATGTGCCGGCACGCCACTCACCCCCCAGATAAGTGACACCAGCTACCAGCCACAGGACGATCGGAACGTGGATCGCGACGAGAAGTTCGGTGTCGCCGCCGCGGTCGAACGGAAATGTGTTGACGAGGACCGCGGCGACCACAAACGGGAGGGCGAGCATTGCTAGACGTTTGAGCGGAAGGCGCCGCTGCCAGGCGAGGTAGCCGACGAGGAATGGCAATGCGATCAGCGACGCGTTGCGGAGGTAGAACGACGTCGCCGCGTCGACAACGGAGCCGCCGCCGCTGGAGTCCCTGAACGGGTTGTATCCGAAGGCCGCAGGAGCCTTGAAGGCGAGTGCCGCGGCGAGCGCGATGAGGGTGGTAACCAGCAGTTCGGCGTATAGCTCCCGGGAACGTTCCCGGGCCGAGCCGCCAGCGAGCACCAGCTGCTTCCAGAGCCGGCTCGACCGCTCACGCGCGAACTCTCGCGAGAGTTCGTTGAGGCCGCCCATGCGCTTGATGGCCACGAGGAAGGATTCGTCGCCGCTGAGCCCGACAGCGCCGAGTTCGTTCATCTCGCTGCGAAGGTGGTCTTCCAGTTCGTCCACGTCAGTCGGCTGGATGGTCTTGCGCCGGAGGAGGTACGTGCGCCATTCGCGGATTTGCGTCTCGATCCCGGGTTCGAAGGTCGCTTCCATATTCATGCTCCAGCCGCGCTGGGAATCGCGTTCGATGACTGAAACGAGCGCCAGGCGTTGTTCAGTGCCCCTGAGACGATCTCCCACTGGCGGCGCTGTTCGGTCAGTGCCTCTCGCCCGGCGGCGGTGATGGTGTAGTACCGGCGCCGGCGGCCACCCGGCTCAGCGTCCCATTTGGCTTCGACGTAGCCCAGGCGGTCCAGGCGATGAAGCAGCGGATAGAGCATCCCATCGGTCCACTCCATTGCGCCGCCGGAAAGCTCGTCGATGCGCTTGAGGATGGCGTATCCGTAGCTTTCGGAGTCATCGAGGATGGCAAGAACGAGCGGTGTTGCCGAAGCCGCCACGAGGTCCTTCGCGATTCGAGGGTCTTTGAGCGTTTGCATAGAGGCACGATACATCGTGGTGCTATGTATTGCCAGCGTTGAAGGATTCGGACCGCTTGATGCATAGGATTCATGTACGATTGACGCAACTCACTGCTCGGCTGCCGGCTCAGCGCAGCGCCAACTTTTGTCTTCGAACGATTCTCCCTGGCTTCCTTACGACCCGTCCTGGCTTGTTGAACTCGCGAAAACGCAATGCCCGCGGAAGAAGTGGCTCCAGTTAGCGTTGGCCGCATGCACGTTCGCCCGCGCCAACAGCTGTTGTGCGCCGAAGGTTTGCGGTTATCACTTCGTCGACAACGCCCACGCCAATCAGCCTGGTAGCACCTGGCAACACAAGAAGAATGTCTTCCTGGACAACGAGCGCGATGGAGGCGTGATCGTCGTGCGGGTGCTCAGGGGCGACGAAATCGGAAGCGTCACATTCGAGTTCGTCTGACAACGTTCACGCAAGCGTGAGGATTGGGAAGAACCGTCGCATCGAGAGCGTCGAGTTCAGTTTGCCGTTCGAAAGCCTCGAGCACGCAGTAAGCTCTATGCGTGGTACGCGGCGAACGACGAGCGAAGAAGCCTGAATGGCCGTGGGAGGCATTCGACGCCACGTCAATCATCCGCCTGGCCCGCGCACAATTTTTCGACGACCTCTCGCTCGTGGAAGAACTGGCGCAGTGTCACTTCGCTCGACGAAACAACTGCTGCGACGATCGAGTCTGCGGTTATCACTTCTTCGGTGACGATCATCCGGACCCGGCTCGACGCGATCGAGCGAAGTTCGAGCGGACGGTGATGCTGACTCCGGACGACCGGGTGATGACTGGCGATATTGCCATCGACCGCACCGCCGACGGGCGGATCGGCGCGATCGAGTTCGTCTGACAACGTTCACGCAAACGTGAAGTTTGGCCTGTAGAATTCGGCGTTATCACCTGCCGCGGAGTTTCTGTGCCAACCACCACCGACAAATACGAAGGCATGGTCGCCGAGACCATCACCATCCCTGGTCAAGACGGCGACATGATTCATGCGTACTACGCCCGACCGACAGGCCCCGGGCCGTTCCCGGGCGTCGTCTGGCTTCACCACTTCCCGGGCTGGGACGAGTGGTCCAAGGAAGTCACCCGCAAGCTGGCGTACCACGGGTACGCCGCCATCGCCCCCGATCTCTACTGCCGGGTTGACCACGGAGCACCGGAAGACGTGGCCGTAAAGATTCGCGGAATGGGCGGCGTGCCGGACCCGCAGGTCGTCGGTGACGCGGCGGGCGCGCGCGATTTCCTCCGTTCCCAGGCGAACGCCAGCGGCAAGGTCGGCGTCATCGGCACTTGCTCCGGGGGGCGACATGCGGTGCTCGCCGCCAGTTGCTCGCAGGGGTTCGATGCCGTCGTCGACCTCTGGGGCGGCGGTGTGGTGATGAAGCCCGAAGACCTGAATGAGATGCGGCCGGTTTCGCCCGTCGACTATACGAAGGACCTTTCCTGCCCGATCCTTGGCTTGTTCGGGAACGATGACCGCGCCCCAACCCCGGAACAGGTGAATGTTCACGAGGCGGCACTGAAGGAACACGGTAAGAACTACGAGTTCCACCGTTACGACGGGGCTGGACACGGCTTCTTCTACTACGACCGGCCCCAGGCGTACCGGGCCGAACAGGCCGTCGATGGTTGGAAGAAAGTGCTCGACTTCTTCGGGCGCACCCTGGGGAGCTGACGCGATGTGCGCGAACATTGTCGAAAAAGCAGGCATCGCCGGGAGCGGCAAGGGGCTCGCGGGGTGGTTCAATCTGACTGAGGCATCGGTCAGTTACGACCATCCGTTCCATGTCGACATTGAGCACGCGCTCAACATCGACTTCGTGAATCCCGCTGCCGGGCTCGGCGAACGGGTGTCCGTCGAGCTCACCCTCGAATCTGCGAGGGCGCTTTCGGTCGCCCTATTGGCCGCGCTGAAACGGGCCGAAGCCTACGAGCGTTCATGAATCGGCTTCGATAGTGAAGTGACGGCCTAGGGATTTTCCTGAGAAGACGGCTGTAAATACCCGTCAACTTCTGCGGCGGGTTGCCGATAACTCCGGAGAAGTAACGATTCCGCGCGAACGAACGGCGAGCGCAGAGTCTCTTTCGAGGAAACGAATGCAGGGAACGCCGTCACTGAGCGAACTCATGGAATCCGCGAGTCTGCCCACTATCCCGGCGGTCGCGGTCCAGATCATCGCCCTCGTCCAACGCGAGGACCTGGACATCGACGTCCTCGCCGACACGATCAGCCACGATCCGGCGCTGGCGGCACGCGTTCTGAAGACGGCGAACTCCGGCTTCTATGGCCGGCCGCGGTCCGTGAAAAAGATGCGCGATGCAGTGATGGTCCTCGGCCTTCGCAGTGTGAAAACACTGGCGCTCGGCTTCTCGCTCGTGGGGGACATGCGCCGACAGACCCGCAAGGGCGTGGACCACACGGCCATCTGGCAGCGAAGCCTCCTCGCGGCCGCCGGAGCGCGAACTGTCGCGACTCGGGCTGGCTACGCCTGCGCGGATGAGGCATTTCTTGGTGGCCTGTTGCACCTGATTGGCGTTGTCGCGATGGACCAGGCGCTCGGCCCGGCATACCGGGCGTTGAGCGAAGAAGCCGGCGGAGACCTGGCCTACCTTCGAACGCTGGAGCGAGAACGCTTCGGGTTCGACCACGCTGAGGCGGGAGCGGCTCTTGCAGAGAAGTGGAACCTACCTGAGGCGCTTGTGATGGCGATTCGGATGTTCCCCCGGCCCGATAGCGCTGACCACGACTTTCGAGATATCGTCCGCTGCGTCGCAACCGCCGATGCGGGCGCCGACCTGACCCTCGGCCACGATCCGGCCGGAGCGTTGACGCGCTTTCGGTGGGATTGCCAGCAACTCTTCGGCATTCAGTCCGATGATGCGGACCTGCTGATTGCGAGAGTCATCGAAGACGCGAGCGTACTTGGCAGCATGCTCGACGTGCCGGACGCCGGCGTTTCGGCCGAAACCGTGCTCACGCGAGCTCACGAAGCGCTGCTCCAACTCACCCTCGAAACCGAGCGCGAGAACGCTCACCTGCATGCGGAACGCGACCGACTGACCGTGGAGGCATCGACCGACGGCCTCACGGGGCTCGCGAATCGCCGTCACCTGGAGGAGTACCTCACCGAGCAGTTCAGGATTTCGTCTCGCTATGGGACGCCGCTGAGCGTGGTCATGCTGGACATTGATCATTTCAAGGCGGTGAACGACACCTACGGCCACCCGGTCGGCGACCAGGTCCTGCGCAACGTGGCGAAGGTCCTCACGCAGACGGCGCGGGAAGCGGACCTTTGCGCGCGATACGGCGGCGAGGAGTTCGTTGTGGTCCTTCCCGCGACGCCGATGGAGGGCGCTCTCGAACTGGCGGAACGAGTCCGGGCGTCAGTCGAGGCGACAGTAATGATCGCCGAGGGGAAGAAGATCTCGGTGACGATCAGCGCGGGAGTGAACGCCTATCGCAAGGATGGCCAGGCGACCCCAGACTGGCTGATCAAGGAAGCCGATATGGCCCTCTACGATGCCAAACGCGCGGGCCGTAACCGCATTCAGCAGTTCGCCGAGGCGCCGGCATCTCCCTGGAGCCTTGTCGGCTAATGGACGGGTCCCGGGATTCGGCGCCGAGTTCGACCATGCCCTAGACTCCGGCCACAGATCTGGAGGTTCGGGACATGACCAATCGATTCGACATGACCGGAAAGGTCGCGCTGGTTACGGGCGGAAGCCGCGGGCTTGGGCGTTCCATGATCCTTGCGTTTGCGGAAGCCGGCGCCGATGTGATCATCGCCAGCCGGAAGCTGGATTCGTGCGAAGAACTGGCCGCCGAAGTCCGTAGCCGGACCGGCCGGAAGGCCCTCCCGGTAGCTTGTCATGTGGGCGAATGGGACCAGGTTGAGCGATTGGCAGAAACCGCCTACGCGGAATTCGGCAAGGTCGATGTCCTCGTGAACAACGCCGGCATGTCGCCGATCTACGACCACGTGAACAACGTGACCGAAGCGCTCTACGACAAAGTCCTCGACGTGAACCTCAAAGGCCCGTTCCGGCTTTCTGCGATTGTTGGCACCCGCATGGTCGCGGGCGACGGTGGCTCGATCATCATGGTTTCGAGCACGGCGTCCCAGCACCCCGGGGCGAACGTCATCACCTATGCCGCCGCAAAGGCCGGTGTGAACGCGATGACCGTGGGCTTCGCCAAGCACTTCGCACCCAAGGTGCGGGTGAACTGCATCATTCCGGGACCATTCCTGACGGACATCTCGAAGGCATGGGACCTGGAGGAGTTCGCTCAGCGGGCGAAGACGACCATCCCGCTGCAACGCGGCGGCGAGCCCGACGAGATTGTGGGCGCGGCGCTGTACTTCGCGTCC
>JBDTNM010000155.1:0-7474 GCA_039933735.1 bacterium | reverse complement strand
CGAGCCCGCAATCGAAGCGATGATCGACAGCCTGCTGATGGACGCCACCGGCGCTACCGCGAAGGAGTGCAGCGCCGTCCAGGGCGCCATCGCCCTCGACCTCTACCGCCGCGGCTGTCAGCACGTTGAAGGTGGCACCGCAAGGCTCGCTATGCTGCTCGTCCGTTCCGTCCGGCGAGACGGTGGGCGGGTGGATTTCGGGCTCGGTGTCGAACGCCTCCACAGGGACGGCAAGGGCTGGATTGCTGAACTTTCCGACGGCACGAACGTCTTCGCGCGGACTGTGGTCGCCAATGTACCGCCGGCCGCCCTCGAAATGCTGCTCGGCCAACGTCCGCAATTGCCGGCCCCTGGAACCGCCTGGGGAGCGTTCGTCCTGCACGTTGGCATCGAAGCGACGGGCCTTCTCCCGATCCGCCCATATCATCAGGTCATTGGCCCCGACAGTACCCATGGGAGTTCATTCGTGAGTGTCTTCCCCTCGGCCAAAGTCCACCGCCAGCAATGGTCCGTCTCAGTCTCTCGCCATGTCGATCCGAACATTTGGAAGTCGAACTCGAACGCATACGAAGCCACCCGTCGAAACCTTGAGCAAGAGATGCTGACCGATGTCGAAAAGGTCATCCCGGACGTGCGTGCGCGAGTCTTGCTCTTGCGCTCCGCGACCCCGCGGACCTTTGAGCGGTACACGAGCCGGCCCGGCGGCTTCGTTGGAGGAATCGTCCAGCGACGTTCTGTCGTAGCCTTGCGCGCCCCCGGCCATCGACCTCGGCGCGGCCTCTATTTGGCGGGCGATCACGTGTTCCCCGGCCAGGGCACTGTCGGCACCGCCCTCTCCGGAATCAACGCCTATCGGGACGCAGCCGAACACCTTGGAAAGAGAGCAATCTTGTGACATCCCTGAGCTATTCCAGCGAAATGGCTACCACCGCCGAGGCCCTCTTCGATTTTCACGCCGATGTCGCCAACCTCCCCGTCATCACTCCGCCGTTCCCGCCATTTCGCTTGCTTAGCCCTCCGAAAGCCTCGGAAGTCGGCGATGAGCAACTGCTCAGAGTGGGCTGGCCAGCATTTGGCTCGACCTGGACGGCGAAGGTCGTGCGCATCATTCCCGGTCTGCTCACGGAAGACATCCAGACGAAAGGTCCGTTCCGCCGCTGGCGCCACCAGCATCAATTCCGCGATGTCGCACGCGGCAGGGCCACGCTCACCGATGTCGTCTCTTTCCGCCTGCTTCCGACTGTCGTTGGCGAATTCGTGGAGTTCTACACCGTGCGGCCGTTGCTCCTGACGATGTTCCGCTACCGCCATCGCAGAACGCGGGCGATTCTGGCCAACCACAACGTGTGATTCAGGGCACACAGCACGCTGACCCTTCACCTTTGCACGAACATTATGGCTGTCGACGGTGCTAGTCTCGGGTGACTCCGGAGGTGCCCGAATGTCCGTCTGTGCAATCTGCGAGCACCTCGGCCTGGCCCCTCAGGCCGCCACCGGCACCGTGGGCGTCATGACCGATTCGCCGGCGATCATCAGCGCCGCTATCGACAGCTTCGACGTAGACGGAAGCCAGCAGCACGTTGTCGTCCACGCCTGCCCCGAACACGTTGTCGATGTCTACCGCGGCCGCATCCCCGGCACGCGCATGGCCTGGAAACTGGCTAGCGAACTGGCTGTTCCGATCCGCCGAAGTCCCTCAACAGCGTCCGCATCCCCGGTTTAAACACGACTTTTCCGTTGATCACCACGACTTCGTTGTTCAGGTAGAGTTGCAGCGCCTTGCTCAGCACGATGCCTTCAAGTGCGCGGCCCTTCGTCCTGACATCATCAACCGAATCAACGCCGACCTCGATATGGAAGACGTCCTGGAGAATGATCGGCCCCGCATCGAGTTCCTCTGTTACGAAGTGGGCCGTGCAGCCCGTTACCCGCACTCCATCTTCCCAGGCACGCCGATACGGATTCGCTCCGGGAAAGTACGGCAATAGCGACGGATGAATGTTGATGATCCGGCCCGCGAACGGCTGGCAGAGCGTCGATGTCAGAATCTGCATATAGCGCGCCAGGACAACCACGTCGGCGGAAACAGCCTGGAGCTTTTCCAGCACGAAAGCTTCATGCGCGGGCTTGTCATCGCTCGGCATCCATTCGAAGGGAACACCAGCCGCCTCAGCGACCGAGCGAAGTGACTCGTGGTTGCCGATGACGACGGAGAGTTCGCCGTGGAGCAGGCCGGCTCGCGAATCCGCAATCAATTGCTCGAGGCAATGCGCCTCCTTGCTGACGAGCACGCCGATTCGCCGGCGTTCCTTCTCGTTATGCAACGTCACACGGATCTCCATACCGATTTCATTGCCGATGGCGAGCAGGCCCGTGACCAACTCATCCAACGACACCGAGGCATCCGTGATATCGACCAGCATGTCCATCAGGAACTGGCCACGCACGACGCGCTGCTCAATGTCCTCGATGTTGATGTCGTGTTCGGCGATGTAGGTGCTTATCCGCGCGACGACGCCCTTCTGATCGCGGCCCAAAACGCTGACAATGGCGAGCACACGATTCATGGAGACTCTCTTTCGGCGACCGTCAGAATCGATTCGAAACCTCAGCGTAGGGCAGGTTCTGCGTAGTGACACGGCCCGCGACGCGCACCGATTCTCGTGGCCAAAACGCCGCCGGTCTGAGCCATGCGCTTGTCCAAGACATCCATAGTTCGCAGATTGGGCGTACCATCGGCGGAAGCCGGATCGCCACGCCGCCGAAAAGGTCGGCTGGCACAGGAGGTGCAGGGGATTAAGTGCGTGTGAACCCCGGGTCCTGCGCCGTAAAGAATTGTTGACTTTAAGCGCATAGGCCAGCACCTTACCGGTCGGTTAATCGAATAGAGGAGGGAACCACTACCGATGACCAAAAGCAAATGGCAGTTGCTGCTAAGCATGTTCGCCATCTTCGCCGTCATGGCATTCGCCGCTGCATGCGGTGATGATGACGACGATTCGGGCGGCACCAGCGCCTCACCCACGAGCGGAGGAAGCACTACAGCTCCTACCGCGGTCGCCAAGCCTTCGGGCACCATCACCATCCGCACGATCCAGTTTGAAAGCTGGGATCCTCACTTCTCGGACTTCAACCAGGACATTGAACACTTCTTCATGGTCTGGCGCGGTCTGTACCAACTGGACAAGGACAGCAAGCCTCAGCCTTCCATGGCCGATGGCATGCCTACCGTTTCCGCCGACGGCAAGACCTACACGGTCAAAGTCAAGAAGGACCTCAAATGGTCCGACGGACAGCCGCTCGATGCCAACGACTTCGTCCTCGGCGTGCAGCGAACCTGCAACCCGGACAATGCCGGCCACTATGAGTACATCCTGACCGCAATCGTCGGTTGCGATGACTACTACGGCTCTGCCAAGAAGACGGCTGAAGAGAAGACCGCGCTGCAGAAGGCGATGGGCGTAAAGGCAATTGATGCCAACACCCTCGAATTCAAGCTGACGGACCCGCAGCCGACGTTCACCATCCTCCTGGCCCTCTGGCCCACCATGCCGGCGCCGAAGCACAAGCTTGCGACCGTCGATGCGAAGTGGCCGGCCCCGCTGGACAACGTCTACAACGGCCCATTCAAGCCCTCGGCCTACACCGAGAAGGACAAGATGGAAGTAGTGCCGAACGATCTCTACGCTGGTGGCCAGAAGGCCCAGGTTGAGAAGATCGTCCTTCGCTACATCGATGACGCGGCCGTGGCTCTTAACGCCTACCGCGCCGGCGAAATCGACGCCACCGCCGTCCCGTCAACTCAGCTCAAGGCCGTGAAGGCGGACCCCACCCTGGGCAAGGAACTCACCGACTACGCAGCAACGCGTACCACCGGTATCGAACCGAACCTGAAGGACCCGACTCTTTCGAAGCTTGAAGTGCGCCTCGCGCTCTCTCAGGCCACCGACCGCAAGACCTTGAACGACAACGTCCTCAATGGCGCCAACATCCCGTCGACCAACTGGATGCCGCCGGACCGCTCAGGCAACAAGGCCGGCGTGTTCGATGCCGCGATCGGGTTCGACCCGGCCAAGGCGAAGGACAACCTGAAGAAGGCTGGCTACGACAACGGCGCCGGCTTCCCGAAGCTCACCGTCCTCCAGACCGATTCGGCCACGAACAAGGCCATCGGCGAATTCCTCCAGTCCGAATGGAAGAAGTACCTCAACATCGACATCAATCTCGAATACACCGACTCGAAGAGCCGCTCCTCGCGGTTCAACAGTGGTGACTTCCAGATCGTGCTCGGCGGCTGGGGCGAAGACTACCCGGACCCGGAAAACTGGATCCTCGGCCTCTATGAGACCGGTGGTTCGATCAACAAGCAGAGCTGCTCGCTCAAAGCGATCGACGACGTCATCGCCAAGGCTAAGTTCAACCAGAAGGACGAAGAGCGTCGCCAGCAGTATCGCGATACGGAAAAGCTGATTGTCGAAAACGTCTGCGGCATCGCTCCGATGTGGCAGGTCGGCAACCATTCTGTGGTCAAGCCCTACATCAAGGGCATGGTCGAGAATAAAAAGGCCGACGACAAGCAGGTGCCCGGCGATACCAGCGTCGAGCTCTGGACGACCACCAAGAAGTAACCCTCGTTACGCAAGGACAGCGCCGGTTCGCCGGCGCTGTTCTTCGTTTGAAGGCCTTCGAATCCGCAATGGGGCGTCCTCGGGTGCCCCATCACGGTTCCTTCAGGTAGCCAAACTATGGTCGCTTACGCCATTCGGCGAATCATTCTGATCTTCCCGCTGCTGTTCGCGGTAGCGACAGTCACGTTTTTCCTTATGCACTCGGTCAAGGGCGGTCCGTTCGATTCGGACAAGCCTATGTCCGACGCCACCCGTCAGCGCCTGAACGAGAAATACAACCTCGATGGCTCGCTCGGTGAGCAGTACGTGCATTTTATTTCAAACACGGTCCATCTCGACCTCGGCCTCTCGATCTCGTCGAATGATCGGCCCGTCCGAGACATTATCCAGGAGAAGTTCGGCGTTTCCCTTGAACTGGGCATCTGCGCCTTTCTCTTCGCGATTCTTCTCGGCATCACCCTGGGTGTTCTCTCGGCCATCAACCAGAATGGCATCGGCGACTACGTGGGTGTCTTTATAGCCACTGGCGGCGCCGCCTTACCCAGCTTCATCCTCGCGCCATTCCTGGTGATCCTGTTCGCGCTCAAACTGAACTGGTTCGACGTCTTGGGCTGGGAACTCTGGAACTACAAAAAGATGGTGCTGCCCACCGTCGCCCTCGGGATGCTGCCCGGCGCGTTCATCGCCCGTATCGCCCGAGCTTCGATGCTCGACATTCTGCGCCAGGACTACATTCGGACCGCGCGCGCAAAGGGCGTCAAAGAGTTCTCCGTCATCGTCCGCCACGCCGTGAAAAACGCCATGATCCCGGTCCTCACAATCCTCGGGCCGATATTCGCAGGTCTCATCACCGGCTCGTTCATTATCGAAAACGCGTTCGCTATCCCCGGCCTCGGGAACACGTTCGTCTCGTCGGTGCTCATCCGCGATTACGGCGTAATCATGGGCGTCACCCTCTTCTACGCCGCCATCATCGCCGTAATGAACCTTGTCGTTGACCTCTTATATGCCGTCGCCGACCCAAGAATCAGGCTGTAGGTAGGAACACTTTATGACGACCGAAACCATCCTTCAGCCGTTCGACTTCACCAAAGACCAGATCGCGAACAAGCAGCGCGGCCTCTGGGAGATGGCCCTCCGCCGCCTCATCCGTAACCGCCTCGCCTTCGCCTCGGCGATCATCCTGATTGTGATCACGGTGGTTGCCATCACCGCGCAGTTCGTACCGCTCGTTGAACGCCACAGCGCAACCCAACAGCAGTACCTCATCGTCAACCAGGGCCCGAGTTCTACCTACTGGCTTGGCACCGATATCCTCGGCCGCGATATGTGGGCACGGCTCATGTACGGCACGCTTTTCTCGCTCAAGATCGGCGTCGGCACCCAGATCGTCGTACTCATCGTCGGCATCACCATCGGCATGGGCGCCGCCCTCGGCGGTAAAGTCACAGACACAGCCCTCATGTGGGTGACCGACCTCGCCTACGCCTTCCCGGACCTCCTCGCGATCATCCTATTGCGCCAGGTTTTGTTCGGCCGCAGCTGGCCTGTCATCGGTACCGGCGACCCACAGATCCCTGGGCTCCCATCGGCCATCCTCGGCACCATCCTCGCCATTTCCCTGGTTAGCTGGGTCACGGTCGCCCGCCTCGTCCGCGGACAGATGCTCTCCATTAAGAACCAGGACTACGTACTCGCCGCACGCTCAATCGGAGCCAGTCCGTGGCGCATCGTCCGATCCCACATGCTCCCGAACACGCTCAGCACGGTCATCGTCGCCGTTACCTTCGGTATCCCGCTCGCCATCTTCGCGGAAGGCGCGCTCGGGTTCATCGGCCTTGGCGTCCCGTCGCCGTACACCAGCCTCGGCGCCCTCATGGGTGATGGCTACTCGAACCTCTTCGTCAACAACTGGCTCGTCGTATGGCCCGCCTTGATGGTTGCAGTGCTCATGCTCTGCTTCACATTCCTCGGCGACGGCCTGCGCGACGCACTCGATCCCCGCACCCGGAAGTAGAGCCTTCCCCGTTTGGCCGCAAACTGGGCTGCTGGTACCATCGGCTAGTTATCCGGGGCTGTAGCTCAATCGGGAGAGCGCAACACTGGCAGTGTTGAGGTAGAGGGTTCGAATCCCTCCAGCTCCACCAAGAATCCGAATCTGGAGGCGACAATAACGGGGTCCCGTTAGAGTCGCCTCCAGTGCCTTGACAGCAGTTTTGACAGCAAAGCGACCCCAACGACCTGGCAGGAAATCGCCTCAAGGACGCCGCCTCACACAGGATCGCCTGATCGAGATCGTGGCATTGGGCGTTGAACTCTACGCAACTGGCTTTGGAGTTGCTGACGCACCAATCTCGTATCTGAGCGACGCTCGCGCAGTTGTTCCCGGATACCGGTCCCGGCGGCAACTGGACGCGATAGTGGTCTACGAGGGCGAGGACTTCTGGGAGAGGATGGTCGAAGCCCGAGATAGGAGTCGTCCCGCCGACCAAGGCTGGGTGGACAGCATTGAGGGCAAGCTCTCGTTCCTGTCGCGCACGCGGGAGATTCGCCGGGCGACGTTGTACTCCACAGGCGGCTTGAACGCCGAGGCCATCAGGCGAGTCAAAGACAACCCGAACCTGAGTGCGTATCGGATTGCGCCCTCCGACCCAACGATGGACCTAGAGATGCCTGTGGAACTGACCTTCACAGAGAACGATGGGCGCCGCGAGGTCTGCGTCTTGGAGCGACGACTAGTAATCGATGAGGTTGATCCATCGCGACGTGTCCACCTGTGCTATGGCATTTCGCGGGTTCGACAGGCCGTTGTCATTATTTGCTTCACAGGCACCGTTAACCTCAAA